>NZ_JBFYGP010000010.1:0-85361 GCF_041079415.1 Microbacterium sp. 20-116
GTGGGGCGGCGCGGCGGGGGCGGCGTCGCGGTGGGGCGAGGGCGTCAGCCGCCGTGGCGTGGACGCGGCGTCGCACGCGGCGAACGTTCGCCCGGCGGAAGCGGAATCGGCGTCGTGCCGGCGACCTCGTCGCTGAAGTCCTCGGGCTCGGCCGCGACGGTCGCGATGGGCCGAGTCTCGTCGAGCGTGAGGCGGAAGCGCTTGGTCTCGTGTCGGTGCAGACGGCCCGACATCGCGGTCCAGGTCGCGCCGATGGCGCACGCGACGACCGCCACGATCGCCGCCAGCGCGATGGCCACGCGAGGACCGAACTGCGCCGCGACCGCGCCGACGATCGGGGCGCCCACGGGGGTGCCCCCGAGGAGGATCGCCATGTACAGCGCCAGCACGCGACCACGCAGGAGGGGGTCGGTCGTGGTCTGCACGTAGCCGTTCGCGGTGGTCAGGGTCGTCACGACGCAGAAGCCGGTCAGCACGAGCGTGGCCGCGTAGGCGCCGTAGCTGGGCGCGAAGACCGAGAGGGCGGATGCCACGGCGAAGCCGCCGGAGCCGACGATCACCACCCGCATCCGGGCGCGCTCGCGTCTCGCGGCGAGGAGGGCTCCGGCGAGGGAGCCGATCGCGACGAAGGAGCTCAGGAGGCCGAAGCCGTCGGCGCCGCGATCGAACTCGAGGGCCATCGTCGAGGCGAAGATCGGGAAGTTCATGCCGAAGGCGCCGAGGAGGAACACCATCACGAAGATGACCACGAGGTCGGGTCGCCGTGCGACGTAGCGGAAGCCGTCGGCCAGGCGAGCGGGGCCGCCGCGGCGGTGACGGGCGACGAGCTCGTGCGGGCGCATGAGCAAGAGAGCGCCGAGCATCGCCAAGAAGGTGAACGCATTGACGAGGAAGACCCAGCCGGTGCCGACGAGCACGATCATGATGCCGGCGGCGGCGGGACCGATGAGGCGGGCCATGTTGAACGACGCCGCATTGAGGGCGACGGCGTTCGAGGCGTTCTCCTGTGAGACCAGGTCGGAGACGAAGGCCTGCCGCGCCGGGTTGTCGAAGGCCGTGACGACACCCAGGGCCAGTGCGAAGCAGAACATCAACGGCAGGGTCATCGCCCCGCTCAGCAGCAGGATACCGAGTGACACCGCCAGCAGCAGAAGAGCGCTCTGCGTGCACATGATGAGCTTGCGGCGGTCGAACCGGTCGGCGACCCACCCGGTGACGCTCACCAGGAGCAGCGGGGGAGCGAACTGCAAGGCCATGGTGATGCCCATGGCGGCGGCGTCATTGTTCGTGAGCTGTGTCAGCACGACCCAGTTCTGGGCCGTGGACTGCATCCATGCGCCGACGTTCGAGACGAGGGCTCCGATGAACCAGACGCGGTAGTTGAAGATCGACAGCGACCGGAACATCGATGTGCTCATCTGTCGGCCACCTTCCTCATGATCGTCGTGGCGCGGGCCAGCGCCTGTCTTTCTTCGGGGGAGAGCTCGGCGAGAGCCTCTTCGACGAAGGCGTCTCGTCGCCGGACCGTCTCATCGACGATGCGGCGGCCGAGATCGGTGAGGTCGATGCTCACGCGGCGTCGGTCGACCTCATCGGGAATGCGGGTCAGGTATCCCGCGTCCTCCAGCAGCGACACCGTGCGGTTCATCGACGGGGCGGTGACGCGCTCGCGGTCGGCCAGCTGGCCGAGCGTGTGCGCCCCGTGCACCGTCAACGCGGCGAGGACGGCGAACTGCCCGTCGCTCATGGTGTCGACGGCCCGCTGCGCCCGAAGGCGCCGGGCGAGCCGGAACGTGGCCATGCGCAGCTCGGACGCCGCTGCGCTGTGGTCAGAACTCAAGTCGGGAAGGGGGGATTCGTCGACGCGATCATTCATGTTCCTAGACGTCAGATTATCTCATTAGCTTTGCTAAAGGAACGGGCGGACCCCGTTCTCCCCGCGTCCGCCGCCCTAGACTCCCCCCATGCCCGAGTTCGTCGACGCCTATGGCATCTCGATCGTCTACGACGTCTACGAAGCGGCCGAGCCCCGGGCGGTGGTGCAGCTGCTGCACGGTGTGGGGGAGCACGCGGGGCGCTACGGCGCACTTATCGAGGCGCTCGTCGACGCGGGCTACACGGTCTATGCCGACGATCACCGCGGTCACGGGCGCACGGGGCTGCGGCAATGGAGCGGTGACCGCCGCAAGCTCGGACGGCTCGGGCCCGGCGGACTCGGAGCCGCCCGCGACGCGGTGTGGACCCTCACGCAGCGCATCCGCGCGGAGCACCCCGACCTGCCTCTCGTGCTGCTCGGACACTCGTGGGGTTCGTTCCTCGCGCAGATGCTGCTGGATCGGCATCCCGAGGCCTTCGACGCCGTGGTGATGACCGGCTCGGCCCTGCGGGTGCCCGGTTCGCTCAACGCCGGGGATCTGAACGCCCCGTGGAAGCACCTGCGGGGCTCGGGCATGCAGTGGCTGTCGAGCGATGAGCAGGTGGGTCGAGACTTCGTCGCCGACCCGCTCACGACCTCCACGCCGCTCGCGCGGCTCTTCGGTCCCCTCGAGACGGCGAAGCTCCTCGGGCGGCCGCGACGCGGCCTCGAACGCGACGTGCCCCTGCTGCTCATGGTCGGTCGCGACGACACCGTCGGCGGGCCGCGCAGCGTGCACAGACTGGCGGACGCCTACACGCGTCGCTCCGGACTGACGGATGTCACGATTCTCGTGTACCCGGGTGCCCGTCACGAGATCTTCGCCGAGCGGTGCCAGGCCGAGGTGCGGGCGGATCTGCTGGCGTGGCTCGACGAGCGGATGCCGCAGCGCCGCTGACCAGGATGGCGCACGTCGCTCTTTGTCGCGGAGTCGCTGTGTTCGTACGCGGTCAATCGCGTGTGCTATTTCACACTTTGATAACACGTATGAACATGTACGAACACGCTGTAATTCAAGCGTTACCTCCTGCGAATTGACCCCGCGGCCGTGAACGGCCAAGCTGAAGCGGTCGATGGCGGCGCGTGGCGCCGCAAATGGGCCCCCGGGTCCCTCAATGCTGAGGAAAGCGCACACGGACGTGACGATGACAAACTCACAAATCGCAACAGAAGTAAACAACCCCAACAGGACGCCGAGGTGGGTTCAGGCTCGGGCTTCGCGCCCGGAGCGGCTCGGCAACGGCATGTTCGCCGTCCTGTTGGTGGTGCCGGGCATGGCGCTCATGGCCGTCGTCGTGGCGTATCCCCTCGTCTCGGCCTTGGTGACCGCCTTCTTCAAGCAGAGCCTGGTGCTGCCCGGTCGCGAGTTCGTCGGGTTCCAGAACATCGTCGACGTGCTGCAGGACGACTTCCTTCGCCTGCTGTGGCAGACGCTGGTCTTCACGCTCGGCACCACGATCGCCCCGTTCGTCATCGGCTTCGCGCTGGCGCTGGCCCTGAACACGCAGATTCGCGGGTCGAAGGTTTTCCGCGGGCTCATGCTCATCCCCTGGCTCGTTCCGGGGGTCGTCGTCTCGTTCCTGTGGATGTGGATCTTCAACGCCAACTACGGCGTGATGAACGCGATCCTCGAGCCGCTCGGGGTCAGCCCGCAGGCGTGGCTCGCCCAGCCCGGGACCGCGATGTTCGCCGTGATCGTGGCCAAGACCTGGCAGTCGTTCCCCTGGATGATGGTCATGCTCCTGGCCGGCCTGCAGACGGTACCGAAGGAGCTGCACGAGGCCGCCGAGATGGACGGGGCCGGTACCGTGCGCCGATTCTTCTCGATCACCGTCCCGCAGATCGGCGGGATCATCGGTCTCGTGCTGCTGCTGGAGTTCATCTGGAACTTCCAGCACTTCGACATCATCTACGTGCTCACCGGCGGAGGTCCGGCCGGATCCACCGAGACCTTCGCGACCTCGGTGTACGAGACGGCCTTCCACGGCTTCGATCTCGGTCACGCCGGTGCGCTCGGCCTGCTCTGGCTCATCCTGCTCATGGCGCTCGTCGTCGTCTACGTCCGATTCTCCGAGAGGGGCGAGAAGCGATGACCAGCACCGCACTGCCCACCGTCACCCCCGCCCCCGACGTGCCGCCCGTGGTCGCTCCGGCGCCCGAGCGTCGTCGTCGCCCGAGCTCGGGGCTGCGCTCCGACCGCCCGGGTGTCCGACTCGCCTCGTGGGCCGCGCTGATCGTCTGCGGCGGCTTCGCCCTGCTTCCGGTCTACTGGCTGCTCGCCACCTCGTTGACCCCGCGGGACCAGGTCTTCTCGTACCCGCCGAAGCTGTTCCCCACCGAGATCACCTTCGACGCCTACACCTCGCTGACCTCCAACCCGCAGCTGTTCACCTACCTGCAGAACAGCGTGATCGTCTCGGTCATCACCGCTCTGCTGTCGGTGATCGTCTCGGCCTACATGGGGTACTCGTTCTCGAAGTTCCGGTACCGCGGGCGCCGCCAGCTGATGTACTTCGTGCTGGCCTCTCAGATGTTCCCGCAGGCCCTGCTGCTCGTCACCCTCTACAGCGTGTTCAGCGCCTACGGTCTGCTCAACACCTACACGGCGCTGGTGCTGTCGTTCACGACCTTCACGCTGCCGCTGTGCGTCTGGATGCTGAAGGGCTTCTTCGACACCATCCCCGACGAGCTGATCGAGGCGGCCCGGGTCGACGGCGCTTCGCGCCTGCGCACGATCCACTCGATCGTGCTCCCGCTGGCGGCCCCCGGTCTGGTCGCCGCGGGCCTGTTCGCCTTCGTCCGCGGTTGGAACGACTTCATCTTCGCCCTGACCCTCGCCGGCCCCGACAAGCAGACGCTGCCCCCGGGCCTCGTCAACACCTATGTCGGCGAAGCGGCAACGGCGTGGCCCGAGCTCATGGCCGCCTCGCTCGTGGTGTCGCTGCCCGTGGCGATCGCCTTCATGCTGCTGCAGCGCTTCCTCGTCAGCGGTATGACGGCCGGCGCCGTCAAGGGCTGACCGCTCCACTCCCTTTCTTCTGCTCACCTGTCAAGGAGGACACCTATGTCAGCTTCATCGCTTCCCCACCCGTTGATCACCCGCCGTCGCGCGCTGCAGATGTTCGGCATCGGTGCCGCCGCCGCGGCCCTGGCCGGATGCGTACCCACCGGCAGCGCCGGGCCCGCCGCGGGCGCGGCCGGCCTGAACGGCGCCGATCCCACCGACTTCGCGTTCTCGTCGTGGTCGCTCACCGAGGAGTCGGCGAAGCCGGCGCTCGAGGGCACCCTCGCGGCGTACGAGAAGGCTCGCGGCATCGCGATCAAGCGCACGGCGTTCCCGTACAACGAGTACATCAACCAGCTCATGCTGCAGGTCACGGGCGGTCAGTTCACCGGCGCCGCGCACGTCGACGTCGCCTGGCTCGGAAGCCTCGCGGCCACCGGCAAGCTGCAGGACGTCTCGGCCCTGGCATCCGGTCGCGGCTACACCTCTTCGGCCCTGCAGGCGGCCACCTTCGACGGCGTTCAGTACGCCCTGCCGTGGACCATCGGCGCGATCGGCCTCGTCGCCAACTCCGAGACGCTCGGCAAGGTCGGCGTCGCCCCCGATGCGTTCCCGACGACGGTGGACGAGTTCGAGAAGACCCTGGTCGCGCTCAAGGGCCTCGGAAACGGCCTCATCCCGTACGCCGCCTCGACCAAGGCCGCGCAGCTCAAGGACATCCTCATCTGGATGCAGACCTTCGGTAGCCCGCTGGTCGACGGCGACACCGTCACGATCGGCGACGACGCCAGCATCGAAGCGGTCACCTGGTACAAGGGGCTCTACGACCAGGGCCTGATCGCCGCCGACGTCGATCGCTTCGACGCGCGGAGCCTGTTCGCACAGGGTCGCGCCGCGATGTACGACGACGCCCCCGTGGGCCGTGCCGCGGTGACGAAGGAATCGCCCGACGCGAATCTCGCGAGCAAGCTCGCCCCTGTCTCACGTCCGGTAATGAAGGCCGGCGACACCCCGCGTGCCCTCGTCTGGGGCGGCGCGATCGCCGTGGTCAACGGAACGGGTGCGGCGACCGCGGGCGACTTCGCCCAGTACGCCACGTCCGACCTCGACGCGATCCTGGCCGACTACGCCCTGCGCGGCCTGCCGCCGGCGACCACAGAGGCGCTCTCGTCGTCGGAGGTCGCCGCCGACACCTTCGGTGCGCAGTTCAGCGAGCGCATCACGGCCACGGCCAGCTCGAACCCGCTGTGGAAGTTCACCGCGTACTCGCAGATCGAGTCGGCGATCGCCGACAACGTCCAGGCCGTGCTGATCGGATCCGCTTCGCCGGCGGACGCGATGAAGCGGGCCGGCGAGGCCGCGCAGAAGCTGGTCGGCTGACGTGCGGTTTCTGCGCGGAGGGAGCGCGGCGGCGATCGCCGCGCTCGCCCTCGGGCTGATCGTCGCGCCGTCGGCACACGCCGTCGGTGGGGTGCCGACGGTCGAAGAGCTCCCGTTCGCGGTCGACTCGTCGAACCAGGCGGCGTGGTGGAACCCCCTCGACGTCGTGGGGGACGTGACCTACTTCGCCTTCAACGCCCCCGCGGCCCAGGCCGCGCGGCACGAGGTGCATCTCGCCTCGCGTGCTGCCGACGGCACGTGGGCCGAGGGGTGCCTGCGCACCTCCCCGGGAGCGGCGTGCGTCACCTTCGTCGACGACAACGGTCACAACCAGCCCTCCATCGTCGTCGACGGTGACGGGGTCATCCACGCCTTCGTCTCGATGCACAACGAGCAGTGGAACTACTTCCGCTCCGACACCGCGGGCGACGTGAGCACGATGGTGGATCGCACCTCGACCATGCCCGATCTCGACGTCGACATCACCTACCCCGTGACCGCCCGCGGAGCCGACGGCGACGCGTGGGTGCTGGTGCGCACCGGGACGGATGCCGACGGTGCGCGCGAGGGCGTGCTCTACCACTACGACCGGAATGCCGGCTCATGGGGGCGCGAGACGACCATCGCCGCGGCGAAGGGCTACTCCTTCTACCCCGACGACCTCGAGGTCTCGCCCGACGGTCGCGTGCACGTGCTGTGGGAGTGGGGCCCGTTCCCCGCCGACCCCGCGCGCCACCTCGGCTCGTACGCCGTCTACGATCCGGCGACGGGGTCACTCGCGGACGCTGCCGGCGCCACGGTCCCCGGCCCGATCACCCCCGCCTCGACGGGCGCGATCGTCTGGCGACCGTTCCTCACCGGCGAGACGATCCGCAGCTACACCCCGGCGGTGCAGTCCGCGAAGCTCGCCCTCGACGGCTCCGCTCTCGCGGGCATCGGTTACCGCTTCGTCGAGAAGGACCGCACGGCCTACGACGCCCGCTTCGTGCGGTGGGACGGATCGTCCTGGATCGACGAGAAGGTCGTGGACTCCGCGGCCCTCGGCGACGGCGTCGCCACGTCGGCTGCCGTCGACCTCACCCGCGCCGGGTCGACGACGCGGCTCTACACCGTCGTGACCGCCCAGGTCTGCGGCGAGGTGCGCAGCCGCGCAATCGTCGCCGAGCGCGCCGACGCAGCCGCCGCGTGGACCTATGCCGCTGTCGGTGAGCCGCTTCTGGGCCAGCAGCGCCTGCGGGCACAGACGCGATCGACCGATGACGCCGACGTCGTCTACCTCTCCGCTCCTGCGGCGGCCCCAGCCCGTCTCACCCGCGCCGTCGTTCCTCGAGACGCGGCCGTCGGTCCCGCCACCTCGCTGTCGACCCTCGTCTCGGACCTCCGCGACGACCCGGGCGGCGTGAACGTCGCGCTGGGCGCGACGGCCACCGCCTCGTCGAGCCTGCGCGCAGACACCGGCCCCGCACTCGCCGTCGACGGCGTCTGCAGCGACGCCAGCCGGTGGATCTCGGCGGTCGGTGACACCGCTCCGTGGATCTCGCTGAGCATGACCGCGCCGGCGGCGCTCGACGAGGTGCGCGTGCGCAGCGGCTACAGCGCCGACTCGGGCTCCGCCGCCGTCCTGCGCTCCTTCGAGGTGCAGGTGCACACCCCCACGGGCTGGACGAGCCTCGGCTCCGTCACCGCGAACACGCAGCGCCTCGTGAGCGTCCCGGCCGGCGGCGTCGTCGCGGACGGCGTGCGGCTGCTCATCAGCGACCCGTCGGCATCCACCACCGACGTCGCCCGGGTCTTCGAGATCGAGGCGATCGCCGTGGACTGAGCCCGTCGATCTCTCCCCGCACCACATTCGGACGCCCCCGCGTCCCCAGGAAGGACACCCGCAGAATGCGTTCACATACGGCCGACTACGACGTGGTCGTCGTCGGCGGAGGACTCGCCGGAGTCGCCGCCGCCATCGCCGCCGCCCGGCTCGACCGGCGCGTCGCCCTCATCAACAACCGACCGGTCCTGGGCGGGAACTCCTCGTCGGAGGTCCGTGTCTGGGTGTGCGGGGCGACCGCGCACGGCAATCAGCGGTGGGCGCGCGAGAACGGCATCATCGGCGAGCTGTACCTCGAGAACCAGTACCGCAACCCCGACGGCAACCCCATCCACTGGGACGACGTGGTGCTGGATGCCGTGCGTGCCGAGCCGAACATCTCGCTGTACCTCAACACCGACGTGCGCGACGTGGCCGCCACCGGCCCCGAGGGTGCGCGCCGCATCGAGTCGGTGACGGGATGGACCATGGGAGCCGAGACCGAGACGCGCTTCGTTGCCCCGGTCTTCCTCGACTGCACCGGTGACGGACTCGTCGGCCACCTCTCCGGAGCGAGGGCGCGGCTCGGCAAGGAGTCGCGGGTGGAGTTCGACGAGGACTGGGCGCCGGAAGAGGCCGAGCGCACCTTCCTCGGCTCGACGCTGTTGTTCTACACGAAGGACGTGGGGCATCCGGTGCGCTTCGTCGCACCCGATTCGGCGAAGTCGATCCTCAAGACCCCGATCCCGTCGTCGCGCATCATCCGAAGCGGTGACAGCGGAGCGCACTACTGGTGGATCGAGTGGGGTGGCGAGCTCGACATCGTGCACGACAACGAGCGCATCCGCGACGAGCTGCGCTCGGTCATCCTGGGCATCTGGAACCACATCAAGAACTCGGGCGAGTTCGACGCCGACAACCTCGACCTGGAGTGGATCGGCAACGTCCCCGGCAAGCGCGAGTACCGCCGCCTCGTCGGCGACTACACGCTGCACCAGCGCGACATCATCGAACAGACGCGTTTCGACGACGGCGTGGCCTTCGGGGGCTGGTCGATCGACCTGCACCCCAAAGAAGGGATGTACTCGACCGGTGCGGGCGCCGTGCAGCGCTTCTCGAACGGCGTCTTCGAGATCCCGTTCCGCTCCCTCTACTCCGCCGACGTCGAGAATCTCTTCATGGCGGGGCGCGACGTCTCGGCCACCCACATCGCGTTCGGCGCGGCGCGCGTCATGGCCACGTGCGCCGCGATGGGCGAGGCGGCGGGGACCGCGGCATCCCTCGCGCTCGCTCATCACACGAGCCCCCGCGGGCTCTACGAGAATCACCGTGAAGAACTCCGACAGCTGCTTTTGCGACAGGACGCCCCGCTCATCGGCGTGGCCGACACCGACCCGCAGAACCTCGCCGCCTCGGCGCGGGTGACGGCCTCGGGCGTGCGCGGGGGGCTCGGACCCAGCGAGGCAGCTTCGGTCCGGCTCCATCCGCTCGAGCACGACCTCGGCATCGTCGTGCCCGTGCACCCGCGTCTCGACGGCTTCGACCTGCGGGTCACCGCTGAGCACGACGTCGATCTCGAGGTCGAG
This sequence comes from Microbacterium sp. 20-116, assembly GCF_041079415.1. NCBI lineage: Bacteria > Bacillati > Actinomycetota > Actinomycetes > Micrococcales > Microbacteriaceae > Microbacterium > Microbacterium sp. 20-116. The sequence goes on from NZ_JBFYGP010000010.1 coordinate 9,687, forward strand.
GTGTGGTCGACGGGGCTCCCACAGAACGTCGTCCCCGAGCACCTCGAGCACGCGGTCACCGTCGCCGTGACCGCGGGCCAGGCGCAGTGGGTGCACGCCCCGGTGCGGTGGGAGCCGCAGACCCCGGCCAACGCGGTCGTCGTCTTGCGCGCCCGACCCGGCGTGAGCGTGTTCGTGGCGGACGAGCTTCCGCCCGGCATCCTGACCCTCGTCCACACCTCGGATGCCGACGACCAGAACGTCCAGGTGAGCCTCGACGAGCTGCTCGTGCAGTGGCCGACCAAGCCGTTGCGGGGGCGGTCGGTGCAGTTCCGCGTGCCCACGCCGTCAGAGGCGCTGGCGCCCGAGCGTGCGGTCGGCGGCTACCAGCGCCCCTTCGGTGGTCCGAACCTCTGGGCCTCGGCTCCTCTGGCCGAGGGCGACGCGTGGCTCCGTCTCGACTGGGAGCGGCCGGTCGTCGCGCGCGAGGTCGTGCTGATCTTCGACGACGACCCCGACGTCGAGCTCAACACCCTCCACCACCATCGCGATCCCCACCTCGTGATGCCCTCGCTCGTCGAGGCCTACCGGGTCGAGGCGCAGACGGCCGGGGCGCAGGAATGGGTCGAGGTCGCGGCGGTGGCGCAGAACAGACGTCGCCGCCGCCGGCACCCGCTACCCGAGGGGCTCGGCGCGATCAGCGCCGCGCGAGTGGTGGTGACGGCGACCCACGGCGCGCCGGAGGCCCGCATCGTGGCCTTCCGTGTTCAGGAGTGACATGCCGCGCGATACCGTAGCCCCCAGAACAGACCGCCCCGCGGCGCGCGCGAGCGCCGCCCGGTCCTCGACGAGGAGCCCCGCCATGACCGACACGCCCTCGGCGACGCGGCGGATCTCCCCCCTGTCGCGTCGCGAGCGCACGGGAATCGTCGCGCTGGCGGTGCCGAATCTCGAGGAACCGTACTTCGCCGAGCTGACGACCCTGCTGGCACGCGGTGCCGAGGCGCGAGGGCTGTCGATCCTCATCCAGCAGACCGAGGGTGACCACCAGCGAGAGATCGATGTCGCGAACGGGGTGGGGCTCCCGGCGACCGACGGCCTGATCCACATCCCTCGGTCTTTGACCGTCGGAGATCTGACGCGGCGCACCGACCCGGGTCCGCTCGTCCTGCTCGGCGAGCACATCGCCGTGAGCCCCTTCACTCACGTCTCGATCGACAACCGTCGCACGGCGGACCTGGCGACGGCGCACCTCGCCTCCTCCGGGTGCGGTCGGGTCGCCTTCCTGGGTCCTCGCGTGTCCCGTCCCTCGGATGCCGCGGACCAACGCTTCGCCGGCTACCGCGACGCCGTGTCGCGCCTGGGCTTGGCCGACGAGCCCGGCCTGATCGTGCCGGTCGACGCCTTCACCTCGGAAGAGGGTGCGGAGGCGCTGCGGCGTCTGCACGATTCCGGCATCGCCTTCGACGGCGTGGTGTGCTCGAACGATTCCGTGGCCTTCGGCGTGCTGGCGGCACTGCACGAGCGCGGGCTCGCGGTGCCCGGCGATGTCGCGGTGATCGGTATCGACAACGTACACGCTGCGCAGTTCTCGGTGCCGGCGCTGTCGTCGGTCGCACCCGACGACCACGGCATCGTCGAGGCGGCGTTCGCCGAGCTCGAGCGTCAGATGGCGGCTCGCCCGGGCGCCGACGTCCCGGTCCGGCACATCGTGGTCGACGCCACGGTCATCGCGCGAGCGAGCACGGCGCGGTGAGCGCGGCTGTCGCCGCCCGGTCTTCTCGAGGACGCGGGCGCGTCTCAGTCGTCGCCGTCGGCGGCCACCCACAGCTCGGCGACGTGCGCGCGCAGCGTCTCTTCGGCCTCCTGGGAGAGCCCCGCGTCGGTGACGACGAGGTCGACCTCGTTCAGGTCGACGATCGTGGTGAGTCCCACCGCTCCCCATTTGGTGTGATCCGCGAGCACGACCGCCCGGGCCCCCGCAGCGACCAGCGCGCGGTTCGTCTCTGCCTCAAGCAGGTTCGAGGTCGTCAACCCCGCGGTGAGGTCGATCCCACGGACGCCCAGGAAGACGATGTCGCAATGGAGGTGCTCGAGCGAAGCGACCGCGACCGGGCCGACGAGCGCGTCGGCGGGGGTACGGACGCCACCGGTGAGCACGACGGTCTGGGTGTAGGGCTCGTCCGCCCGGTCGGGGCGGGCGAAGACGTCGGCGACGGGCAGCGAGTTCGTCACGATCGTGAGGTCGTCGATTCCGCGCAGCTCGCGGGCGAGCGCCCAGGTCGTGGATCCACCGCCCAGACCCACCGACATGCCCGCCTCGACGAGTTCGGCGGCGCGGCGCGCGATGGCGCGCTTGCCGTCGCCGTTGCGGCGGGCCTGCGTGGCGAGGTCGCGAGAGCCGCCGATCCCGGGCTGCGGGCTGCGGGCTCCGCCGCGCACCTTGTCGACGCGGCCGTCGGCGGCCAGCACGTCGAGATCGCGCCGGACGGTCATCTCGCTCACACCGAGGGTCACGGCCAGGTCGGGAACCGAGGCGGCGCCCTGGCGGCGGACCTCGGCCAGGAGGCGGGATCGGCGTTCGGCGGCGAGCACGATCGCTCCTCTCGTTCGGGCCTCCAGTCTTCCACGGCGGCTCGCTTGTGAACGGCGTCATCGCCGATCCCGCGGGCGATGGAGCGTACGGCTTCGAGCTGCCGGCCCTGCGCGCGGTGCCACCGGTCGCCCCGCCTGCCGGATTCGCCGAGCGCTGGCGGGCCTGGGCGGCGGAGGCGATGCGGGTCGACCCCGACCCCCGCATGAGCCCCCTGGGGCGGGTGGCCGGCCGTGCCCTGTTCCTGGTCGAGCACACCGTCGCCGACGGCCTGCGCCTGCGCGGGTGGTTCGCCACGACCGTCGACGGGGTGCCGCCCCGCGTGGGTATCGTGCACGGCCACGGCTACGGCGGTCGAGAGGCGCCCGACGTCGACCGCGTCCCGGACGATGCGGCGGTGTTCTTCCCCGTCGCCCGGGGGCAAGGGGTGCTCAACGCCGGTCTCGGGGCGCCGACGCCCGCCGAGGGGCATGTGCTCCACGACATCCACTCGATCCACGAGTACGTCCTCGGCAGGTGCGCCGTCGACCTCTGGCACGCCGGGTCGGCGCTGCGGGCGCTCGCCGGGTCCGTTCCCCTGTATTACGTGGGCGAGAGCTTCGGGGGCGGGATCGGCGCGCTGGCCCTGCCGTGGGACGACCGATTCGTCGGCGCGACGCTGATCGTGCCGAGCTTCGGTCAGTACGACCTGCGATTGCGCCTGCCGTGCGAGGGCAGCGGGGAGCGGGTGCGCGCCCACGTCGCCACCCACCCCGAGGCGCGCGAGGTGTTGCGCTTCTTCGACGCTTCGACGGCGGCGACCCACCTCCGGATACCGGTGCGTGTGGAGTGCGCGCTGCGCGACCGCCACGTTCCCCCGCCCGGCCAGTTCGCGGTCGCGAATGCGATCGACGAGGCGCCGGGCGCCGAGCTCGAGCTCGACGTGCAGCCCTACGGCCATCGCGAGTACGCCGGTCTCGACGAGGTCCGGACGCGGGCTTTCGCCGCCACGCGCGCTCACATCGACGGTGTGCTCTCGCGCCTCGTCGGAGAGAAGGAGAACTCGTGACCCAGTTTGATCTGCCCCTGGCCGAGCTCAAGGCGTTCTACCCGGAGCGCGAGGAGCCCGTCGACTTCGACCGGTTCTGGACCCATACGCTCGCCGAGGCGCGCGCGGGGGCATGGCCCGCGCGATTCACCCCGGTCGACGCGGCCGACAGCGGTGTGATCGGCGTCGAGGTCGACGACGTCGTCTTCGCGGGGTTCGCGGGACACGAGGTGCGGGCGTGGCTGCTGCGCCCGCGCGGGGCCTCCGGCCCCCTGCCGTGCGTCGTGCAGTACATCGGCTATAACTCTGGCCGCGGCTTCGCGCACCAGCACACGCTCCTGCCCTCCGCCGGCTTCGCGGTGATGGTCATGGACACGCGAGGCCAGACCAGCGGGTCGCTCCCCGGCGCGACCGCCGACCCCGTGGGCGGCGCTCCACACGTCGCCGGTCGCGTGACCGAGGGCCTCGACGACCCCGCCCGCTCCTACTACCGGCGCGTGTTCTGCGACGCGGTGCTTGCTATCGACGCGGTGCGGTCGCACCCGGCCACTGACGCGACGCGCGTGAGCGTGTGGGGCGGCAGCCAGGGTGGGGGCATCGCGCTCGCCGCGACGGCGCTGAGCGAGGGGCTGCGATTCGCCGCGATCGACTTCCCGTTCCTGAGCGCGATGCGTCGGGCCGTCGCCATCACCGACGCCGCCCCGTACAGCGAGATCGTCACCTACCTGCAGACCCGGCGCGGCGAGGAAGAGGAGGTTTTCCGCACTCTCTCCTATTTCGACGGCGTGAACTTCGCCGCGAGGGCGAGCGTCCCCGCGCTGTTCTCGGTCGGGCTCCGGGATGCCGTGTGCCCGCCGTCGACCGTGTATGCGGCGTACAACCACTACGCGGGGGAGAAGAGCATCCGCGTCTACCCGTGGAACGGCCACGAGGGTGGCGGTCCGGCGCATCAGCTCGAGGTGCTGCGCGCGCTCGCTGTGCACGGCTGACGTGGCGCCCGGGGGCGCTGCTACGGCGCGGAGTCAACAGTGATGCGGGACGAGAGTCGGGTTCGAGACCAGCGGGCGTGACCGGCGCCGCCGCTCAGGACACCGTCGCCTCGACGGCCCGACGGAAAGAGCGCAACGCTGCTCCCCAATAGCGCCGCACGGGGAGGCCGCACGCGCGCAGAGCGGATCCGTGGTCAAGGGCCACGACGGTCGCCGCTCCGACGGCGACCACCCACCACAGGAGCAGGACGAGCGTCCGCACGGGCGTCGTGAGGGCGGCGAGCCCTCCTCGGAGCTGAGCAATCTGAAAAGCGAGGTGATGCTCTTCGTCCAGCGCGATGCGCGTGCCGATTCCGCGGATCACGGGGTCGGGCCCGGAACGCGCAAGGACGACGAAGTAGGGCATGGCGACGGCTTCGGCCGTCAGGAACAGGGCCAGCTCGGTGCGCAGCCCGAGCGCGCGCCGAAGTCGCGTGAAGATGAGGTCGGACCAATGATTGGTCAACGTGCCCGCTCCGAGGTGCTGGAGTCCGCGTCGGAACAGCGCCGAGTGTTTCTGCTCCTCCGCCACCAGGAGTCTCAGGGCCTCCCGTTGAGCGGTACCGCAGCCCTCTGCCTTGCGGAGCAGATGGAGCCCGTCGCCACCCTCACCCAGCTCGAATCTTTGAAACGACCGCACGAGGATGGCCCGGACTCCGGTCGGTAGGCGGGCGGGAGCCTCCCAGTCGATCATCGCCTCGATCGCGTCGTGGCGTCGACGGTTCGAGGTGAAATGCGTCACCCACTTCTCGAACGCGACGTCGGGCGCTGTCGTGTCTCGGCGGGCGGTCATGAGAGCAGTGTCGCAGGCGGCGCTCGAGAATCCTCCTCGACATGCGCCCGGCTGCCGACGTCGAATCGGCAGCGAATATTGCACTTCAATGCAACATCTTTTGGTTGCCTTTCCGCAAAAGCCTCACTACTGTCGAACAGACCAGGACACCTCGACGACGAGTCCCCCCGACCACCCCTGGGCCGCCCTCCATCCCCACCGGAGCGCCCCACCCCCACAGCTCCCACCCGCGGAGTCGCGCCGTCGCGCGTGCCCGGCAATCGACGTCCCTCAACGAAGAACGGACCCTCACGTGAACACTTCGGACACCCGACACACCGCCGACGTCGGCGCCTGGTTCATCGGCGCACGAGGCTCGCTCGCCACGACGGCGACCCTCGGCATCCACGCCCTCGCCGCGGGGGTCGCAACCCCCGTGGGGCTCACGACCGAGACCGACGCGGTGCGCGTCGACGAGTTCCCCGCGCTCGCCGATATCGTCGTCGGCGGCCACGACATCTCGACCACCCCGCTCGAGGAGCGGGCGCGCCAGCTCGCCGCGGGCGGCATGTTCCCCGCGGCCCTCGTCGACGCGGTCGCCGAACGCCTGCGCGAGACCGATCGGAACCTCCGCACCGTCCCCGCGATGACCGCGACCCAGCAGGAGGAGATCGACTTGCTGGCAGCCGACATCGTCGACTTCCGCGAGCGGTACGACCTGCGCGAGGTCGTCGTCATCGACGTCTCGTCCACCGAGCCCCTGCCGCCCTACCACCCGGGATTCGAAGACGACGAGCTGCTGCAGGCAGCCCTCACGACGCCGGGCGTGCGGGTGCTGCCGCCCAGCTCGCGCGCCGCCCTCGCCGCGATAGCCGCCGGAGCCGCGTACGCGGCCTTCACCCCCTCGGCATCCCTCAACCTTCCCGTCCTGCGCGACCGCGCCGAACGGGCGGGCATCGCGTACGCGGGTCAGGACGGCAAGACCGGAGAGACGCTGCTGCGCACCGTGCTGGCCCCGATGTTCACGGCTCGCGGGTTCCGCGTGCAGTCCTGGGCGGGCACGAACCTGCTCGGCGGAGGCGACGGGGCGACCCTGGCCGACCCCGAGGCGGTGCGCTCCAAGCTCGTGTCGAAGAACCGCGGTCTGCACGCCCTCGTCGGCGACGACGTCGTAACCCCCCTGCACATCGACAACGTGCCCGACCTCGGCGACGTCAAGACCGCGTGGGACCACGTCAGCGCAACAGGTTTCCTCGGCAGCCGCGTGACGCTGCAGACCACCTGGAGCGCGTACGACTCGGCTCTGGCGGCGCCCCTGGTCATCGACCTCGTCCGCGCCCTCTCGCTCGCGACCCGCGCCGGTCATGCCGGTGTCGTCACCGCCCTCGGCTGTTTCTTCAAGGACCCGTGGGGCAGCGACGTCCACGGTTTCGGCGAGCAGACCGCCCACTTCGTCTCGTGGGTGCACGAGACCGCCGCCGCCGTCGCGGCAGCTCGGGTCGCCGCACCGTGACCCGGGTCGCGGACTACCTCGACCTCGTCCGCGCCCCCGCCTCGCTCACCGTCCTCGGCGATGCCCTCGTCGGTGCGCTGAGCGCGCGCGGGCCGGGCGCGGACCGACCCCTGCGCGTCGGTGCCCTCGCGGTCTCGTCGGTCTGCCTGTACAGCGCCGGCATGGCGGTGAACGACTGGGCGGATGCCGACCTCGACGCGCGCGAACGCCCGGAACGCCCCATCCCCTCGGGGCGGATCAGCCGTGGCCGCGCCCTCGCGGTCGGCGTGTGCCTCACCGCCCTGGGGGTCGGCTCGGCGTTCGCCGCGGGTCGCGCCTCGGGCCTGGTCTCGGTCGCGTTGGCCGGCGCGCTGTGGGCGTACGACACCGTGTTCAAGCCCACCGCGGCCGGCCCCGTGGTCATGGCGGCGTGCCGGGGGCTCGACGTGATGATGGGCGCCGCGGGCCCGGGGTGGCGCTCGGCGGTGGTCCCCGCGGGCGCGGTCGCCGCGCACACCGTCGCCGTCACCGCGATCTCGCGGGGCGAGGTCGACGGGTCGACCGCGACCACCGGTCGCGCCGCCGCGGCCGCGAGCGTCGCCGTCGCGGCATCCGGTCTGCTCGGTGGGGGAAACCACCCCGCCACCGTGCTCGGGGGAGCGCGCTACCTCGCCGCGGTCCTCCCCGGGCAGTTGGCGGTCGCCCGTCGTCCCGGAGCCGCCGAGGCGCGAGACGCCACCCGCGCCGGCATCCGCGCGGTCGTCCCCCTGCAGTCGGCCCTCGCCGCCCGTGCGGGTTCGCCGCCGGCGACCGCCGCCCTGCTGGGCGTCGAGACTCTCGGCCGCTGGCTCGGCCGCCGCCGATGGAGGGGAGACATCACATGAGCTGGACCTGGGGTTACGGCACCAACGGCTTCACCGACCACCCGCTGCCCGCCGCTCTCGACGTGCTGCAGCACCACGGCTACGGCGCGGTCGCGCTGACCCTCGGCCACCCGCACCTCGACCCCTTCGCCGCCGACTGGCGTGCGCAGACCCAGGCGCTCGCCGCCGACCTGCGTCGCCGCGGCCTGCGGGTGGTGGTCGAGACGGGAGCCCGCTACCTGCTCGACCCGCTGCGCAAGCACCGCCCGACCCTCGTGGACCGCGAGGCCGAGCCACGCCTGGCGTTCCTGCGCCGTGCCGTCGAGATCGCCGCGATCCTGGGCGCCGACTGCGTGTCGCTCTGGAGCGGGGTCGTGCCCGATGACGTCTCGGTCGATCAGGCGCGCGTCCTGCTCGAGGAGCGTCTTCTCGAGCTCGCCGCGTTCGCCGCCGACTCCGGCGTCGCCCTCGCCCTCGAGCCCGAGCCCGGCATGCTCATCGAGACCGTGGCCGACGCCCTCGCGCTCCGCGCCCGCCTCGGCCACCCCGAGAACCTGGGCCTCACCGTCGACCTCGGCCACTGCGTGGTCGTCGAGCCCGAGGGAGTGGTCGGCGCCCTGCGCGCGGCGGGCGCCCTGCTGCGCAACGTGCAGGCCGACGACATGCGGCCCGCGGCGCACGAGCACCTGCCCTTCGGCGAGGGGGAGCTCGACCTGGATGCCGCCCTCTCGGCGCTGCGCGAGATCGACTACACCGGGGTGGTCGCGGTCGAGCTGCCGCGGCACGCGCACGCAGCGCCCGAGCTGGCCCGCGCGAGCATGGCCGCGTTGGTGGCGGCGGCGGAGCGCACGGCGTCCGCGGGGCCCGCGGGGGGAGGAGAACCCGCCGGGGGAGGACCCGGCACCCCCGTGGCATCCTCCGTTCCCGGGTCGAGCGCCCCCGCGACCCCGGTACCGCACCCCTGGACCACCCGCGCGGTCGAGCAGGTGCGGACGGATGCCACTCGTGCGCCGCGCCTGTTCGCCTCGGCGGGCCGCGAGGTGGGGCGCGATCCCCTCTCCGCCGAGCCCTTCGCGCCGAGCGCCGACGACGCCGTCCGCGCGGCCATCGTCGCGGCCCTGGCCGACAGCGGAGCCGACCCCGACGTGGTGCTCGCGCTGTACCGCCGCGGCGACGACGCCGAGCGCCGGGGCGTGCTGCGAGGGCTCGACGCGATCGAGGCGCCCCCGGCCCCCTGGCGCGAGGCCGGTCTCGAGCTGATCGCCGACGCCCTGCGCGCCAACGACACCCGGCTCGTCGCCGCCGCGCTCGGGACCTTCGCCGCGGAGCACCTCGACGACCACGCGTGGCGTCACGGCGTGCTGAAGTGCGTGTTCCTCGGCATCCCCCTCTCCGTCGTCTCGGGCCTCGGCGCCCGCGCCGACGACGAGCTCGCCGCGATGGCCGAGCGCTTCGCGGCCGAGCGCCGCGCCGCGGGCCGGCCCGTGCCCGACGACCTCTCTCTCCTCCGTGCTCGCGAAAGGGCCTGACATGCGCATCTTCGACCCCCACATCCACATGTCGGCGCGCACCACCGACGACTACGAGGCCATGTATCAGGCGGGCGTGCGCGCGCTCGTGGAGCCGGCGTTCTGGCTGGGCCAGCCGCGCACGAGCGTGGGGTCGTTCCTCGACTACTTCGACGCGCTGATCGGGTGGGAGAGGTTCCGCGCCGCGCAGTTCGGCATCCGCCACCACTGCACGATCGCGCTGAACCCGAAGGAGGCGAACGACGCACGCTGCCGCGAGGTGATGGCCGAGCTGCCGACCTACCTCGCCAAGGACGGGGTCGTGGCGGTGGGAGAGACCGGGTACGACTCGATGACCCCCGAGGAGGACGAGATCCTCCGCCAGCACCTCGCCCTCGGCATCGAGTTCGAGCTCCCCGTTCTCGTCCACACCCCGCACCGCGACAAGACCGTGGGCACGCAGCGCACGCTGGACGTGGTCGCCGAGTCCGGCATCCCGATGCAGCACGTGCTCGTCGATCACCTCAACGAGACCTGCGTCGATGCGGTGGCCGACAGCGGCGCCTGGATGGGTTTCTCGATCTATCCCGACACGAAGATGGACGAGCAACGCGTGGTCGCGATCATGCAGCGCATCGGCCTCGACCGCGTCATCGTCAACTCCGCGGCGGACTGGGGCCGCTCAGACCCGCTCAGGACCGCCAAGACGGGCCTGGCGATGCTCGACGCCGGTTTCAGCGACGACGACGTCGACCGGATCCTGTGGCGTAACCCCCGCGACTTCTACGCGCAGAGCGGCCGCGTGAACACCGATCCGATCGAGGGCTTCGCCCCCGCGAGCCAGGGCCCCGACCTGTTCGAGGGCAACTCGGTGCTGCGCGGCACGGCGTCGCGCCAGGGGGCGTGAGGGTGGAACTGTCGTACTGCACCAACGTCCACCCCGCCGAAGACCTCGACGGCATCGTCCGCCAGCTCGACGAGCACGCGGGCCCGATCCGGCGGGCGGCGGGTCTCGACCGCCTCGGCGTCGGACTGTGGATGCCGGTGGGCGTGGCATCCGCCCTCTCCGGCGACCCGGGGGCCCGTGCGGTTCTCGCCGACGCCCTCGAGCGCAACGCTCTGGAGCTGCGGACGGTGAACGCCTTCCCGTATCGCGGGTTCCACGACGATGTCGTCAAGCTCGCGGTCTACCGCCCCGACTGGACCACGCGCGAGCGGCGGGACTACACCCTCGACTGCGCGCGCGCCCTCGCCGCCCTGCTCCCCGAGGGCGCGGAGGGGAGCATCTCGACGCTCCCGCTGGGGTGGAGAGCGGGGTGGGATGCCGCGGCCGACCGCGCCGCCGACGAGAACCTCACCCGACTGGTCGAGGACCTCGCCGCCCTCGAGAGCGAGACGGGTCGGACGGTGCGGGTCGCGATCGAGCCCGAACCCGGCTGCATCCTCGACGACGTCGCCGACGTGGTGGCGTGGCTCGGCGCCCGCCCCCACCTCACGGACGGGGGGCATCTCGGCCTGTGCCTCGACACCTGCCACCTCGCCGTCTCGTTCGCCGACCCCGCCGCAGCCGTCGCGGACGTGGCCGCCGCCGGCATCCGGATCGTCAAGGTGCAGGCCTCGGTCGCCCTCGAGGTGCCCGACCCCGCCGACCCGCGCACGATCGAGGCGTTGCGGCCCTTCGCCGAGGAGCGCTACGTGCACCAGGTGCGCGAGGCCGGGGGCACGCGACGGGCCGACGACCTGCCCGAGGTGCTCGATGCCGCCGAGCCCTGGCCGACCGACCGCCCCTGGCGGGTGCACGTGCACATCCCCCTGCACGCCCGGCCCGCAGAGCCGCTGCGCGCCACGACCGAGGTGCTGCTCGCCGCGATCGACGCGGTCCTCGAGGCCCCCGGCGGCGGTGACGCCCACCTCGACGTCGAGACCTACACCTGGTCGGTGCTGCCCCGCGAACTGCAGCCCGAAACGCTCGTCAGCGGGATCGCGGCCGAACTGCGCTGGGCACACACGCATCTTTCCCGCGCTCTCGCCGGGGTCCCGGCATCCGCGATCGACGAAAGGATCCGCGCATGAGCAAGGTTCTGCTGCTGGACATCGTGGGGCTGACCCCGCGCGCGCTCTCGGCGATGCCCCGGCTCTCCGCCCTGGGCCGCTCCGGCGGGCACCTGGGGCTCGACACGATCCTCCCGGCGGTCACGTGCAGCGTGCAATCGACGATGCTCACCGGCACGATGCCCCGCGAGCACGGGATCGTGGGCAACGGCTGGTACTTCCGCGGTCTCGGCGACCCCCTGCTCTGGCGCCAGCACAACAGGCTCGTCGCGGGCGAGAAGGTGTGGGAGACCGCCCGCCGCTCGCGCCCCGAGCTGAGGACCGCGAACCTCGGCTGGTGGTTCGCGATGGGAGCGACGACCGACATCACCGTGACGCCGCGTCCGATCTACCACGCCGACGGGCGGAAGAGCCCCGACGCCTACGTGCGACCGGCCCCCCTGCACGACCAGCTCGTCGGGGCGCTGGGGGAGTTCCCGCTGTTCCAGTACTGGGGTCCGACCGCGACCATCCAGAGCAGCGCGTGGCTGGCCGAAGCGACCCGGGGCGTGATCACCGAGCGGTGGGGGCCGGCGCCCGATCTGGCGATGGCGTACCTGCCGCACCTCGACTACGACCTGCAGCGCTTCGGACCGAACGGCCCCCAGGCCGACCACGCGGCCCGCGAGCTCGACGACGCGATCGCCCCGCTGCTCGACGACGCGGCCGACCGCGGCTACACCGTCGTGGCGGTCTCGGAGTACGGCATCGAGCCCGCCTCGCGCCCCGTCGACATCAACCGGGCCCTCCGCCGCGAGGGGCTGCTCGAGGTCTACGTGCAGGGCGGCCGCGAGCAGCTCGACCCCTGGACCTCGCGCGCCTTCGCCGTGGCGGATCACCAGGTGGCCCACGTCTACGTTCCGGATGCCGCCGACCTCCCTCGCGTCACGGCGCTGCTGCGCGGGCTCGAGGGCGTCGACGAGGTGCTCGACCGCGACGCGCAGGCGCGGTACGGCCTGGATCACGAGCGCTCCGGCGAACTGGTCGTGGTGGCCGAGCCCGGGGCCTGGTTCACCTACTATTTCTGGCTCGACGACGAGCGTGCTCCCGAGTACGCGCGGGGCGTCGACATCCACCGCAAGCCGGGCTACGACCCCGCCGAGCTGTTCTTCGACCCCGCCGACCGGCTCGCGAAGGCCAAAGCCGGGGCGAACCTGGTGAAGAAGAAACTGGGCCTGCGCTACGCCATGAGCACGGTGCCGCTCGACCCGTCGTGCGTGCGCGGGACGCACGGGCGACTATCGTCGTCGCGCCGCGACGGACCGATGCTGCTCACGAGCGACGCCGGCCTGCTGCCTGACGCCGAGTCGCTGCCCGCCGCGGGCGTGCGCGACCTCGTGCTGCGCGGGCTGGGCGTCTGAGGCGGGCGCCGCCTGTGGCGCGGGCGGTGCACCGAGAACAGGGGATGCGCCGAGAACAGGACGTTCGGGGCGGATGCGTCCTGTTCTGGTGGCATCCCCCTGTTCTGGTGACGCGCGACCCGGCCGCCCCCGCCCCCGACGAAGGTCACGGCCCGCACATGCGGAGGGGCCGGATGCCATGGCATCCGGCCCCTCGTCTCGCTTCCGACCGATCCCCCCGGATCAGCGCTGGCTGAACGCCGCGTCGAACGCCGCCCCCGACGGCTCGTACGACGACAGCTTCCGCACGAAGCCGAGCGCCTCGGGCGCACCGACCAGGCGGTCCATGCCCGCGTCCTCCCACTCGACCGACAGCGGGCCGTCGTAGCCGATCGCGTTCAGCATGCGGAACGCGTCCTCCCACGGCACATCGCCGTGACCGGTCGAGATGAAGTCCCAGCCGCGACGCGGGTCGGCCCACGGCAGGTGCGACGACAGGCGCCCGTTGCGGCCGTTGCCCAGGCGCTTCTTCGTGTCCTTGCAGTGCACGTGGAAGATCTTGTCGCGGAAGTCCCACAGGAAGGCCACCGGATCGATGTCCTGCCACACCATGTGCGAGGGGTCCCAGTTCAGGCCGAACGCCTCGCGATGTCCGATCGCCTCCAGCGCCCGCTCGGTGGTCCAGTAGTCGTAGGCGATCTCCGAGGGGTGTACCTCGTGGGCGAAGCGCACGCCGACCTCGTCGAACACGTCGAGGATCGGATTCCAGCGGTCCGCGAAGTCCTGGTAACCGGCATCCACCATCTCCTCGGTGGCGGGCGGGAACATCGCGACGTACTTCCAGATGCTTGATCCCGTGAAGCCCGTGACCGTCTTCACGCCCAGCTTCGCGGCGAGGCGCGCGGTGTTCTTCAGCTCTTGTGCGGCACGCTGGCGCACGCCCTCGGGGTCGCCGTCGCCCCACACCCGATCGGACACGATGTCGCGGTGTCGCTGATCGATGGGATCGTCGCAGACGACCTGCCCCTTGAGGTGGTTCGAGATGGTCCAGACCTTCAGCCCGTTGCGTTCGAGGATGTCGAGCCTGCCCTGCACGTAGGCCTCGTCGTCCCAGCGCCAGGGGTCGAGGTGGTCTCCCCAGCAGGCGATCTCGAGGCCGTCGTAGCCCCACTCACCGGCGAGGCGGGCCACCTCCTCGAAGGGCAGGTCGGCCCACTGGCCGGTGAAGAGCGTGATCGGTCGCGTCATCGCGTCGTCCTTTCGTCGGTGCGGGTACGGGATCGGGTTCAGGATGCCGCGAAGGCGCGGTCTGCGGCAGGGGCGGCGGCGAGATCGGCGTCGACCCCGGTCCACACGCCCTCGCTCTCGGAGCTGCGCGCGACGGCGTCGAGCACCTCCTGCACGTGCAGGCCGTCCGCGAAGGACGGGGTGGGTGCGGTGCCCGCGGCGACCGCCTCGACGAAGTCCTTCGCCTGATGCGAGAACCCGTGCTCGTAGCCGAGCATGTGACCGGTCGGCCACCACGCGGCGACGTAGGGGTGCTCGGGCTCGGTCACGAGGATCCGGCGGAAGCCCTGTTCGGCGGCGGGGGCCGTCGCGTCGTAGAACTGCAGTTCGTTGGGGCTCTCGAGGTCGAACGACAGCGAGCCGAGGGAGCCGGAGATCTCGATGCGCAGAGCGTTCTTGCGACCCAGGCGGAAGCGCGAGGCCTCGAACGAGGCGAGGGCGCCGCTCTCGAGACGGCCGGTGAACAGAGCGAGATCGTCGACGGTGACGGCTCCGCGCTCGGTGCCGGCGGAACCGGAGAGCCCGGACGCGGAAGCGAGGACGGGACGCTGGGCGACGATCGTCTCGAGGATGCCGGCGACGCGGACCACGCGCTGCCCGGTCATGAACTCGGTGAGGTCGACGGCGTGAGCTCCGATGTCGCCGAGGGCGCCGGAGCCGGCGCGGTCCTTCTGCAGGCGCCACGTGAGCGGGGCCTCGGCGTCGCTCAACCAGTCCTGCAGGTACTCGGCGCGCACCTGGCGGATGTCGCCGAGACGGCCGGCGGTGATGAGATCGCGGGCGAAGGTCGTGGCGGGCAGGCGTCGGTAGGTGAAGCCGACCATCGATCGGATGCCGCTGGCGGAGGCGGCCGCGGCGGCCTCGGCCATACGGCGGGCTTCGTCGACGGTGTTGGCGAGGGGCTTCTCGCACAGCACGTGCTTGCCGGCGGCGAGGGCGGCGATGGCGATCTCGGCGTGCGAGTCGCCGGGGGTCACGATGTCGACGACGTCGATGTCGGAGCGTTGGATGACCTCGCGCCAATCGGTCGCACTCTCTCGCCATCCCCAGGTGTCGGCGGCCGTTTCCGTGCGGGCGGCGTCGCGTCCGACGAGCACGCTCATCTCGGGGGCGAGGGGGAGGTCGAAGAAACGAGGGGCGACGCGCCATCCCTGGGAATGCGCGGCGCCCATGAATCCCGCACCGATCATGGCGATGCGAAGGGGCTGGGTCACGATGACGTCTTTCTGTGGGGGGACGAGGGACGGGGCGCCCGCGACGAACGCGGGCGCCCCGGACCGGGTCAGGACTGGAACGAGAGGTCGATGAAGGACGCGACGTTGTCCTTCGTCACCACGGGGGCGTCCAGCACGATGCGGTTGGGAACGCTGGGGGTGATGAGGTCTCCCGCGGTCTTGCCCTGGGCGATCAGGCGTGCCAGCGCGATGCCGTCGGCGGCCTGCGTCGACGGGTAGATCACCGTCGCCTTGAGGACGCTGTCGTCGGCCTGGATGGACTCCATGGCGTTGCGGCTGCCCGCACCGCCGACCATGATGAACTCGTCGCGACCGGCCGCCGTGACGGCGGCGAGCACGCCGATGCCCTGGTCGTCGTCGTGGTTCCAGATGGCGTCGATCTTGGGGTTGGCCGACAGCAGCTGCGAGGTCGAGGCCTCGCCGCCCTGCACGGTGAAGTCCGCGGCGACGCGGGGGCCGACCTTCAGGCCGCAGTCCGACAGGGCGTCGGCGAAGCCCGCCGAGCGGTCCTGCGTGAGCGGCAGCGAGTCGATGCCCGCGATCTCGCCCACGATGGCGTTGCTGTTGCCCTCGAGCTGCGAGCAGATGTACGTACCGGCGCTGACGCCCATGCCGTAGTTGTCGCCGAGGATCGTCGAACGGGCGGCGAAGGGGCTCGAGAACTCGCGGTCGACGTTGATGACGGGGATGCCCGCGTTCATCGCCTTGATTGCGACCTCGGTCAGGGCGGCGCCGTCGCTGGGCAGCAGCACGATGGCATCCACGCCGTCGTTGATGAAGGTCTCGACGGCGGCGATCTGCGCGTTGACGTCGTTGGTGCCCTCGGCGACCTTCAGATCGACGTCGGGGAAGCTCTCGGCGGCGGCGAGTGCGCCGGAGTTGATGGCGCCGAGCCAACCGTGGTCGGCGGCGGGGCCGGAGAAGCCGATGGTGACGGTGTCACCGGTGGCGGCGTTCTCCTCGGTCGTGGTGCCCTGGCCGACGATGTCCTCGTTGTCGCTGCCCGAACCGGTGCAACCGGCGAGCAGGCCGACCGAGGCGATGACGGCGATGCCGGTCAGGACGAGTCGCGAACGCGACTTCCACTGTGAGCGCATGTTTCCTCCTTGAAATGTGATGCAGCTGGGGTCATCGCGGCCCCGGGTCACTCCGGAAAGAGGGGTCCACTCTGACGCGGCTCACGCTAGCAGAAGTGTCGTCCGGGCGAGCATCTTTTGTTTTTTGATCCGCATAAGTACCGCTGGCGAGCCTTTGTGCCCGAAGAGTGCTCGCGTGCGCGCGGGAGGCGGCCGCCCGCTTTCCCTCGGAACACGGGTCGCGCGACGACGAGGCGGCGTGTTATGTTCGCCGCGTGATCAAAGTTGACCATCAGTCGTCATTACTCACCGTCCGAGGCGTGACCAAGTCCTTCGCCGGCGTCCGCGCCCTGCGCGGTGTCGATCTCGACATCGTCGCCGGAGAGGTGCACTGCGTGCTGGGCCAGAACGGCGCGGGCAAGTCGACTCTCATCAAGACGCTCGCGGGCGTCCACCGCCCCGACGAGGGCGAGATCGTCTGGCTCGGCGAGAACGTCGAGATCGCCGATCCCGACGCGGCCATCGAGCTCGGGATCGCCACGATGTACCAGGAGCTCGACGTCGTCGACGGCCTGACGATCGCCGAGAACATCTTCCTCGGGCACGAGCTCGCGCGCGGCGGTTTCACCCAGCGCGCCGAGGCGGCCCGTCAGACGAAAGAGCTCCTTCGCCGACTCGGCCACGCCAACCTCTCGCCGAACACCGAGGTCGGCTCGCTCAGCGCCGCGAACAAGCAGATCGTGAGCATGGCGCGCGCCCTGTCGCACGACATCAAGCTGATCATCATGGACGAGCCCTCCGCCGTGCTCGACACCGAAGAGGTCAAGAACCTCTTCGCGGTCGTGCGGGAGCTCACCGCGGCGGGCATCGCCGTCGTCTACATCACGCACCGGCTCGAGGAGATCCGCGAGATCGGCGACCGCATCACCGTTCTGAAGGACGGCCGTACGACCGCGGTCGGCCTCTCCGCCGCCGACACCCCGAAGGCCGAACTCATCCGGCTCATGACTGGGCGCGAGGTCGCGAACGTCTTCCCGGAGCGGGTGCCCGTGGCATCCGATGCACCCGTCGTGCTCGACGTGCAGGGACTCGGACTCGACGGGGTCTTCTCCGACGTGTCGTTCTCGGTGCGCGCCGGCGAGGTCGTGGGGTTGGCGGGACTCGTCGGATCGGGTCGGTCGGAGATCCTCGAGACCGTCTACGGCGCCCGCCGCTCGAGCGCCGGCTCGGTTCGCGTGCGCGAGAAGGTGCTGCCGCGCGGGTCCGTCCGCGCCGCCGTCGGGGCGGGCATCGGGCTGTCTCCCGAGGAGCGCAAGAGCCAGGGGCTCGTGCTCGACGAGCCGATCTTCGTCAACATCGCCCTCGCCTCGATGAAACGCTTCGCCAAGGGCGGGTTCCTCGACGACCGCGCGGCGCGCAAGGTCGCGCGCGAACAGATCGACGCCTTCGAGCTGCGCCCCGCCGATCCCGATCGACCCGCCCGTACCCTCTCGGGCGGCAACCAGCAGAAGATCCTACTCGCCCGCTGGCTCGTGCACGGCACCGAGGTGCTGCTGCTCGACGAACCCACCCGCGGCGTCGACGTCGGCGCTCGCGCCGAGATCTACGCCCTCATCCGCGATCTCGCCGCCGCCGGCAACGCCGTCGTCGTCGTCTCGAGCGAGATCGAAGAGGTGCTCGGCCTCGCCGATGTCGTCCTCGTCGTCGCCGACGGTCGGATTCTGCGCACCCTCCCCTCCCACCAGATCGACGAGCACGGTGTGCTCGATCTCGTCATGAAAGGATCCGCCGCGTGAGCGAGCCGACCACCCCGACCCGTGCACGCACGGTCCCCACAGAGACCGGGGCCGTCGCGGCCCCGGCTCCCGCGCCGGCCTGGCGCCGCTTCCTTTCCGGTTCGGCCGGTCGAAACATCGGCCTCGTCGTCGCCCTGCTCGTGATCGTCGTCGTCGGCGCGATCACCGCCCCCGGTTCGTTCACGAGCGTCGACAACCTGCTCGTCATCCTCCGCCAGGCCTCGATCATCGGCGTGATCAGCATCGGCATGACCCTCGTGATCATCGCCGGCGGCATCGACCTGTCGGTCGGCTCGGTCATGGGCCTGGCCTCGGTCGTGGCCACCCTCGCCGCCGTGCAGGATCTCGCCGACAACCTGCACTGGAGCGTCATGGTCGTCATCGCTCTCGCGGTGGGCGTGGGCGCGGGCCTGATCAACGGCATCGTCATCGCCTACGGCAACGTCGTGGCCTTCATGGCCACCCTCGCCATGCTCGTGGGCGCCCGGGGCCTCGCCGAGATCCTCGCCGAGCGTCGCACGCTCGTCGTGCAGGACCGCGGCTTCATCACCTTCATGAACGCCGACATCCTCGGCGTCGACATCCTCATCTGGATCTTCGCGATCGTCGCGGCCCTGGGCTGGGTGCTGCTGAACCGCACCACGTTCGGTCGACGCACGGTCGCCGTCGGCGGCAACCGCGAGGCCGCGCGCCTCGCCGGCATCGACGTGCGCCGCCACACGATGTGGCTCTACGCCATCACGGGACTGTGCGCCGGCATCGCGGCCGTCATGATCCTCGGCCGCACCACGGCCGGCACGTCGACGCACGGTCAGCTCTACGAATTGGATGCCATCGCGGCGGTCGTCGTGGGCGGGACGCTGCTCGTCGGCGGCCGGGGCACGATCACCGGTACGGTGTTCGGCGTCCTCATCTTCGCGACGCTGTCCAACGTGTTCATCCAGAACAATCTCTCGTCTTCCGTCCAGGCGGTGGCGAAAGGTGTCATCATCGTGGTCGCGGTGCTCCTGCAGCAGCGCTTCTCCCGCCCGCCGGGGCGGGGCTGACGACCCCTTGTGCCGACGGCGGCTGCGTGATTCGCGTAGCCGCCGTCCGTAAGTGGATGGAATGCATTGCTACTAATGGTGTACTGAGGGCGTGAAGAGGATGACGACAGATTCGGTGCAGTCGGTCAACGGCGTGAGCCAGTTGTTCCAGCTGCTGCGAGACGGCGTACCGCGTACGCGTGCGGAACTGGCCAAGTCGACCGGGCTCGCCCGATCGACGGTCGCCGTCCGTGTCGACGAGCTCATGCGGATGGGCCTCATCACCCCGGTCGCCGACGCCGTGTCCACCGGCGGGCGTCCCCCGTCGCAGTTCGCCATCAACCCCGCCGCCAAGGTCGTCGTGGCCGTCGACCTCGGCGCGTCGCACGCCACGGTCGCGATCGCCGATCTCACCGGCAAGGTGCTCAGCGAGCGCACCGGCGAGATCGACATCGCCACCGGCCCCGAGCCCGTGCTGACCTGGCTCGTCGAGACCGCCATGGCGCTGCTGTCCGAATCCGGACGCTCGACCACCGACGTCGCCGCCATGGGCATCGGCGTCCCCGGGCCCGTCGAGCACTCCACCGGCCAGCCGGTGAATCCGCCGATCATGCCCGGGTGGGACCGCTTCGACATCCCCGGCTGGATCTACCAGCACATGCCCGTCCCGGTCCTCGTCGACAACGACGTCAACATCATGGCCCTGGGCGAGCGCAGCATCGCCTGGCCCGCCGTCGACCACTTCATGTTCGTGAAGGTAGCGACCGGCATCGGCACCGGCATCATCTCCGACGGCCGCCTTCAGCGCGGCGCCCAGGGCATCGCCGGCGACATCGGCCACGTCCAGGTCGCGCGCGGCGCCGACATCCCGTGCCAGTGCGGCAACCGCGGGTGCCTCGAGGCCCTGGCATCCGGCCCCGCGATCGCCCGTGCGCTGCGCGCGCAGGGGATCGAGGCGCACACCGGCTCCGACGTGGTCGATCTCGTCAAGCGCGGCAACATCGACGCGATCCAGGCCGTGCGCCAGGCGGGTCGCGACATCGGCGAGGTGCTCACCACGTGCGTGAGCCTCATGAACCCTTCGGTCATCGCCATCGGCGGCTCCATGGCCCGCGTCGGCGAACACCTCATCGCGGGCGTTCGCGAGGTCGTCTACACGCGCTCCACGCCCTTGGCCACCGAGTACCTGTCGATCGTGCAGTCGGTGGCCGCCGAGAAGGCCGCGGTGATCGGCGCGAGCATGCTCGCCGTCGAGCACGCCCTCGCCCCCGAGTCGCTGAACGCCGCGTTCCTGCGCGCCTGACCCGCCGCGGGCGGGGGGTCGCGGCCGGGCTCGGCGCGCGTACCCGACGGCGGAGTGTTGGCTCGACACGCCGGTTCGGAATGCCGGGTGCCCGGCGCGTCGTGATGGTTTCCGCCGTTGGGCTCGCCGTGTTCGCCGGGGCCGGGGCGACCTGCGGTCCGGGCGCCTGTACCTAACGGCGGAGTGTTTGTTCGACATGCCGGTTCGGGATGCCGGGTGTCCGGCGCGCCGCGTTGCTTTCCGCCGGTGGGCTCGGTGTGGCTTCCACGGTCGGCTGGGGGAGTCGGGTGACCCGCGAGCCGTCGGTCTCGGTGGTCGCCGGGGCCGGAGCGACCTGCGGGCCCGGCGTCCGCGCCTAACGGCGGAGTGTGTGCTTGACATGCCGGTTCGGGATGCCGGGTGCCCGGCGCGTCGTGATGGTTTCCGCCGTTGGGCTCACCGTGTTCGCCGGGGCCGGGGCGACCTGCGGTCCGGGCGCCCGTACCTAACGGCGGAGTGTTTGTTCGACATGTCGGTTCGGGATGCCGAGTGTCCGGCGCGCCGCGTTGCTTTCCGCCGTTGGGCTCGGTGTGGCTTCCACGGTCGGCTGGGGGAGTCGGGTGACCCGCGAGCCGTCGGTCTCGGTGGTCGCCGGGGCCGGAGCGACCTGCGGGCTGGGCGCCTGTACCTAACGGCGGAGTGTGTGCTTGACATGCCGGTTCGGGATGCCGGGGGTCCGGCGTGTCGCGATGTTTTCCGCCGTTGGGCTCACCGTGTTCGCCGGGGCCGGGGCGACCTGCGGTCTGGGCGCCCGTACCTAACGGCGGAGTGTCGGTTCGGGATGCCGGGTGTCCGGTGCGTCGTGATGGTTTCCGCCGGTGGGCTCGGTGTGGCTTCCACGGTCGGCTGGGGGAGTCGGGTGACCCGCGAGCCGTCGGTCTCGGCGGTCGCCGGGGCCGGAGCGACCTGCGGGCCCGGCGTCCGCGCCTAACGGCGGAGTGTGTGCTTGACATGCCGGTTCGGGATGCCGGGGGTCCGGTGCGTCGCGATGGTTTCCGCCGTTGGGCTCGCCGTGTTCGCCGGGGCCGGGGCGACCTGCGGTCCGGGCGCCTGTACCTAACGGCGGAGTGTTTGTTCGACATGCCGGTTCGGGATGCCGGGGGTCCGGCGTGTCGCGATGTTTTCCGCCGTTGGGCTCACCGTGTTCGCCGGAGGCGTCGGTCGGTCGCTCGCGGCGCGGAGTGTCCCTCTCCACGCCGCGAGCGGGTCTCAGGGCGAGCGGCGCGAGGCGCGAGTGATGGACGCGGGTGTGGTGACATCCGGCGTACCAGGGTCGGCGCCCGCCCCGGCGGGCACGGTTTCTCGCCGGGCGTCGACGCCCGGCCCGGCATCCGATCCACCCGACCCGGCATCCGCCCCCTCGGCATCCGCCCGCGCGGCGGCCACCGCGGCGGCGATCTCGCGCGCGTGAGCGGCCTTGCGTCGTCGCGCGGCGACGATGCGCCAGGCCACGAGCAGGGCGATCGCGGCGAGGATCGCGAGCGCGGTCCACGGCACGGCGGCGGTGGCGGCGGCAGCCTGCGACACGAGCGGGTCGAGGGTCGAGGGCTCGGCGCCGGCCAGTGTCCGCGAGACCACCTGCGAGGTGGCCGTCACCTCGGCCGACAGCAGCACGAGGGGGACCACCCCGGCAACCTCGACGGTGCGCTGCAGCGAGCTGCCGGGGAGCAGTTCGGGGGCGTCGTCGGCCGCGGTCACGCCCGCCCAGCCGAAGGGCCCGCCCAGGGCGACCTCGACATCGGGGTCGAGCCGCGTATTGCCGGTGTTGGTGAGGGTGTAACTGACGGTCGCGGATCCCGTCTCGGCGGGGTTCGCGGTGCCGTGGTAGTCGACGACGACGTCGCCCACGGCCAGCGCGGGTGCGAGGTCGCCCTGCACGCGCAGGTGCACGCGCGAGCCCAGGCGGCGTTCGGTGACGGTGCCGTTGTCGGCCGTCACGAGCATGGATGCCACGATGCCGGCCGCATAATCACCGGGGGCCGCGTCGGCCGGGACGACGACGGTGAAGGGGACCTCGGCGCTCGCGCCGCTGTCGAGCGTGAGCTCGGACGAGTCGATCGAGACCCAGCTGCCGAGGTCGGTGGACTCCACGCCTCCGGCGAGGATGTCGAGGGCTCCGTCTTCGGTGAGGAAGCCGTCGGCGGCGTAGACGCGCAGGGTGATCGGCTGGGAACTGCGATTGGCGACGTACAGGGCATCGCCGACGGTGCCGCCCGGGAGGAGGTCGTAGGCGTAGTTGGGCCGGTCGCGCCCCTGAGCGGTGTCGGCGGGTTTGACGCTCCACGTCACCGTGGTCTCGGCGGAAGGAGCGGCGGCCGCGGTGGCGGCGACGGGGGTTCCCAGCAACAGCGCGAGGCCGGCGAGGAACGAGACGAGAGTACGGAGGGGACGGGGGGAGGTCTTCGCCTGGGACATGGGCGTGGCTTTCGTGTGGAGGGGTCCCGTCGGGGCCACGCTCTCGAGGAGCGCGACCCCGACGGGTGGGGATCAGCTGAGGGCGGTCAGCGTCACGGTCGCGGTGTAGGTGCCGCGGGGGGTCTCGAGCGGGAGCTTGAGATCCAGGTCGGCGCCCACGAGCGAGGAGCCGCGCTCGTGGCCGTCGTTCGCCTGCGCGAGGGTGCGCGCGACCGACAGGCCCTGGCCGCTGTCGAAGCCGGAGGGCACGGGAGCGCCGGCGACGGCGCCGCCCTGCGTCTCGAGGACCTCGGGCGTCCAGCCGAGGTACTTGCTCGACACTTCCTGGCCGCCGGCGGTGAAGTTCGACACCTGAGCGGTCAGCGACCACCCGGGGTTGCCGGCCCGCGTGTCCTGCACGCGGATCGGCACGATCTCACCGGAGGCGGCGTAGTGGTCGAGGTTCTCGGTCGCCACTCCCAGGTCGACCAGGCGCGAGGTGCCCTCGATCGACCACGTGAGCTCGCCCGAGCCCTGGTCGGGAACCGTCACCGCGATGGCCTGGTCACCGGCAGGAGGCGCGGTCGGCGCCTCACCCGTGTAGTCGCCCGTGGTCGAGCCGGCGCGGACGCCCGCACCGAACGCGGCGGCGGGGGAGTTGCCGTCGAGTGCGAGAGCCCCGTACACCGTGGTGTTCGCCACGCGCAGGTTCGCGGTGTTCCCGGTGAGCGAGAGATTCCCGCCGATCGAGTTGGCGAACGCGTCGGAGCCGCCGTCGGCGGTGGCGCCGATCAGCACGTCGCGCGAGCTGCCGCTCACGGTGACGTCGCCCTTGACGACGGCTCCCGTCATCGACACACCCCAGCCCGAGCCGTCGACCGACACATCGGCGCCGACCGAGGAGCGCACGACGTCGACGTAGTTCGCCCGCTGGGTGAGCAGCGAGCCCGAGATCGCGCTGTCGACGACCTCCACGTCGATGCCGCCGGCTTCCACCGAGCCCCCGACCTTCAGGTCGTTGACGTAGAGGAATCCCACGGTGGTGTCGGCGGAGTACGCGCTGATGTCGCCGGCCACGCTCGTGCCGTCGAGCGAGACGCCGTACGCGTCGGTGGCGACGACGTCTCCGGTGACGGTGACCGAGGTGGCATCCAGCCATCCGCCCGCCTCGACGACGATGTCGCCCTCGACGGTCGCGCCGCCGAGGATGCAGTCCGCGCCGCCGGGGACGATCAGGTTGCCCGAGACGCTCTGGCTGCCCAGGTCGTCGGTACAGGTGAGGTCGGCCGCGTACGCGGGCACGGCGACGACGCTGCCCCCGATGACGAGGAGGCCGACGGTGGTCAGTTTCGTGATTCTGTTCATCGGTTCTTCCTCGTCGCTCAGCCGCGCAGGGCTGCGATGTTGTCGTAGCTGCGGTCGGCGTTGGCGAGCGAGTCCCCGGGGTTGACCGGCACCGTGGAGGCGTTGTCCTGTTCGAACATGCCGAAGCGCTGGCCGCGGTCGCGCAGCTGCGACAGGAACGCCGTGTAATCGATGTTCCCGGCGCCGAACTCGACGATGTCGTAGCCGTTGGCGCTGCTCGGGTTGAGCTTGCCGTCCTTGAGATGCAGGATCGGGAAGCGGCGGGGGTCGCGCTTGATGTAGTCGATCGGCTCGAACCCCGGGTACAGGTGCTTTCCGACGTGCGCCCAGTAGACGTCCATCTCGAAGAACACCGTCTCGGGGTTCAGGTTCGCCCAGTACAGGTCGTAGATGCGCTCGTTCGTGTCGGTCGTGAAACCCCATTCCTGGGCGTGGTTGTGCAGGTAGAGCTTGATGCCCGCAGCGCGACCCTTCTCGCCCATCTGGTTCCACGTGCCGATGGCCTGCATCCAGGGATCCTTGGCGAGGGGGCCGCCGTATCCGCCGGCGATCGGCCCGCCCTGACCCAGGTGCGGCATGCCCAGCACGTGCGCGATCTCGAGCTGCTGGTCGATGTTGGCCGGGGTGAGGTTGACGTGCGCGCCGGTCGCGCGCAGGCCGTTGTCGTCGAGCAGCTGGCGGATCTCCTGCGGGGTGATGGCGCCGACGCCTCCCTGCGTGTATCCCGCGAACTCGATCTCCGAGTAGCCGATGCGGGCCAGCTCCTCGAACACCGCGCGGAAGCCCAGCGAGCTGACCTTGTCGCGGACGGTGAACAGCTGGATGCCGATGCGGTTGACGGGGACGAGACGCTTGCCGGCGCTGACCGGGGGAGCGGCCGCTGCGGCGCGGGCGCCGAAAGCGGTGGATGCCGAGGCGGCGGCGGGCATGGCGGCGGCGCCGATGCCGACGGCGACGGACGACGCCGCCAGGGCCTTGAGCAGGGTACGCCGGCTCATGGGCCGATCCGACACCGTGGGGTGCGCGTGGTCGTGGTGGTGACTCATGACTCTCCTTCGAGGTGGGTCCGCCCCGGGGTCGGGGACGACCGTGGGGGTGGTGGGGGCCGCGGTGCGCGACCCCCACCCGGGTATTACTTCTTGACGGTCAGGTTCGCGCTGCCGCTGCTCTTCGCGATCCCGCTCGAACCGGTGTACGACGCCTGCACCTGGTAGGCGCCTTCCGCGCTGAGCTTGGGCAGGGTCACCTGGACGGTGCCGTCTGAGCCGAGCGTGCCGGTGAGGGTGGCGACGACCGCGTTGTTACGGCGGATGGTCACCGTGGCGTCGCCGGTCGGGACGATGCCCGTCGACGAAGCCACCTGGACCGTGGCGGCGGCCGCCACGGCGGGCTTGACCGGTGTCGGCGAGACGGCGACCGAGGTCGTCGACTTCGCCTGCGAGACCGTGAGACGACCGATGCCGGCCGAACCCTTGAAGGTCTCGTCGGCCCCGTAGGTGGCCCGCAGGGTGTGCGTGCCGACCGGGAGATCCGCCGGGAGGGCGACGACGGCGTTGCCGTCCGCGTCCAGCGTCGCGCGACCGAGTTCGGTCTCGCCGACGGTGAGCACGACCTCGCCCGTGGGGGCGCCGCCCTCTCCGCGCACCGACACCGTCACGTCGCCGGGCGCGCCGTAGGTGACGCGCGGGGAGCCGAGCGAGACGAGCGTGCGGGTGTCGACGGTCGGCTCGTTGGGAGCGTCGAGGTCGATCGTGAACGACACGGAACCGAGCTCCGAGACGTTGCCGCCGGTGTCGGTGGCCCGGTAGCGGATGTCGTAGACACCGTCCTGATCGAACGTCACCCCGTACTGCTGGTTCGCCGCGAGGGTGATCCAGGTCGCGCCGTTGTCGCGCGAGTACTGGACGCTCGCGAGCGTGCCGTTGTCCGCGGCCTGGACCGCGAAGCGGACCGGCTCGTTGAACACGCCGCCGACACCCGTCGGGGTGGCGGGGGACAGCGTGTGCGCGACCGTCGGCGGCGTGACGTCGCCGACCCCGTCGCCCACCATGGTCAGCGCGTCGACGGCGAGCTCGTCGGCCGAGGTGACGTAGAGCGCTCCGGAGCCCTCGGGGGCGTCGAAGGCGACCTCGACGTCCTGCCAGCCGCTGCCCGCGGGGATGGTCGCGGTCGCGAAGGGCTCGGCGTCGACCGCTCCCCAACGAAGCTGGACCTCTCCCGCACCGCTGGCGCGCACCACGGCACCGTCGATCCCGGCGAAGTTCACCGGGTCGTAGGCGAGGTAGTCGCCCGCTCCCAGGCCGCGGACGGCGTTGCCGCCCGAGGCGTCGGCGTCGGCGTACGTGGCGACGCCCTCGCGACGGATCGCGTGCTCGGCCTGCTGCAGCTTGGGGTTCAGGCGAACGGTCGCCTCACCCGTGGCCGCCGGCAGTCCGTTGGCGCCCGCGTCGGTGTAGGTGACCACGACCGCGCCGTACAGCAGGGCACCGGGGCCGTGCTCGGGCGAGTTCGGGTCGGTGCGGAAGACGCCCGTGCAGCCCGTGCCCGAGACCTCGGGGTGGGCGTGCTCGTCGTGGCCGAGACCGTAGGTCCAGCTCACGCGCGAGCAGTCCGTGGCGTCGCCGTCCTCGGCATCCGTCGTCGTCACCTGGAAGGGGATCGCCTGACCCCAGTCGAAGAACGCGCCGTTGCCGGGGAAGGCCACGGTCACCTCGGGTGCCTGGTTGCCCACCGAGATGGTGCGCGAGGTCAGGCCGAAGCGTCCACCCGGGTCGGACACGCGCAGGCGAGCGCTGTAGTTGCCCAGCTCGGTGTAGGTGTACGACGCGGTGACGCCGGTGGCGTCGTAGTCCCCGTCGCCGTCGAAGTCCCACTCGTAGGTGAGGGTGTCTCCGTCGGGGTCGGTCGAGGTCGACGCGTCGAACTCGACGGTCAGGGGCGCCTGCGACGACGAGGTGGGCGTCGCGGTGAAACGCGCCTGGGGCGACTTGTTCCCGGCCACGTAGTCGATGCGGTACAGGCCTGCATCGGGGTTCGCGCGGAAGAAGCCGTCGCCGTAGTCGAGCACGTACATCGAGCCGTCGGGCCCGATCTCCATGTCCATGGGGTTGTCGTGCGGCGGCTGACCGAGGGTGCTCAGAGCGGCGTTGGGCAGGAAGTCCTCGATCGCGCTGACCTCGAAGCTTTCCCAGTCGAGCGTGAACGCGGCGATGTAGTCCTGCGAGAACTCGCCCATGAACGCCTTGCGGTCCCAGTGCTGGGGGAGCTTCGTGGGCGAGGGGTTGTTCTCGTCGTAGTGGTAGACGGGGCCGCCCATGGGGCCCTGGCCGTTACCGGCTCCGAAGTTCACCAGCTCGTCCCACGGCTGGTCGCCGGGGTTGTCGCCGTACCAGAGGGTCGCGGGCTGCGCGGGGGGAAGATCGGTGAGACCGGTGTTCCAGCGCGACTCGTTCTTGAGGTTGGCGGGGTCGAAGAACGCCCCCGGCGTCGCCGTGGCGAAGTCCCAGTCGTTGTACGCCTGGTTGTCGGCGTGCACGTACGGCCAGCCGGCGTTCTGCGGCTCGTCGAGGCTGATGGCGTTCCACTCCACGAGGCCCATGGGTCCGCGGCCCGCGGTCTGGGCGACGGCCTTCGTGGCGTCGGGGCCGTAGTCGCCCCACGACAGCGAGTTGGTCTCGACGTCGACCTCGATGCGGAAGGGGTTGCGCACGCCCATCACGAAGATCTCGGGGCGGGTGAGTTCGGTCCCGGGAGCGAAGAGGTTGCCCTCGGGGATCGTGTACGAGCCGTCGTCCTCGACGTGGATGCGCAGGATCTTGCCGCGCAGGTCGTTGGTGTTACCGGCACCGCGGCGAGAGTCGAAACCGGGGTTGTAGCCGGGGGCGTCGTTGTTGGGCGCGAAGCCGTTGGCGCCCGGGGTGGATGCCGGGGTGTTGTCGCCCGTGCTCAGGTAGAGGTTGCCGTCGCCGTCGAACCCGATGTCGGCGCCGACGTGACAGCACTGGCCGCGCTGGACCTCGACGTCGAGGACGACCTGCTCGCTCGCGAGGTCGAGGGCCTCTCCGTTCCACTGGAAGCGGGCGAGCCGGTTCACGCCGACCCACTGGTCCCAGTACGACTCGTCGGCTCCGGCGGGGAGGGTGTTGGGGGAGTTGCCCGCCGGGGTGTCGGCGACGCCGTCGCCGTCGGCGTCGCGCGGGGAGTAGACGAGATAGACCCAGTTGTTCTCGGCGAAGTTCGGGTCGAGGGCCACCGTCTGCAGACCGTCTTCGGAGTTGGCGTAGACGTCGAGCGTGTTGGTGACGCGTGTGACGCCCGTCGCGGGATCGGTCAGGCGCACGTCTCCGTTGCGAGCGGTGTGCAGCACGCGCTTGTCGGGGAGGACCGCGAGGTCGATGGGCTCGCCCACGTCTTTCGTGAGCAGCACGCGCTCGTAGTTGCTCCAGTCCAAAGCGCCGCCGTCTTCGCCGGTGTCGCCGGGGTCGGGGGTGCCGGGGTCGGTGGGATCGCCGTGATCGCCCCCGGGGTCAGTCGTGCCGTGGTCGTGCCCGTCGTGCGCGAAGGCCGGGACGGGTGCTGCGGCGATGGCGCCCAGGCCCAGTGCGGTGGCCGCGAGGACCGCCGTCAACCGGGACCGGACGACCGGATGCCGAGAAGTAGAGTTCATCGTGAAACAGCTCCTGTGAATGCGTTCGAGTTGTTTTCACCGGGTCGCCACACAGTCGGTCTCAACGACTGATCGTGGCGGCCCGGGCTCTTCCTGCGGTGGCGGTCGGCCACGCGCCGTGTCTGCTCCTTACTCTTCGTCGAGTGGGAGGGGTCGCCGATCACCGCCTCTCGGGCGGTTCGTGGGGCGAGCCTCGGGGGGATGAGGTGTCCGGTTGTGAGGGACGTCGCTCGTCGTCATCTTGACGGATGTTTTTCCATAGGTCAATCAAAAGTTGCGTAATGTGCACACAACAAAAGTGCGCTTGACGCGAGCCTTGTGGTTTGCTTTCGTCGCGGGCTACCATCGCCGCACGGTGCGTCTCGCGCCGCCCCCACTCGTCGGCGAAGAGGCCGGCACGGCCGAGGAGGCCCCATGCTTCATGGACTGACCGGATGGCACCTGCTGATCGTCCTCGCGGTGATCGTCCTGTTGTTCGGCGCTGCCAAGCTGCCGGCGCTGGCGCAGAGCGTCGGCAGGTCGGCCCGCCTGTTCAAGGGCGAGTTGAAGGCGATGAAGGACGACGACGCGGTACCGCTCGACCACGCGGTCGCGCCGGCGCACCCCGAGCCCCGGTCCACGGCGGTCGTCGCGGATCCGCCGCCGACGCGCTGAGCACCTCGCGACAAGGGGATCCACCCGCCACGCTGCGCTCCGCGGATCAGACGGGGTCGACACCGGAGATGTGCGCCGACGCCCGCGCCGACACGGTGCGCAGCGCCGACAGCACACGCCGCACCGCGGCGTAAGCGAGCGCGTCGGGCCGCGCCAGTGCGTCCACGTGGCGCACCAGGGCGAGGTCGGCGAGCGGTCGCAGCACCAGCCCGTCGACGGCGAGGGGCGTCGTCGTGGTGCGCGGCATGACGGCGATCGCTGCGCCGGCGCGCACGACCTCGGCCGTCACCGAGAACTCGTTGATGCGGTGGGCGACGTCGAGAGGGCGCCCCACGTGTGCGGCGAGATGGTCGAGAACGCCGGCGAGCGGGAATCCGGGGTGCACCGACACCCATCTCTCGGCGACGAGGTCGGCCGCACGCAGCTCGTCGCGTCCGGCGAGCGGGTGGTCTGCCGGCAGGGCGATGTCGAGCGGCTCTTCTAGCAACGGCACCGTGACCACGCGGTCCGCGGGCCACGGTTCGTCGTGCGCGAGGCGGTGCGCCACGACGAGGTCGTGGTCGGCGGTCAGCCCCGGAAAATCGCGGTGCGCCACATCGGCGTCGGCGAGGTGCAGTGGCGGCGTGCCGTCGAGTTCGCGCAAGAGGGGCCCGAAGAGCGCGAGTGCGGCGCTGTGGAAGGCCGAGACGCGCACGGGGCGGTCGCTCGCGTCGAGGAACGCACCCACGGCCTCTCGCGCCGACACGAGAGCCTCGTCGACCCGCGCGCCGGCGGCGGCGAGGGCCTCTCCGGCGGGCGTGAGGGCGAGGGTGCGCCCGCGCCGGGTGGTCAGCGGAACGGGCACGTGCGCCTGCAGCGCGGACAGCTGCTGCGACACCGCCGACGCGGAGACGTGCATGCGCTGCGCCACGGCGGCCACGCTTCCGCGGTCTCGGAGCTCGCGCAGCAGGCGAAGATGACCGACATCCATAAGGAAGAACTTACGACACGGTGAAGAAGGATCCCATTGTTCTTCCGCGTCGCCCGCGTCACGGTGGGGGCATGCCCCGCCGCGTCCCGGAACTCGTCGTCGACCTCCTCCTCGTCGTGGTCGCCGCGGTCTGGGGCGCCAGCTTCCTCGCCGCGAAGGAGTTGGTGTCCGAGACCGGCGTCGCCTCCGGCGTGGCTCTTCGCTTTCTCGTGGCCGCGATCGCCCTCGGCATCCTGTGTCTGGCGAGACGGGAACGGATGCCGCGCGGCCGAGGTCTCGCGATCGCCGCTGTGCTCGGGTGCTCGCAGGCGGCGATCATCGGGCTCGAGACCGCGAGCGTGCACCTGACCTCGGCGACCAACGCCGGGCTCCTCATCAGTCTCGCCCTCGTCTTCACCCCGGTGCTCGAGAGCGTCGCCGCACGCTCGTGGCTCCCGCGGTCGTACTTCGTCGCAGCGGTCGCCGCGGTGGTCGGCGTCGCCCTGCTCGTCTCGGGAGGGGGCCTCCGCACGCCCAACCTGGGCGACGTGCTGGTCATCGCCGCGGCGGTCGTCCGCGCCGTCCACGTCACCGCCAGCGGGCACCTCACCCGTGGCCGACACGACAGCACCCTCGCCGTCGTGTTCGTGCAGCTGCTCGTGTGCGCCCTCGCCTCGTCGGCCGTGGCCGGCGCCGACCTGCCGCGTGCGGCCGCCGGGCTCTCGGCATCCGGATGGATCGACGTGTTCTTCCTCGGCCTGCTGTGCTCGGTGTTCGCCTTCGTGGTGCAGCTGTGGGCGGTGCGGCGCACCTCGGCGACCCGCGCGAGCATCCTGATGGGCACCGAGCCCGTGTGGGCGCTCGCCGTGGGCGTCGCCATCGGCGGCGAGGCGGTCGGTGCCCCCGGGCTGATCGGTGCCGCGCTGATCATCGCCGCGTCGTACGCGGGACAGGCGATCGAACGACGGCACCGCCGCTCGCGCGAGGCGGCGCAGGGTGGTGCCGTCGTCGGGCCGATCAGTTCTGCTCGGGTCTCGGTCGACGCCACCGCGCCCACGCCGTCGCCGTGAGACCCGCTCCGACCAGTGCGACCGCGAGGAGGATCGACGCGATCTCGCCACCGGTCAGGGGCAGGCCGCCCCCGGGGGATCCGGGACCCGCGCCGGGCGGTGGGGAGCAGTCGACCGTGCAGGTGGCGCTCGGCAGGGGGGTGATCTCGACGGTGATGCCGACGCCGTCGTCGGCGACGGCCGCGGGGAACAAGAGCGTGTCGCTCATGAGACCTCCACCGCCTCGCGCCGACCCTCTTCACGGGCGCGCGCCACGAGGTCGTCGAGGCGCCGGCGGGAACGGCGACGCCCGGACGCGGCGGCTGCGACGACGAGGGCGAGCCCGACCGCGGCGGCGAGGTGCAGCCACGGCACCGCCCAGACGGTGACGCTCTGCGTCACGGGCGTCGCGGCGAGCGTCGAGTCGGGCACCGCGGCATCCACCGTCACGTCCTTCGTCAGCAGGAAGAGCGGCCACGCGGGCTGGGGCTCGGTTCGCACGTCCCGCGATTCGCCGGGCAGCAGCACACCGCGTTCCGTCGTCGTCGACTCCACCGCGTCGGCCACGGCGAGAGCGGTGTTCCCGGTGTTCTCCGCCGTGTACGCGTAGGTGATCGACCCCGGCGCGAAAAGGTTCCACGACGGCGTGTATTCCGCGCGGACCTCGCCGACGCCCACCGCGGGGGCGAGCTCGCCCGTCACACGGGTCGAGACGCGGAAGCCGACGCGGCTGTCCACTCCCACTTTTGTGCCGTCCGCTCCCGCGGAGGTGGAGCGAACGGATGCCGAGACCCCGGCCGCGTGATCGCCCGGGGTGGCGTTCGGTGGCACGACGATCTCGAACGAGACGACGCGCGTCTCGCGGGGAGCGAGCGTGACCGACGGTTCGATCGTGATCCAGGTGCCCGCATCGACCGAGGTGCGATCGGCCGGGAGCATCGTGAAGCGCCCGGTCTCGGTGTAGTAGCCGTCCGCCGCGTCGAGGGCGAAGGTCGCCTCGCTCTCGCTGAAGTTCTTCACGGCGAGATGCTCGGTGACGCGCTGGCCCGGATCGATCTCGACCTGCATGACCCGTCGACCGTCCGCTCCCTCGGCCGAGGCCGGGGTGACCGACCAGGTGACCGAGCCGGCGGTGTCGTCCGCCAGGACGGGAGGGGCCGCGGCGATCGCGGCCGCGGCCACGATGAGCCCGGCCACCGTGGCGGACCCTCCGCGTGAGAGCGCCGCCCTCATCGCGGCGCTCACCCCTCGAGCAGGGTCAGCGTGATGGTCGCCGAGTAGGCGCCGGGCGCGACGGTCGCAGGCGTCTGCAGCACGAGGCCGGCGGAGGCCGAGTACGCCCCACCCGCGGCGGCGGCGGAGTTGTCGGCGTTGGCGAGCAGTTCGGCGTCGACGAAGCCGCCGATGCCCGGGTCGACGGGGTCGCCGGGTGCGACGAGCGCGGAGTCGCCCGCGACAATGGTGGGATACCAGCCGAAGCTGTCGGCCGACGAGATCGCGGGCTGGCCGGCGTCGCCGGCGAAGTCGCTGATGGCGCCCATGACGTACCAGTACGCCTCCGGGTCGACATTCTCGGGAAGGCGGGTGTCGGTGACGGTGACCGTCGGCAGCGTGCCCGTGAAGGTGCGGTCGGTGCCCGACGCCTCTCCCTCGGTGAGGGTGGTGGCATCGTCGGCGACGGTCAGGGCCAGGACGCCGGGCTCGGCCGCGGGGGCGATCTCGACCTGCACGTCGACGGTGTCCTCATCGGCGGCGAAGGCGCTGCCGCCGCCCGCGGCTGCCAGGATGCCGACGCCGAGAGCGGCGACTCCGATGCGGGCCGTCAGGCCGCGACGCGAGGTGGGGGACATGGGTGCTCCGTTCTTCCACCGCGAGGCGGTGGAGTCGTCGGCGGGCGCCGGCGGGTGGTCGGGACGACCGGCGTCCCGCCGGTCGGTGAACGAGGGGGCCGTCGTTTCGGGCGGGCGCGGCGGACTCCGGGGAGCCTCGTGGCGGCGCTGTCACGGGTCGGTTCTGCGGGTTCGTTGTGACAGTAGTGCGGCTTACGTGCGGCGTCAAGCAAAAGATGACTGGCGTTTGGAAGCTCTCTGAGATGCGCTTTTCCGGGGCAAATCGAGGCCGCGGTGGGCAGGAGCCCTTCTGTGAGCGGGACTGCGGGGGTCAATTCCAGCAGTTGTTAACGATATTTAGTCAAGTTTTATAGACGTACCGGCAAAAGACTTCTACAGTGACCACGGTCGAGGGCGACCTGTGCGATCCGAGCGGTCGACGCCGTCCCCGCCGCTGATCCGAAGGAGCAATGATGCCCGTACCCGCTGTCTTGTCCGGCCCCCGCCGGCGCAGCACCCGCGTCGCGAGAACCCTCGTGGCCGGTCTCCTGGGCGGAGCACTCGTGGCCACAGGAGCGATCCTGCCCGCCGGTGCCGCCGTCGCCCCCGCCGTCAACACCCCGGCGGACCTGCCCAAGCAAGAACCGGGTGTGACGCTTCGCACCTACTCCACCCCGCCCCTCACCGAGCTCTGCACGCTCAAATCGGGACAGACCCCCAACGTCGACAAGCTCATGTCGACGATCGACTGGAGCACCGACGAGCAGTTCGGTGCGGGTGACAACTTCATCACGCACGCCCTGGCCAATCTCACCGTCAGCACCCCCGGCTCGTATACCTTCCGTCTGACGAGCGACGACGGTTCGCGCCTCACTCTCGACGGCACGCAGCTGATCGACAACGACGGCCTCCACGGAGCGGAATCGGTCGAGGGCACCGTCACGCTCGACGTGGGCGTCCACGACCTCTTCGTGGAGATGTTCGAGGCCACCAACGGTCAGCAGCTCACGGTCGAGTGGAAGACCCCGGGCTCGTCGAGCTTCACCGTCATCCCGAACGACGTCCTCAGCACCGAGGCGGGCGTCGTGCGCGTCACCGCCCCCGGGACGAAGTACTGCGAGGGCAGCACCGACTCCGCCGGAGACGGTCTGCGCCTGGATGCCGTGAACCCCGACTACACGCTGGTGAACCTGCGCCCCGAGGGCTTCAACCCCAAGGTCTCGGGGCTGGCCTTCCTCGGCAACGGCGACCTCGCGGTGCTGACCACCGGCTCGGTCAACTCCGGTGGCTGGGACACCTCCACCCCCGGCAAGGTCTTCGTGCTCAAGGGCGCCCAGGCGGCCGACGGCCCCGAGGACGTCACCGTCGTCGAGGCGGCCGGCGGTCTGCTCAACCCCATGGGCATCGACGTCATCGACGACAAGATCTACGTCTCGGAGCGCTACCAGCTCACGGAGCTCAGCGACGCGAACGGCGACGGCTCGTACGAGACGAAGCGCAAGGTCGCGGAGTACCCCTCGGGCAACAACTTCCACGAGTTCGCCTTCGGTCTGATCCACGACGAGGACAACTTGTACGTCAACCTCTCCGTCGCGATCGACAACGGCGGAGCCACGACCAACCCGCAGCCCGCGAAGAACCGCGGCACCTCGGTGAAGATCGACCGGGCCACCGGAGCCATCAGCTACGTGGCAGGCGGTCTGCGCACCCCGAACGGCGTCGCCTTCGGTCCCGAGAACGAGCTCTTCGCGATGGACAACCAGGGCGCGTGGCTGCCGGCGAACAAGCTCGTCAACATCAAGCAGGACCGGTTCTTCAACCACTACACGAACCCCGCCGGACCCTTCGACGCCAACCCGGTGACCCCGCCGGTGGTGTGGATCCCGCAGAACGAGATCGGCAACTCCCCGAGCACGCCCATCATGCTGAAGGACGGCCCCTTCGCCGGCCAGATGATGTTCGGCGACGTCACCTACGGCGGCCTGCAGCGCGCCTTCCTCGAGAAGGTCGACGGCGAGTTCCAGGGAGCGGTCTTCCGCCACTCCGCGGGCTTCGAGGTCGGCGTGAACCGCGTCATCGAGGGTCCCGACAAATCGCTCTACATCGGCGGCACGGGTGAGGGCGGCAACTGGGGCGAGGCGGGCAAGCTCACCTACGGTCTGCAGAAGCTCGTCCCGAACTCCACGCAGGACACCTTCGACATGAAATCGATGAAGGTCGTCGAGGGTGGGTTCGAGATCGAGTACACCCAGCCCCTGTCCGACGAGACGGTGGCGAACCTCGCCTCGGCATACCGCGCCGAGCAGTGGCGCTACCTGCCGACCTCCACCTACGGCGGTCCCAAGATCGACGAAGAGATCCTCTCGCTGACCAGCGCCACGGCATCCGCCGACCGCAAGACGGTCACGGTCGCGTTCGACGGCCTCAAGCAGGGGCGCGTCGTGCACCTGCGCTCGCCGCAGCCCTTCGCCGCAGCCAGCGGTGACAAGCTGTGGAGCACCGAGGCCTGGTACACGCTCAACTCGCTGCCGGGCTACGTCTCGCCGGCCGACCAGGGATGGTACGAGGCCGAGGAGGCCCGCCTGATCGGCGGCGCCAAGTTCGACGCCGAGCACAGCGGCTACTCGGGCGCCGGTTTCGCCGGCGGCATGTGGCAGGCCGGTTCCGCGTTCGAGTTCACGGTGAACGCCGAGGCCGCGGGCACCGTTCCGGTCAACGTGCGCTACTCCAACGGCCCCAACCCGGCCCCCGGTTCCAAGGACGTGAACCTCTACGTCAACGGGCAGAATCTCGGCCGGTGGGACTTCCCCTCCACGGGTGACTGGAAGACCTGGGCCACGATCACGCGGGACATGCCGTTGGTCGCCGGGACGAACACGATCGCGCTGAAGTACGACTCGGGCAACAAGGGCAACATCAACGTCGACGTCCTGTCGATCGGCACCGCCGACATCTGCGCTCCGGCGCAGGTCGAGGACGGGTACCGCTCGCTGTTCGACGGCACGCTCGAGAGCCTGAACGCCGGTTGGCGCATGGCGGGCCCCGGGGGCTTCGGTCGTCAGAACGACTGCAGCATCCGCGGCGAGGGTGGCATGGGGCTGCTCTGGCACAAGGCGCAGGAGCTGAACGAGTACAGCCTCAAGCTGGACTGGAAGCTCATCGCCGACCACAACGGTGGCGTCTTCGTCGGCTTCCCCGACCCGCAGAACGACCCCTGGATCGCGGTGAACCAGGGCTACGAGATCCAGATCGACGCCTCCGACGCCGCCGACCGCACCACCGGTGCGATCTACACCTTCCAGGGTGCGGATGCCGCGGCGGTCGAGGCTTCGCTCAAGCCGGTCGGGTCGTGGAACGCGTACGAGATCGTCGTGAAGGGGCAGAGCATCAAGATCTTCCTCAACGGCACGCTGGTGAACGATTTCACCAGCACCGATCCCGCGCGCGACCTGTCGCAGGGCTTCATCGGCCTGCAGAACCACGGCGGCGGCGAAGCGGTGTCGTACCGCAACGTCCGTGTCATGGAGATCGACGAGCCGGCACCTCTCGCGGTGACGGCCTCGGCCGAAGTCCGTTGCATGGCGAAGAAGGCGACGCTGACGGTGCGCGCCACCAACACCGACACGGTGCCGGTCGACGTGACCCTCGAGACGGCGTGGGGCGAACGGGTCATCCCCGCCGTCCAGCCCGGGAAGACGGTGTTCCACACCTTCACCACCCGTGCCGTGTCGGTCCCCGCCGGTGAAGCGACGGTGTCCGCGACCGGCGACGGTCGCACCGGCGAGGCCACGGCCTCGTACGCGGCCAAGAGCTGCGGCTGATCCCCCCCCCGGCGCCCTCGGTGGCGGACTCGCGTCCGTCGCCGAGGGCGCTCCCCCTGTCCCAGAGGTCCCCATGCTCTCCTCCCTCGGCCGCCGCGTCAGCCGGCATCGCCTGATCGTCCTTCTCGCGTGGGCCCTGCTCGTGGTCGTCGGCGGCGCCCTCGCGGGTGACGTCTTCGACCGCACCGTCTCGGTCGCCGACGCCCCCGCCGGCAGCGAGTCGCTGCGCGCGAGCGAGCGCCTCGACGCCCTCGATCCCGAGGGCGAGATCGTCACCGCCGTCGTCCGCGGTGCGGACTTCTTCTCCCCGACGCTGCGCGACAGCGCGACCGCGGTGATGTCGTCGATCCGCGCCGTGCCCGGGGTGGCCGAGGCCACCGACGCCTACACGGCCGGCGGGGCGATCGGCGACGACGGGCGTTCGTCGCTGGTCGTCGTCGAACTCGCGCGGGGCCTCACCGGCGACGAGGCCGTCGCCACGGCATCCGCTGTCTCCGACCTGCTGAAGGGGATCGCCGCCCCCGAGGTGCTCGTCGGCGGCCCCCTCCTGGCCGAAGAGGCCTTCGTCGACCGCGCCACCGCCGACGCGGCCCTCGGCGAGAGCGTCGCGATCCTCGTCCTCGTCGTGTTGCTCACCGTCGCGCTCGGGTCGTTGCGCATCGCGCTCGTCCCCGTGGTCGCCGCCCTCGCGGCGATCGCACCGACCCTCGCGATCCTGGGCCTTCTCGCCCGCGTCGTCGACGTCAACGAGTTCGCGGTCAACGTCGTCACGATCCTCGGCCTCGGTCTCGCGGTCGACTACAGCCTGCTGGTGGTGCTGCGCCTGCGCGAGGAGCGTGCGGCCGACCCCGCCGTCCCCCTCGACGACCTGATCGCCCGTACCGTCTCGGGCGCCGGTCGGGCGGTGCTCGTGTCGGGTCTCGCCGTGACGGTGGCCCTTCTGGGCATCCTGGTGCTCGGCGACCCGTTGCTGTCGGGCATGGCGCTGGGTGGGGCCGTGGTCGTGGTCGTGGCGACCCTCGCGGGTCTCACCCTCGTCCCCGCCACGCTCTCGCTCCTGCACCGCGCCCTCCCTTCCGCCGGAGCGCGCACCTGGGCACGCCCCTGGGCCGGTCGCGCCGCGCGCGAGGGGGTGCTCGCCCGTTCCACGCGCCTCGCGCAACGGCGCCCGGGCCTCGTCGCCGTCGCCGCCGCGGCTCTGCTGATGCTGCTCGCCGCCCCCGTGGCATCCCTCGCCCTCGACGACTCCGACATCCGGTCCCTTCCCGCGGACGCCGAGGAGCGACGGGCGTACGAGGCGACGACGACCGGCTTCACCGGGATCGGGATCGAGCCCGTCACGGTCGTGCTCGACGGATCGATCCAGGATGCCGCCGTCACCGGCGTCCTCGATCGGATCGCCGCCCTGCCCGAGGTCGCCGACGCCGACGTGGTGCAGCAGCTGCCGCCCTAGGTCACCGCGGTCGCCTTCACCCCGACGGGCGACAGCGCGACGGGGCCGGCGGCGCAGAGCCTGGTCGAAGCGGTGCGCGAGCTCGACTCCCCGGTCCCCCTCGAGGTCACGGGGCCCGCCGCCTTCCTCATCGACACACGTGATCACCTGGCCTCGCGCCTGCCGTGGGCGCTCGCGATCGTCGCCGCCGCGAGCTTCGCGCTGCTGTTCGCCCTCACCCGCTCGGTCGTCGTTCCGGTGAAGTCCCTCGTGCTGGCGGGCCTCACCGTGGCCTCGACGCTGGGAGTGCTCACCGCGATCTTCGGGTGGGGGTGGGGAGCGCCCTTGCTCGGGTTCGAGCCGAGGGGTGCGCTCGATGTGACCACGCCCCTGCTCATCGGGCTCCTGGCCTTCGGGTTGACCATGGACTACGAGGTGTTCCTGCTGGCCCGCATCACCGAGCGCTGGCGTTCGCGCGATCTTCTCGTCGACCCGCGCTCCGCGAACGCCGAGGCCGTTCGCCACGGCATCACGCGCACGGGTCCGGCGGTGACGCTGGCCGCCGCGGCGATCTGCCTCGTCTTCCTCGGCTTCGCGTTCGGCGAGCTGGTCGCGATGAAAGAGATCGGGGTCGGGATGATCGTGGCCGTCGTCCTCGACGTCACCGTCGTGCGCGGGCTGTTGCTGCCCGCCGTGATGACGCTCCTCGGGCGCGCCAACTGGTGGCCGGGTACGCGATCGGCCGCCCCTGCCTCGCCCGCGCCGCTTCCGACCCTCGAGGCCGCCTCCCGCTGACATGTCGGCGTCGAGTCGACACCGTCTCGTCGGCGGGATGCCGTCTCGCGTTCCCCGCGGTCCCGGTCCGCCGCGCGCGCGGTCACACCGCCGTAGGCTGGAGTCATGCACGGCGAGTACAAGGTCCCCGGCGGGAAGCTGGTCGTCGTCGACCTCGAAGAACGCGAGGGGCGGATCCACGGCTTCCACCTCGCGGGCGACTTCTTCCTCGAGCCCGACGACGCCCTCGACGACATCGACGCGGCCGTCAACGGTCTTCCGGTCGAGTCCGACGTCCCCACGATCGCCGCGGCGATCCGCGCGGCCCTTCCCGAGGGGGCGCAGCTTCTCGGCTTCACGCCCGAATCGGTGGCGACCGCGATCCGCCGCGCGCTGGTGACCGCTCCCGGCTGGGCCGACTTCGAGTGGGAGGTCGTGCACGACGAGCCCGTCTCGCCCCGCATGAACCTCGCCCTCGACGAGGTGCTCACCACCCGCGTGGGCGCGGGGCTGCGCAAGCCCACCCTGCGCCTGTGGGAGTGGGACGAGAGCGCCGTCGTCATCGGCTCGTTCCAGTCGCTGCGCAACGAGGTCGACCCGGCGGGCGCCGAGAAGCACGGCTTCGACATCGTCCGCCGCATCTCGGGCGGTGGCGCGATGATGATGGCGGCCAACTCGATCGTGACCTACTCGCTGTACGTCCCGGCCTCCCTCGTCGCCGGTATGACCTTCGCCGACTCGTACGCGTTCCTCGACGACTGGGTGCTCCAGGCGCTGCGCTCGCTCGGCATCGACGCGGTGTACCAGCCGCTCAACGACATCGCGGGTCCTCACGGCAAGATCGGCGGCGCCGCCCAGAAGCGCCTCGCCAACGGCGGGGTGCTGCACCACGCGACCCTCAGCTACGACATGGACGGCCAGGTGCTCACCGAGGTGCTGCGCATCGGCCGCGAGAAGCTCAGCGATAAGGGCACCGTGTCGGCCGCCAAGCGCGTCGACCCGCTGCGCAGCCAGACCGGTCTTCCCCGGGCCGAGGTCATCGAGCGCTTCATCCAGACCTTCACCACGCTGTACGGGGCGACCCCGGGGCACATCAGCGACGAGGAGTACGCCGAGGCCCGGGCTCTCGTCGACTCCAAGTTCGCCACCGACGCGTGGCTGCAGCGCGTCCCGTGAGCGCCGACGACCTCACCGACGCGCCCGTACCGGGCGGCGTCGAGATCCATCACGCCGACAACCTCAGCGTCACCCCGGCCTATGCCGACGGCTCTTTCGCGCTCGTGTACCTCGACCCGCCGTTCAACACGGGGCGCACGCGCTCGAAGGCGGTCGAGTCGGCGACGCGTAAGGCGCCGGTCGAAGAGGCCCCGGATGCCGAGCGGCTCGAGCCCGTGGCATCCGATCCCAACATGCTCGAATTCCCCGCCGAGGAAGAGCCGCCGCCGCCGGTCGTGCAGCGCGGCTTCCACGGCCGCGAGTACGCGCGCCTGCGCGGGGATCTGCGCACCTACGACGACCGCTTCGACGACTACTGGGGCTTCCTCGAGCCGCGGCTCGTCGAGGCGTGGCGGTTGCTCGCCGACGACGGCACCCTGTACCTGCACCTCGACTACCGCGAGGTGCACTACGCCAAGGTCATGTGCGATGCGCTGTTCGGGCGCGACAAGTTCCTCAACGAGCTGATCTGGGCGTACGACTACGGCGCGAAGACCAAGCGTCGTTGGCCCACCAAGCACGAGACGATCCTGGTCTACGTGAAGAACCCGGCGAAGTACTTCTTCGACTCGGATGCCGTGGACCGCGAGCCGTACATGGCCCCGGGTCTCGTCACCGCCGAGAAGGCCGCGCGCGGCAAGATGCCCACCGACGTGTGGTGGCACACGATCGTGCCGACCACGGGTCGCGAGAAGACCGGGTACCCGACGCAGAAACCCGAGGGCGTGCTGCGCCGGATGGTGCAGGCGTCGTCGCGCCCCGGCGACAGGGTGCTCGACATGTTCGCCGGCAGCGGCACGCTCGGCGCCGTCGCCGCGCCGCTCGGGCGTCACTCGGTGCTGATCGACGACAACGCCGATGCGGTGGCCGTGATGCACAAGCGCCTGGAGCCGTACGCGAGCTGAGGCCCCGTCGCCCGCGGCTCGCTCGTGGAGTCGGTGATTCGCGCAACTTCAGTCGCGGTGGCTGTTGTGGGGGTGAGGTTGTGCGTATCGCGGAGGTGAGGCGCGCCCGCGCCGTGGTGCGCGTGGTGGCCGGTGGTCGCTCGCGGCTTGCTCGTGGAGTCGGTGATTCGCGCAGCTTCAGTTGCGGTGGCTGTTGTGGGGCTGAGGTTGTGCGTATCGCGGAGGTCAGGGGCGCACGCGCCGCATTCAGGCCCGCCGCGGCGGGTTCGGGCTCGACCGGTGTCCGATGTCGGTGCCCCCGCCTAGGGTGAGCCCATGGACTTCGGCATCTTCGTTCCCCAGGGCTGGCGCTTCGACCTCGTGGGGATCGACCCCGCCGAGCACTGGCGTGTGATGAACTCGCTCGCGCAGAGCGCCGACGACGGCCCGTGGACCTCGCTCTGGGTATACGACCACTTCCACACCACGCCGGTTCCCAGTACCGAGGCCACGCACGAGGCCTGGACGCTCATGGCCGCCTTCGCCGCCGCCACCGACCGCGTCCGCCTCGGTCAGATGTGCACCTGCATGGGGTACCGCAACCCGGCGTACCTCGCGAAGGTCGCGGCGACCGTCGACGCGATCTCGGGCGGCCGTACCGAGATGGGCATCGGCGGCGGCTGGTACGAGCACGAATGGAAGGCCTACGGGTACGGTTTCCCGCCCATCGCCGAGCGCCTCGGACGCCTGCGCGAGGGCGTCGAGATCATGCACCAGGCGTGGACCACGGGCGAGGCGACTCTGTCGGGCACGTACTACGAGGTCGACGGAGCGATCGTCCAGCCCCAGCCCCTCCAGCCGGGCGGCATCCCGCTCTGGATCGCCGGCGGCGGCGAGAAGGTCACGTTGAAGATCGCGGCGAAGTACGCCTCGTACACGAACTTCGGCGGCTCGCTCGAAGAGTTCGACCACAAGTCCGAGGTGCTGCGCGGGCATTGCGAGGCCCTCGGCCGCGACGCGTCCGAGATCACCCGGTCGACGAACTTCAACACGATCGTGGCCGAGACCGAGGCCGAGGCATCCGACCGCCTGGCCGCGGTCGTCGCGCGCCTGCGCCCGCACGTGGGCGACGAGCGGGCGGATGCCATCGAGGCCGACTACCGCTCGTCCGACGCCTTCGGCACCCCGGAGCAGATCGTCGAACGCCTGCGCGAGCGCGCCGACCACGGCCTCGGTTACGCGATCCACTACTTCCCCGAGGCCGCCTACGACACCTCGGGCATCTCGCTCTTCGAGCGCGAGGTCATGCCGCACCTCTGACCCCCCGGCGTCGGAGCGGCCCTCCGTGGCCGCAACGGATTCGGGTAAGTGCAGCGGTGAGCCCGCGGCATCCGATTCTGGTGCGCGTCTCCAATTGTGCGGCGCGCCCACCCACGCTGAGCGCTCAGACCAGCGGGGCGACCTCGGCGTAGGCGTCGGGTTCGACGGCGGGGGCGGATGCCGGGGCCCCGAACACCCGCGCCGGCCGGGTCTCGGCATCCCAGGCCGGCCACCCCGGGTCGCGGTCCCGCGCGAACGAGACCGCCGCCCCGTGCATGAGCGCGGCCAAGTCGGGCGGAGGGGTGCCCGCGATCGTGGCGACTCCGTCGGCGTCGAGGTGGTCGAACCAGAACGGGACGTCGAGGCAGTGGCACGCGACGC
The DNA here is from genome assembly GCF_041079415.1 of Microbacterium sp. 20-116. Lineage (NCBI taxonomy): Bacteria > Bacillati > Actinomycetota > Actinomycetes > Micrococcales > Microbacteriaceae > Microbacterium > Microbacterium sp. 20-116. Next base: position 52,874 of record NZ_JBFYGP010000010.1, read on the forward strand.
CGATGGTCGGCACGGGCGACGCCCACGCGAAGCGATACACCCAGGTCGGGGCCGTACCGCGCGCCCGAGCCGTCTCGAGCACGGTCGAGCGGATGACGCGGTCGGTGAAGAAGCCGCCGAGCACGGCCGCGGTTCCGTGCCTCCGGGTGCGCTCGAGGTAGGCGCGTCGTCGCGTGCGCCGCAGGCCGAGCAAGGCCAGGGCGAGCGGAACCGGGACCACCCGGAGCGCGCCGGCGTAGCGCGCGGTGAGCGCCGTGAACTCGTCGTCGGTCGACCCGATCACCAGCGGTATGTCGGCGCAGGCGCCGTCGGAGAGAGCGTCGAGCGGATGCCGGGGCAGCACGTCGCCGTCGACGACCGGCCCGAGCGGCAGACCGTCGTCGAGCAGTGTTGCCAGCGACGTGACTGCCCGGGCGAGGTGCGGGGCGAGGGCGCTCCTCTGCGCCGCGAGGACGCGCTCTTCGGGCACGGAGGCGAAGCCCCGGCGGTCGGGGCGGACTCCCGCTCTGTCGGCGACACGAGCGGCGAAGCGCTCCGCTGAGGCGAGCGTCACCGCGCCGATCGCGGGCGAGATCGCCATCGCCCCCGAGAAGAGACCGGATGCCGCGGGGCTGGTCATCAGCGCCAGCACCGACCCGCCGCCGGCCGACTGACCCGCCACCGTGACCCGGGCCGGGTCGCCGCCGAAGGTGCGGATCTCGTCGCGCACCCACTCGAGGGCGGCGATCTGGTCGCGCAGGCCCCGGTTGGTGGGGGCGCCGTCGATGAGCCCGAACCCGTCGAAGCCGATGCGGTACGAGATCACCACCGTGATCACCCCGTCGCGCGCGAAGGCGTCGCCGTCGTACCAGCGGCTCGCGGGGGAGCCCGAGGTGAAGCCACCGCCGTGGATCCACACGAGCACCGGGAGGGCGGCATCCCGGTCCCGGTCCGCCGGCGCGAACACGTTGACGTTCAGTGTCGCCTCTCCCGGGACGCTTGGCTCGGGGATGAGGGTGATGCCCGTGTCGCCCCGCTGCGCGGTCGGTCCGAAGACGGTGGCGTCGCGCTCGCCCTCCCACGCGTCGATCGGCACAGGAGCGGCGAAGCGCAGCGCTCCGACGGGAGCCTGAGCGAACGGGATGCCGAGGAACACGGCGGTGGTGCCGCGCCGGAAGCCGCGGACGGCGCCCTTCGAGGTGTGAACGAGCGCAGCGGCATCCATGTCTTCATCCTGCCCTCGCGCAGCGGTGGTGCTCCACCCGCGCAGCGCGCCAGCGCGACGGTTCGCCGGTGGGGGCCGTCCGTCGTAATCCGTTGCGTCCCCGACCGGGTGGTGCTGGTGCCTGGCGAACCTTCGACCCACGCAGAAACGCGATCCGCGCGCAGAAACGCGAGCAGAGCGCGTTTTTGCGTGCGAATCGCGTTTCTGCGTGAGGGGTCCGGGTGGGGTGGGGCCCGTCGCGTGCGCAGCAGCCGGCGTCGTGGCCGAAACCGCCGGAGGGTCAGGCGTCGCGGCGCGCGCCCTCGGAGGCCGTCACCGTGAAGATGTTCGGAGCACGGAAGCCGGATGCCGCGAACGCGGCGCGCAGCGCGGCCGTCGCCGCCGGAACGAGTTCGGTGGGGATCAGTGCGATCGCCGCTCCGCCGAAGCCACCGCCGGTCATGCGCGCCCCCAGCGCCCCCGAGGCGAGTGTCGTCTCGACGGCCAGGTCGAGCTCGGGGACAGAGATCTCGAAGTCGTCGCGCATCGAGACGTGCGAGGCGACGAGCAGGTCGCCGATCGCGGTGGGGCCGTCGGCGTCGAGGGCTGCGACCGTGTCGAGCACGCGCTGGTTCTCGGTGATCACGTGGCGCACACGGCGGAACGTAACGTCGTCGAGGATCTGCTCGGCGCGCGGGAGGTCGTCGACGGTGAGATCGCGCAGAGAGGAGACGCCGAAGGCTGCGGCTCCGCGCTCGCAGGCCTCGCGGCGCTCGCGGTACCCACCGGTGGAGTGCGCGTGCTCGACGAGCGTGTCGGTGACGAGGATCGACAGGCCGGCGTCGGCGAAGCCGAGGGGCACCGCGCGCGTGGCGAGGGTGCGGCAGTCGAGGAAGGTCGCGGCGTCGGCGACGCCCAGCATCGAGGCCATCTGGTCCATGATCCCGGTGGGGGCGCCCACGACGTCGTTCTCGGCGACGCGGCCGACGCGAGCGAGGGCGACCTTGTCGAGACCGGCCGTCCACACGTCGTTCAGGGCGGAGGCCACAGCCCCCTCGATCGCGGCCGAAGACGACAGGCCCGCGCCCACCGGCACGTCCGAGGCCAGAGCGATGTCGAGGCCGCGGGCCGCGGCATCCGGAGCCTCCCGCAGCAGCGCCCAGGCCACACCGAGCGGGTAGCCCGCCCAGTCGAGGCCACCGCCGGCAATGCGCGCATCGAGGTCAGCGAGCGAGACCTCCACGGCGTCGGGAGCGAAGGTCGAGCGCACGCGGATCACGTCGTCGTCGCGCAGGGCGACGGCGGCCGCGGTGCGCTGGGCGATCGCGAAGGGGAAGACGAAGCCCTCGTTGTAGTCGGTGTGCTCGCCGATGAGGTTGGCGCGGCCGGGGGCCGACCACACTCCGACCTCGGCGGCGTCGGTCAGCGTGGTGAGCAGGGCGCGGGCGTCGTCGACGGCGGTCATGCCGTCACCTCCGGAACGGTGTCGAGGGCGGCGCGCAGGCGCTCGGCCTGCGACTCGGGGGTCACGTCGCCGATCCAGGCGCCCATGGCGGCCTCGCTTCCGGCGAGGTACTTCAGCTTGTCGGCGGCGCGGCGGGGCGAGGTGATCTGCAGGTTGAGGCGTACGGCCTCGCGACCGCGTCCGACCGGGGCCTGATGCCAGGCCGCGATGTAGGGCGTGGGCGTGTCGTACAGCGCGTCGATGCCGCGGAGCAGCCGCAGGTAGAAGGGGGCGAGTTCGTCGCGCTCGGCGTCGGTCGTCTCGGCGAGGTCGGCCAGGTGGCGGTGCGGCAGCACGTGCACCTCGATGGGCCAGCGGGCGGCGAAGGGCACGTACGCCGTCCAGTGTTCTCCGCGCAGCACGACGCGCTCACCGGCCTGCTCGAACTCCAGGATGCGCGCGAACAGATCGTCGGAGGTGCGCGAGATCGTGTCGAGCAGGCGGTGCGTGCGCGGGGTTACGTACGGGTAGGCGTAGATCTGGCCGTGCGGGTGGGGGAGGGTGACGCCGATCTCCTGCCCGCGGTTCTCGAAGGGGAACACCTGACGGATGCCGGGCAGAGCCGACAGCGCCGCGGTGCGATCGGCCCAGGCCTCGATCACGGTGCGGGCGCGGGTGCGCGAGAGCGAACCGAACGAGCCCTCGTGCTGGGGGCTGAAGCACACGACCTCGCAGCGGCCGACCGAGGTGCGGGTGCGGCCGAGACCCAGGTGTTCGAGGTCGTCGTCACTGCGGGGCGGGTCGACGGCCGCCGGGGCATCGCCGATCGCGGTGTCGAGGGCGGGGCCGAACGAGGGCGACTTGTTCTCGAAGACCGCGACGTCGTAGAGCGAGGGGATCTCGGACGGGTTGGTGGGCGTCTGCGGCGAGAGGGGGTCGAGGTGCGCGGGCGGCAGGAACGCGCGGTTCTGCCGATTGGATGCCACGGTGATCCAGTCGCCGGTGAGGACGTCCTGCCGCATGGTGGCGGTGGCGGGCCGGGGGTCGAGCGTGCGGGCGTCGACCGAGCGCTCGGCGCCGAGAGCCGTGCCGGGATCGTCGAAGTACATCAGTTCGCGACCGTCGGCGAGACGCGTCGAGCGCTTGATCACGCCGGCGCTGAGGGTCTGCGCGGAGGGGGTGTCCGTGTTCACGATAACACGCTACATCTGGGCCGTGATATCGTCAACATAGGGGGAGCGATGCGCGTATCCATGGCCGATGTGGCCGCGAAGGCCGGGGTTTCGGCGCAGACGGTGTCGCGCGTGGTCAACGGCAGCCCCCGCGTCGACCCCACGACGCGGGCGCGGGTCGAAAAGGCCATGGCCGACCTCGGCTACCGCATGCATCGTGCGGCGCGCGCGCTGCGCACGGGCCAGACCTCCACGATCGGACTCGTCGTGTCGACCCTCGCCTCGGTCGGCAACTCGCGCATGCTGCAGGCCATCTCCGAGGCCGCAGCCGCTCGCGACTACGCCCTGGCCGTCGTGACCGTCGGTGAACGCGGCATCCACGAGGCTTTCGCCCGACTCCGCTCCCAGGGCGTCGACGGCGCCGTCGTGCTGAACGAGGCGACCGAACTCGCGCGCGATGCCGAACCCCCCGCCGACCTGCACCTCGTGGTCGTCGACTCCCCGCCCGACGAGCGCTTTTCGATCGTGCAGACCGACCACGCCGGGGGAGCGCGTGTGGCCACCGCGCACCTGCTCTCGCTCGGGCACGCGAGCGTGCACCACGTCGCCGGTCCCGCCCGCTCCTTCGCCGCCGCCGAACGCGAGCGCGGCTGGCGCGACGCCCTCGCCGACGCCGGGGTGGCCGCTCCCGCACCCGTTCGGGGCGACTGGACCTCGGCATCCGGGCATCGCGCCGCAGCGCATCTCGGCGACGCCACCGCCGTCTTCGTCGCCAACGACCAGATGGCGCTCGGCGTTCTGCGCGCTTTCGCCGACGCGGGTCGGGGCATCCCCTCCAATGTCGCCGTGGTGGGCTTCGACGACATCGTGGATGCCGCGGAGTTCCGCCCCCCGCTGAGCACGGTGCGCCAGGACTTCGACGCCCTCGGCCGCCGCGCCGTGGCCGCTCTCGTCGCAGCGATCGAGGGGGGAGCCCCCGTCGTCGAGACGGTGCCCGCGGCCCTCGTGGTGCGTGCGAGCAGCGGGGGCAGGTGACGAGTCAGAGGTGTTGCACCTCATTCGCTCGGTGGTGCACTGACCGCATGCCGACCACCCGACCGCGCACGCAAGTGACGCACACGCGAGCGGTCGAACAGGCCCTGGAGATCGCGCGCTCTCGATGGCCCGACGAGTCGCCCAGCGCTCTGCTCATGCACCTGGTCGTGCGGGGTGGGCAGGCGATCCAGGATGAGCAGTCGCAGCGTGAGATCGATCGTCGCGCCGCCGTGGACGCGGCGGTCCAGCGGCTGGCGGGGATCTATCCCGACGGGTATCTCCACGAGCTCCGCGGGGACTGGCCCGAGTGATCGTTCTCGATGCCGGAGTCGTCATCGCCCTGTTCAGCCCCGACGATGCCCACCACGACCGGGCGAAGGCTCTCTTCGCCCGACAGGCGGGGCCCTTCCTCCTGCATCCGCTGACCGTCGCGGAGACCCTCGTCGCCGCCGCACGTGTCGAGCGCGAGGGGGAGTTGTGGGACGCCCTGCGCAGCCTCGGGGCAGAGGTGGCGGCGATGGGGGCCGATGAGCCCCTGCTGCTGGCTCGATTGCGTGCCACGCACGCATTGAATATGCCCGACACGTGCGCTCTCGCGGTGGCGGTGCATCTGCGCGTCCCCATCGCCACCTTCGATACGCGACTGGCCGCCATGGCCGACGAGATGTCGCTCTTGTTCTCCGTCGACTGACCCGGCGCAGATCCCCTCGTCTTGCTCGGCGCGCCTGGCCCTCTGTCCGTTGCGGGGCGAGGACGCACTCTCGGATGCCGCGGAGCCCGTGATCGCGACGCCGTGAGGCGCTGCCGTCGGTCAACCCAGAGCGATGCTCGCGGTGGTGCGGACGGTGCGAAGCGGCGAGGCCGCCACCCACACGACGGTGAGGGCCACCCCGACGCAGCCCGCGGCGATCCCGGCTCGGGTGCCCAGCGCTTCGCCGACGAGGCCGCCGAGGCCCGCACCGATCGCGACGACGCCGTACGAGATCCACCGTACGGTCGCGTTGACCCGCCCGAGCAGGAGGTCGGGCGTTCGCAGCTGCCGCAGGGTGAGGGCCACCACGCTCGAGAGCGAGGTGCCCGCGCCGTTGACCGCGAACACGCCCACGAGCACGCAGACGATCACGGGCGTCGACCACGCGGCATCCACGAACGGTAGGGCGCCGAGCACGAGGCTCTCCGCCCCCGCGCACGCGATGAGCACCGCTCCGACGCCGAAGCGCCGCACGCTCGCGGGGGCGGCCGCAGCGCCCACCACGGCTCCCACCGCGCCGAGGCTGAAGACGAGGCCGAGATGCCCCGCCGTCAGGCCGAGCTCGCGAACGGCGTGCACGAGGAGCAGCACGGTGATCCACTGGGCGAACAGGTTGTAGATCGCCGAGAAGCCCACGAGCGAGACCAGGTAGCGGTCGCGTCGCACGAAGCTCAGTCCCTCTCGCAGTTCCGCGAGGGCGCCGCGCCGCTCGCGGAGGGGGTCGGGCTCCCCGGCGCGGATGCCGATGAGCGCGACGGCCGAGACGGCGTAGGTGACGGCCTGCGAGAGGAGGGCCCACGGGGCGGTGAGGGTCTGCACGAGCCACCCGCCCAGACCCGGCCCGCCGACCTGTGCGGCCGAGGCCGTCGCCTGTAACCGGCCGTTCGCCGCCTCGAGTCGGTCGCGGGCGGCGACCGTGGGCAGGAACGATTGGTAGGCCACCTCGAAGGCGACGGTGAAGGCCCCGATCACGAAGATGAGCCCGAGCAGCACGGGAAGGGTCAGAGAGCCGCTCACGGCAACGGCGACGAGCACGATGATGAGGGCTGCTCGAGCGGCATCGGCGGCGATGAGGACGGGTCGCCGCCGCCGGCGATCGACGATGACACCGAGGGGGAGCGCGAGCAGAAGGAACGGCAGCCACCGGGCGACCCCCACCAGTCCGGCCTCCGCCGCCGTCGCGTGCAGCACCACCACGGCCAGCAGGGGAACGGCGAGGTCGCCGATCTGGCTGCCCACGGCCGAGGTCGTCTGCGCCAACCAGAAGCGGTCGAAGTCGCGACCCAGACGTTTACTAACGCGTGTTTCCGTCATCACCCGTTAACAATGTCGGTCGCGCAGTAACGCGTCAACAGCTTTTCGCGCATTAGTCTGTCGGGTATGGGCGCGACGACGTTTCCGCGGGTCGGGGGCCACCCGGCCTTCGACCTGGTCGACACGGTGCACTGGCGACTCGACGACGCCCGCGCGATCGACACGCTGCCGGACTTCGGGGCGGTGCTCGAATGGTGCACCGAGATCGGGCTGATCGCCGATCCGGGCATCGTCCGCGCGACACCCCGAACGGCCGCGGCGGAGCACGCCGCGATCATCGCGCTGCGCGAAGCCGTCTACGAGGCCGTCTTCGAGGACTCTCCGGATGCCGTGGCCCTCATCGCCCGTGAGCACGTCGACGCCCTGCGCCGTTCAAGCCTGGAGCGCGGCGACGACCGGTGGCAGTGGCATCCGCCCGCCGATGTGACCGGTCCGCGCGCGGCGATCGCCCTCCTCGCCCACGACCTGCTGACCTCCGATCTACGCGCGGCGCGCCAGTGCGGCGACGACGCGTGCGGCTGGGTGTACCTCGACACCTCCCCCCGGCACAACCGCATCTGGTGCACCGCCGCCGGCTGCGGCAACCGCAACCGCGTCAAGCGCCACCACGCGAGATCGCGCGCCTGAGGGAAACCGCCGTCAGGCCTCGGCCCCCCACGGCATCGGCCGTTCGGGATCGCGAGAGCTGTCGTCGGGCAGGGGCGGAAGCGCCTCGCCACCCGCGCGGATGCACAGCCACCGCAGCTCGCTGTCGCCGCCCGGGGTCGCGCGCCAGGTGCGCCAGACGTTCTGCCCGACCCGCACGACGCTGCCGGGACCGACGTCGACCACGTCGTCGTCGAGGCCCATCTGGCCGCGCCCCTCGAGGAAGACGTACAGTTCCTCGACCCGGGTGTGCGTGTGCCAATAACCGGCCTCTTCTCCGGGCAGCAGAGCGTTCGCCGTCATCCCGATGAACTGCATGGTCAGCTCCTGGTCGACGACGCGCCGCCCGTCGCGGGATCGCGCCGGGGCGAACCCCCCGAAGCGGTCGCGCCAGTCGTCCAGCCCGCCGATCTCGGTGACCTCGTAGTCGCTCATCGGTTCTCGCTCTCGTTCGCGGGTTCGGTCAGCCGCCAGCCCTCGGCGGTGCGCCGGTAGATCGTGCGCAGGTGCCGGCGGTCGGAGGAGCCCTGCCAGAACTCGACCCGGTCGGGGACGAGTCGCCAGAGCACCCACCCGCCCGGCTCGATCCCGTCGCGGGCGGCGGCGGACCGGGCGGCGAGGTCTGCCGCGCTCTCTTCGGCCGAGGCTTCGACCACTCGCCCGCGCACGCGCACGGCCCGCAGCACCGCCGGCCACCAGAAGTTCAGCGCCGCGGCGGGTCGGGCCGCGAGTTGGTCACCCTTGGCGGAGGCGCGCGGACCGGCGAAGGCCCACCCCTCCGGCCCCAGGTTCTTGAGGATCAGCGTGCGGGCGTCCGGGATGCCGTCGGCATCGACCGTCGCGAGGGTGGCGCCGTGTGCCTCGGCGACGCCGGCGTCCACGGCCTGCCGGATCCACCGCTCGAACAGGGCCTCCGGTGCGACGGGGAGGGCCTCGGCATCCTGCCCGGGGGGAGTCCCGGTGAGGGAGGGGATCGACCGGAGCCACGCAGCCATCGTCATGCCCCCATCCTGCTCCTCCCGGGCACGCGCCTCTCCCGCGTGAGGCTCCGAGAATCGTCGCTTCCGGCGCTGCGGACGCGACAAAGGCGGCGCCTCACGCGAGAGCAGGCACGAAAGGCGCGACGAGAACAGGGGATGCCACGAGAACAGGCCGACCCGCGCGGGATCGGCCTGTTCTCGGCGCACGCGCCTGTTCTCGTGACGGACTACTCCTCGAGCTGCCCCAGCGACGGTTCGGCGACGAAGCGGGCGACGGCCTCGATCGCGTGCTCCAGCTCGAGCACGACGATCTCGTTGGCACCCGCACGGGTCGCGGGACCCGGGATGTAGAGCGTGTTCTGCGGCACGTTGTTCCAGTACCGCCCGAGGAAGAAGCCGTTGACGAAGGCGTATCCCTTGCCCCACGAGGTGGTGTCGAGGAACAGATCGGCGGGCGCGTCCAGGTCGAACGAACCGCGCAGCAGCACGCGGCCCATCGAACCGGCTCCCGTTCCTTCCGCGGCTTCCAGGGCGACGGGCGTCGCCGTCCAGCCCGTGAGCGTCTCGCCGTTCAGGGTGACGGGTCCGAACAGGCCCTTGGCCTCGCCGAGGCGATCGGCGTAGTTCACGCGGCCCTGGTCCTCGACGAGGACCGTGAGCCGAGCGCCCGCGGGGATCGTGAGGGCGCGCTCGTGCAGCGTCCGCGAGAGTCGACCCACGGGAGTGTCGTCCACGTGCACCCACGCCAGATCCCGCACCTCGCTGAACACGAGCGCCGCGGGACCCGAGAACGCGGGCAGCTCCACGTCGTACCGCACGAGCGGGCCGAGGTGGGCGATCTGCTCGAAGCTCGGCGGATCGTCGGCGATGGCCACGGGCCCGGGGGCCGGCATCCAGTCTCCCTCTCCCGACAAGCCCACCTCGAAAGCGGGTGCCTGCGGGCGGGGAGCGGGGACGACCTCGGGCACCGGGGCGTACTTGGCGATGACGTCGCGGAAGGCGTGGAACTTCGCCGTCGGGTGGCCCGACTCGTCGATGGGGGCGTCGTAGTCGTACGAGGTGACGATGGGGTCGAAGCGGCCCTTGTCGTTCGCGCCGTTCGTGGTGCCGAAGTTCGTGCCGCCGTGCACCATGTAGATGTTCACCGAGGCGCCGGCGGCGAGCAGCACGTCGAGGTCGTGGGCGGATGCCGCGGGGTCGGTCGTGTGGTGGATGCTGCCCCACCAGTCGAACCAGCCGTCCCAGAACTCGCTGCACATGAGCGGGCCGGTGGGCTGGTGCTCCCGGAGGGTCGCGAGGCGCTCCTCCGACCGCGAGCCGAACGAGCCGGTGAGGTGGAGGCCCGGCAGGCTTCCGGCCTCGAGCATCCACGGCATCGGCTGGTCGACGGTCGTCAACGGCACCGTGATGCCGGCGTCCTCGGTCACGCGCACCAGCTCGCGCAGGTACGTCTTGTCGGACCCGTAGGCGCCGTACTCGTTTTCGATCTGTACGAGCACCACATTGCCGCCGCGATCGATCTGGCGGGGCGCCACGATCTCGTAGACCCGACGCAGGTACTCCGACACCGCATCGATGAACTGCGGTTCCGAGCGACGGATGCCGATGCCCGGCGTCGAGGTCAGCCACACCGGCAGTCCGCCGTTGTGCCATTCCGCGCAGATGTACGGGCCCGGGCGCACGATCGCGTGCAGGCCTTCCTCGGCGATCAGGTCGAGGAAGCGGCCGAGGTCGTTCCACCCCGTGGCATCCCACTCCCCGCGAACGGGCTCGTGGGCGTTCCACGCCACGTAGGTCTCGATGGTGTTGAGCCCCATGGCCTTGGCGGTGCGGATGCGGTCGGCCCAATGTTCGGGGTGGATGCGGAAGTAATGCAGCGTTCCGGAGATGACCTGGTGGGGCTTCCCGTCGAGCAGGAAGTCGGTCTCGCCGATGGAGAAAGTCGTCACGATGTCTTTCGGGTTCTCAGGGGATCAGTCGACGAGGCGCGCGCGCAGGCGCACCCATGACAGAGCGGGGAGGGTGAAGCGCAGGATGCCGTCGTCGCCCACCTCGACGTCGAGTCCGACGGGGGCGACGGGCTCGCCGTCGGCGGAATTGGTGGTGTGGCGGTCCCCACCCTCGGGGATCGTGACGACCACGGCTTCGACGGCGTCGACCCGGCCGAGGTCGAGCTCGACCGGGGTCGGGGCCTCGAGGTCGCGGTGCACGAGGAACACCGACACGGTGTCGCCGTCGACGGTGGCGACCGTGTCGACGGCGTCGACCGGGCCGAGCCGCGGGGTGTCGATGGTAGCGCCGTCGACACGCGGGACGACGACGCGACCGGATGCCGCCTTGGCCGTGAGGGCGAAGGGGTGGAAGGTGGTCTGCCGCCAGGCTGCGCCGCCGTCGGGCTCGGTGCGGATGGGGGCGATGACATTCACGAGCTGCGCGAGGTTCGCCATCGACACGCGGTCGGAGCGGCGGATGAGCGTGATCAGGAGCGAGCCCACGACGACGGCGTCGGTCACGGTGTAGTCGTCTTCGATCAGGCGCGGCGCGATCGGCCAGTCGCCCGTGAACACGCGCGGCTTGTCGACCTCGTTCCAGCGGGTCTGGTTCCAGACGTTCCACTCGTCGACGCTGATGCCGATCGGGCGGCCGTCGGGGGTCGTCGCCCCGACTTCGTCGATGATGTCGGCGACCTCGCCGATGTAGCGGTCCAGGGCGACTCCGCTGGCGAGGAAGCCGGCGGGGTCGGCGGGGTCTTCTTCGTAGTACGCGTGCACCGAGATGTGATCGATCAGTCCCGCGGTGTGGCGGAGCACGGTGCGCTCCCATTCGCCGAACGTCGGCATCTCGTGGTTCGAGCTGCCCGCGGCCACGAGCTCGACCGTCGGGTCGATGAAGCGCATCATGCGTGCGGTCTCGGCGGACAGGCGGCCGTACTCGTCGGCGGTCTTGTGGCCGATCTGCCAGGGGCCGTCCATCTCGTTGCCCAGGCACCACAGGCGGATGCCGAACGGGTCTTCGCGGCCGTTGTCGCGGCGGCGGTCGCTCAGCGCGGTGCCGGCGGGGTGGTTGGCGTACTCGAGCAGGTCGGCGGCCTCGGCCACGCCGCGCGTGCCGAGGTTGACCGCCTCCATGACCTCCAGGCCCGCGGCATCCGCCCACTCGGCGAACTCGTGCAGGCCCACCTGATTGGTCTCGGTGCTGTGCCACGCGGCATCCAGCCGAACCGGACGCTCCTCGCGCGGGCCCACACCGTCCTCCCAGCGGTAGCCCGACACGAAGTTGCCGCCGGGGTAGCGCACGACGGTGGCGCCCAGCTCGCGCACGAGCTCGAGCACGTCGGCGCGGAAGCCCTGGCCGTCGGCGGTGTCGTGCCCGGGGGAGTGGATGCCGTCGTACACGCAACGGCCCATGTGCTCGACGAACGAGCCGAACAGGCGGCGGGGGACGTCTGCTCCGACGGCGGTGCGGTCCACGACGATACGGGTGGGGGAGGTCATTCGGGTCTCTCCTGGCGAGGGAAGGGAAGGGGCGGGCCGCATGCGTGCACGCGGACCCGCCCCCGGGGAACTGCTTACTTGTTGACCGAGAAGCCCTGGTCGTTGCCGTACTGGACGAGCTGGTCCTGCCACGCGGTGAGGCCCGCGTTCAGGTCGCTCTTCTTCGAGTAGGCCTGGCCCACGGTGTCGCCGTAGATGCTGTTGGCGTACACCTGGAAGGGCAGGTAGCTCCAGCCCTCGCGGACCTCGCTCGAGGCCTGCGTCAGCACCTGGTTGATCTGCTGGCCGCCGAAGTAGTCCGACTTCTTGTCGACGAAGGCGGGGTCGCTCAGCTGCGCGGTGGTCGAGGGGAAGCCACCCGACTCGGCGAAGATCTTCAGGCTCTCGTCGTCGTTGTTGAGCCACTTGAGGAAGCCGGCCGCGAGCGCGGGGTTCTTGCTCTGCTTGGTCACGGCCTGGCCGCCGCCGCCGTTCTCGGCCGTCACGGCCTTGCCGTCGTAGGTGGGGATGGGGGCCACGGCCCACTTGCCCGAGCCGTCCTTGACCGAGGACTCCAGGACGCCGGGCATCCAGGCGCCGATCACGAGAGAGGCGATCGAACCGTCACCGAGGCCCTTGAACCACTCGTCGCTCCAGCTGGGGGTGTTGGAGATCAGGCCGCCTTCGATGAGACGGTTCCAGTTGTCGGCGAACTTCTTCGAGCCCTCGTCCTGAAGGTCGATGGTGACGTCGGTGCCCGAGGTCTTGAACGGGGTGCCGCCGGCCTGCCAGATCATGCTGGTCGTGAAGCCCGAGTCGCCGTTGTCGGCGGTGATGTACTTCGTCGGGTCGGCGGCGTGCAGCTTCTCGCCCGCGGCGACGTACTCGTCCCACGTGGTGGGGACGGCGATGCCGTACTGGTCGAAGACCGACTTGTTGTAGAAGAGGGCCATGGGGCCCGAGTCCTGCGGCAGGCCGTACAGCTTGCCGTCGAAGTTGACCGAGCCCCACGGGCCGGTCGCGTAGTCGTCCTTGAGGTCGGCGAAGCCGTACGACGACAGGTCGACCAGCGAGTCCGAGAGCGCGAACTGCGGGAAGGCGTAGTACTCGATCTGCACGACGTCGGGAGCGCCGGAGCCCGCCTTGATGGCGTTCTGGAGCTTGGTGTACTCCTCGGTGTTGGTGCCCGCGTTGACGTAGTTGACCTTGACCTTGGGGTACTTCGCCTCGAAGGCCTTGACCTGCGCCTCGGCCGAGGGGGTCCAGGACCAGTACGTGATCTCGCCGCCGGCCTCGAGGGCCTTCTCGATGTCGTCGGCCGATCCGCCGGCAGCACCGCCGGCGTTACCGCCCGAGCACGCGGTCAGCGCGCCGACCGTCAGGGCGGTGGCGGCGACGGCGAAGACGGCCCGCCGAGCGGCGGTGCTCTTGCGCATGAATGTCATCGGTTCCTTCACTTCGTTGTTGTGGAGTCGGGGCCGAGGCCCCGGGGGTGTTGTGTGTTCCGGGGCAGGACGCTCCGGTGGTGTGGTGTTGCGGGTCATCCGGGGGGATACCCCGGTCAGGGGGAGCTGGGGCGGATCATTCCTTCACGCTGCCGGCGGTCAGGCCCGACTGCCAGAAGCGCTGCAGCAGGAGGAAAGCCGCGACGATCGGGATGATCGAGAGCAGCGATCCGGTGATCACGAGGTTGTAGATGGGCTGCGCGGCGACGCCGGTCGCCTGCGCGTTCCACTGGTTGAGGCCGACCGTGAGCGGGTACCAGGCGGGGTCGCTCAGCATGATCAGCGGGAGGAAGTAGTTGTTCCAGGTCGCCACCACCGCGAACAGCAGCACGGTGACGATGCCCGGGGTGAGCAGGCGGATCGAGATGGTGAAGAAGGTGCGGAACTCCCCCGCCCCGTCCATCCGGGCGGCTTCGAGCAGCTCGGTGGGGATGGCGTCCGTCGCGTAGACCCAGATCAGGTAGAGGCCGAACGGGCTGATGAGGGAGGGGATGATGATGGCCCACGGGGTGTTCGTGATGCCCAGCTGGCTGAACAGCAGGAACGTCGGCACCGCCAGAGCGGTACCCGGAACGGCGATCGCGCCCAGGACGACGGCGAAGACCGCCTTGCGGCCGCGGAAGTTGTACTTCGCCAGGCCGTAGCCCGCGAGGGTGGCGAGCAGGGTCGCGCCACCTGCGCCGACGACGACGTAGAGCAGCGTGTTGCCGAGCCAGCGCAGGAAGATCCCGTCGCGGTAGGTCAGGGTCTGCACGATGTTGTCGCCGAGGGCGAAGTCGCTGCCGAACCACAGGCCGAACGTCGAGAAGAGCTCGGGCTGGGTCTTGGTGGAGTTGATGAGCAGCCACGCCAGGGGAACGAGCGTGTACAGCAGGTACAGCGCCATGACGATGCTCAGCACCACGGACTTCTTGCTGTGCGTGGGGGAGCTGCGTGCGAAGCGGCGGCGCGTGCCCTGACGGGGAGTGGTCACGGCGACGGTGTCGGTACGGGGTGCGGTCGCGGTGGTCATCGCGCCTCCTGACGGGAGCCGCGCAGCTGCACGACGTAAGCGATGACGGCGGTGATGACGCCCATGATGATGGCGATCGTGGCGGCGTAGTTGTACTGCTGGCCGGCGAACGAGAGGTTGTACGCGTACATGTTCGGCGTGAAGAACGTCGAGATCACGTTGGGCGCGAGCGGCTTGAGGATGTTCGGCTCGTTGAAGAGCTGGAAGCTGCCGATGATCGAGAAGATGGTCGCGATGACGACCGCGCCGCGGACGGCCGGGATCTTGATCGAGAAGATCGTGCGCCACGCGCCCGCTCCGTCGATGGATGCCGCTTCGTACAGCTCGTTCGGGATGGTCTTCAGCGAGGAGTAGAAGATCAGCATGTTGTAGCCGACGAACTGCCACGTGACGATGTTGCCGATCGACAGCAGCATCCATTCGGGCAGGAAGGGCTGCACGAACTGACCGCCCAGCAGGTCGTTGAGGTTGCGGGTCAGGCCGAACTGGTCGCCGTAGATGTAGCCCCACATGAGCACGGCCACGACGGCGGGCACCGCGTACGGCAAGAAGATCACCATGCGGTAGAAACCTGCCGCGTGAAGCCGTGCGCTGTCGATCGCGAGGGCGGCGCCGAGGGCGAGCAGCAGCATGATCGGCACCTGCACCACGAGGAAGAGCAGGACGCGCCCGAAGCCGTCCCAGAACTTCGAGTCGCCGAAGGCCGCGATGTAGTTGTCGAGACCGACGAAGGCGTTGCCGCCGATGAGCTGGTCGCGGAACAGGCTCAGGTAGACCGAGTACGCCAGCGGCGCCAGGAACACGAGGGCGAAGACGAGGGCGAACGGGGCGACGAACAGCCAGCCGCGGTCTTCGATTCGGGAACGCCGCTTGCGCTGGGGGGTGCGCAGGGCGGGCGGGGGTGCCGCAGTGGTCGTCATCGTCCGGTGCCTCTTCATTGGTGCGCATCTCGGTCGGGTTGGCCGAGATGTTGACGTAAACATAACTCGGCCCCGCTAGTGTGTCAACGTCAACATCCCGAGGGGGCACGCATGAGCGAGACGACGACGACGTCGACCGCGATTCCGATGCGCGAGCGTCGACGCGAGGTGTCGATGGCCGACGTGGCTGCGGCCGCGGGGGTGTCGGGACAGACCGTCTCCCGCGTCGCCAACGGCCGCGCGAACGTCGACCCCGACACTCGACAGCGAGTGCTCGACGCGATGTCCACGCTGGGGTACCGCCCGAACAGTGCCGCTCGGGCGCTGCGGTCGGGACGCTTCCGCAGCATCGGCGTCATCATGTTCTCGCTGAGCTCGTACGGCAACACGCGCACGCTCGACGCGTTGGCGTCGATGGCCGCGGCATCCGGGTACTCCATCACCCTCATCACGGTCCAATCCGCCTCGCAGTCCGACGTGTCGGGTGCCTTCCTCCGCCTGCACGAGCACGCGGTCGACGGCATCGTGATCCTGATCGAGACCCACCGTCTCGGTGAGAACGAGCTCTCGCTGCCCACCGGGCTGCCGGTCGTGGTCGTCGATTCGAGTGCCGACTACCCCTACGCGGTCGTCGACAACGACCAGGCTCAGGGCGCCCGCCTGGCGACCGAGCACCTGCTCGACCTCGGCCACGAGACCGTGTGGCACGTCTCGGGTCCGCCCGAGTCCTTCGCCGCGGAACGTCGCCGCGACGCATGGCGTTCGGCCCTCGAGGATCGCGGATGCCGTGTGCCCGAGGTGCAGATCGGTGACTGGACGGCCGACTCGGGGCATCGGATCGGACAGGCGCTCGCGAAGGGCCCCGCCGTCACTGCCGTCTTCGCCGCCAACGACCAGATGGCGCTCGGCGTGATCCGCGCCCTGCACGAGGCGGGACGGGTCGTGCCGCGAGATGTCAGCGTGGTCGGCTTCGAC
Organism: Microbacterium sp. 20-116; assembly: GCF_041079415.1. Taxonomy (NCBI): domain Bacteria; kingdom Bacillati; phylum Actinomycetota; class Actinomycetes; order Micrococcales; family Microbacteriaceae; genus Microbacterium; species Microbacterium sp. 20-116. The sequence goes on from NZ_JBFYGP010000010.1 coordinate 69,283, forward strand.
GACATGCCCGAGGCGGCGAACTTCTGGCCGCCGCTGACGACGGTGCGGCAGCGATTCGAGCGCGTCGGCGAAGAGGCGATGAGCGCTCTGATCGCCGACATCGAGGGCGACGGCGGCGAGCACGCCCGCACCCTCGTCCCCACCTCGCTGGTGGTGCGCGCCAGTTCGGGTCCGCGTTCCTGACCGGCGCGTTGCGCTCCCGGCGGACTGCGAGACCGACACGATGACCCACGCGGGCGAAAGTCGCACCTCTTACTGCGGCCCGTTTCTCCCGCACGTCGGCGGCGCCGCCGCCACGGCCGAAACCAAGATTCCGACTGAGCTCGAGGCATCTGGCCTTTACGCGTCATGGGACTCCTCATTCGAGGACGTCTTTATCGGCCCCGACGGGTCCGACTGCGAAATCTGGGCCACGCGCTGACATCACAGCAACGAAAGACCAACCAGACCAAGGAGCCAACATAGCCAAGCAGCGTCGCAGCCTCGGAGACCGCAACTCCGCGGCGATCGCACACGACACCGACGTCGTGCCCGAACCCGCACCCATCACCCCTGAGCCGACCCCAACGGCACCCACCAAGACCACCCCGGCTCGCGCCAAGACCGCGCCGCTGCCTTCGGCCCCCGAAAAGGTGGCGCCCGCAGTCGGCGCCGGCACCGACCGCATCGGGAGCTACCTCACGCAAGACGAGGTAGACGGCGCTCGAGGCGCGTACCTGGCGGACTGGTCCAACGGGGGAGAGGCCGACACCTTCGCCCGATGGATCGCCGCCGCGATGGACACCCACGCTGCACGCACCCCTCAGCAGCGCGCGGCACGCGGCAACCTCCGCGGTCGCGCGGCCGAGCGCAGCGGCGCCAGCCGCTCGTTCAGCATCCCCACGAGCACCGTCAAGCGGATGCGTACCGCGATCACCGCCGACCAGAACGCCGGCCGCTGGCCCTCCGACAGCGCCTCGTGTGCCGAAGCGATCGCCCTCGCCACCGAAGACGCGCGATCGCGAAACGGCGGGACGCTCCCGACGCCGCCGGCAAGACTCCCCAACCGGCTCGTGCGCTGAACACAGCGCCCCCTCAACCAGCTGTCCTCCGGCCCATCTCTCTCCCGGGCCGGGGGACAGCTCTGTCTCACCCCGATGCGGCCTCAGCCGTCACCGGCAGTTACAAGCCCCCAAGCATCTCGAACACCTCCCGTCCGAGCTCCAGCAGCCGCACGAGCAGGTGGATCAGCGCGAAGCCGTTCTTTCGCGCGCGAGGGCGGGGGGACTTGTTATCGGTGTTGTCATCGGTCATGAATGGGATGTATGCGGCGCGGTCTCATTTCCGGTTGCTCGTCGACGGGCCTGGCCTTGACGTACTCCGACCAGGTGCACTCCACACCCGCCCAGCCTCGAGAAAGTCGCCGACCTCGGCGACCAGCGCTGCGAGTGTGGCTCAGACTCAGGCGGTGTTTGACGTCGAGGGCGACCGCTCGCTGACGGCCGAGTTCCAGACCCACGCCTGCAGCTGCTCCTGCCCCACGGTGAAGCGAATCCCCACCGCCCGCGACGTCCACCTGCAGGCCTCGGCGTCGACACGCAGAGGAGTGGCCCCGAATCGCACCCACGCCAGCACGGGCTTGGGGTGAGGGTCGATCGTCACCGGCGAGTCCAGTTCGAGCTCTGCCGGCGACAGCGTCTGCAGCGGGCCGGCTGTCGCAGCCGTCTGCGCCAGAATGCGCTCGTCCATCAGCCTGTCGTAGTGACGCGCGTACCTCCGGTTGCTGCCCACCACAGCCTCCCTCGCATCGCCGCCTGGAAACACTAGAACATATGTTCTATGGTTTTTTACCATGACGCGAACGGCAATCGACCCGACGGCCACGCTGTGGGTCGTCGACGGCACCCCGACGCGGCTCGTCTACGCCGGCCGCCGCTGGCGCGTCACTGACACGCCCACACGGCTCGAGGAGCCTGGGTGGACGGCGCCGCTTGAGGCCCACGAGCCTGCGGTGGGCTGGCGATTCCAGGCCACGAACTCGGCGGGGGAGAGTCTGGTGTTCGACGTCTTCCAGGTCGGGGACGCCTGGCACGTGCACCGCTCATACAGCTAGGCCAGAATGCCGAGCTCATCCAACGGCGCGCCGATGGCGAAAGACGTCCTGGCCGGAGATCTCCAGAGAGGCCTTGTGCGGCGTTCCGGCTGGAGAGGCCCACACGATACGAAGTTGAACCGTCTCTCCTTTGAGGTTGTTCAGTGACAGGGTTGCTTCGCAGGGCACTTCAAAGTCCGTCCACGGCGCGACGACCTGGGGGCCATCATGTCGTCCCGCACCCCACGGGCCCCCGAGACGGAATCGAACGTTGTGTGCAGGGTCCAGCCCCTGGTTGGCGATGAAGAAGTGGTGCTCGTCGGCCCACCCGACAGTCCATTCCACGTCATACGGCTCGACGGCTCGCGCCTCCGTGCGACGCGATAGCTCGTCCGCGTTGAGCGCGATTCGGTTGGCCTGCGCAGCGAGGTCATTCGCTCCGGACGCGACCTTGTTCGCCCTACGCGCCTGAGAGAGTCCGACGAAGGCTGGGACCGCGGCGACGACGCTGACCCCCAGCGCGATAACAGCTGCTGTGTCGACCACGTCCGTCATCCCCTCAAACTACGCGCGAAGTTCAGGTGTCTGTGGCGTTGGCGCAGACGCGCCAGGCGTCCGCGAGAGCTTATTCTGTACTACATAAGGGTGGTATTGGAGTACAATAATCACGTGGCAATGAAATGGGCGGAGAGCGCCGAGAAGCACTATCCGATCGCGGACGGCATCCACGCCATCCAGAACCGGCGAGTTTTTCTGCCCGCGTTTGATGTCGACCCCGAAACCGGAGAGGTCGTCGACCTAATTGTCGGCCCTGCGCGCGATGGGCAGCTCCTCGAGGTCTTCGTCCATCGGCGCGCGCCGCGCACTGTATACATCTTCCACGTCCTGCACTTCCGCCCAAAGACTGCGGCGCGAGCGCGGGCGATCATGACCGCACAGAACGAGGAGGGAAAGAAATGACCCTGAGCAAGAACGAGCAGGACCACTACGCCGCTCTCGCTGCCCGAGCCGAGAACGAGGGCTACGCGCCCATCGAGCAGCTGCCGGCCTTCGACGCGGAGAGAAGCACCACCTCCGAAGAGTTGGATGCCCTTCTCGGCGAAATTGGCGAGCTCCCAGCCTCGACAACCCCTGCGGGCGCCACGGCCGGGCGAGCCACCGAGGAGGACCTGCAGGAGCTCATTGCACTCGGCGGTCGGCCGAGCCTCAGTGGTCGGCCCGGAACGGGGCCCTCTCCGAAGCGACAGGTCCGCCTCCCGCACGACCTCGACGCGCTCCTCACGCAGCGCGCGGAGCGCGATCATACGAAGCCCAGCGTGATCATGCGCGACGCGATCGACGCCTACCTCCGAGTCGACGCATAACCCTGCTTGGCGATAGCGCGCCGCTTCCCTCCAACTGTCTGATCGCGCGGAGGAGAGCAAAGAAAGGGCCCCCTCGCGGGGGCCCCGGGCTCAGCCCAACATCTCCCAGATCGTGCACGCGAGGCGGAAGAGGATCAAAATTCCCATCCGTACCCACTGTCCACGTTCGTCGGAGTGCTTCTTATCGACAGAACCTCGTCGATTCATCGTCAGCACCTGACCTCTCGTCGTGTGCGACCGATACGAGAGGGGCTGACATGAGAGCGCCCGAGGGCCTGCAAGCTGGCGGACCGCGCTTGCAGGCCCTATAAAGGGCGCGTAGAATCCAGTTGTTGAACCGGGAAACCACGCTTCCCATGCCCGCCGCCTGGCAGGCAAGATCTGAACCCCAGTCGTTGGTAGCGGCTGGGGTCTTTTCTTGCCTGAGTGAGCGGGTCGCACGTCGCCGCCCTCTGAGATCCATTCTCCCACGGGGTCGTCACGTCTTGAGGGTCTCCCGCTCGATCTCCAACGCCACACCCAAAACTCGGGTTCAAGTGCTGTCGCCGCCGGGAGCGATACGTAGGCTTGAACGCCAACTCGCCATACGCGACATCGCAGCGAGCTAGCACTTACCTCGCAGCGAACTAGCAGACATCGCATACTACTGTCTGAGTCACCAACTACCTGGGATGGTGGGAGGCGTCGGAAGGCACTCGAAGGGCGAAGATCTGACCATGACTCAATCATCAAAACGGGCCGCTGGAGGTCGCAAGGATCTGGAAGTTGAACTCCCTGATCGCCATGACGTCCTCGTCTCAATGTTGTCAGGTACAGGCCGCGGAGGGGTCCCTCTGCGCAGCGACTTCGTTCAGCTGCGTGAAGCCGATCCCTCCGGTAGCCGAGTGTCACGTCTCGCCTCGTTTACAACCGACCCACGCTCCCTCGACGCGTACCTCCTCATCCACGCCCTTGCGAGCTCGAAAGCCCCCCACGAGGCTTCATACCCTGGACTCGTCTGGGCACATGCCGCAGGTTTCACTCTCACCGCATCGCAGAAGTCGGCTCGTCAGCAGTGGTCAAAGTCAGTCAACAAGCTCGCCCGACTTCAGCTCATCGAGGCCGGCCGCGACAAGAGGCAGGCCGTGTACACGCTGCTGCACGAGAGAGGAGACGGAGAACCGTACACGCGGCCCACCAAGCTCGCGCACGGAGGATGGGTCACCATTCCTCACGCATACTGGCTGGAGGGCTGGGACCAGAAGCTGACTCTCGCTGAGAAGGTCATGCTCCTTATCTCGCTCGATCAGAAGCAACGGTTCGAGCTCCCCACCAATCGAACCTCGGAATGGTACGGGGTATCCGAGTCCACCGCCGTCCGCGGATTCAAGGGACTCCGCGAACGGGGCATCCTCGACGCGGAACCGAGGACCACGATCGACTTGAGCACGAAGACGATGATGCGGACCGTCAATGTGTACACAACGGTTGGGATCTGGACCAAGGCAAACCGTGAGAAGACCATGACGGTCAAGCGCCGACGTGCCACGCCGGCTAAGCCATCGAAGAAGGGCGACGCTGTCGCCTGATCGACGTCCAACAAACATCATGCACATCGAAGCTCATCTACTTCGGCAACAGACGGCCTACCAGTCTCCGTACGACGAAACGGCTCGAGGATTCCGAGATTACTGGTGGCTAGACCCTTTCGCGCGCGCTCCTGAGCGAGATCATCTTCCCTACTCGTTTACCGGCGACGAAAGTCAAGAGGTGGCGAGAGCTCTTCTCCGCACAAGAGCAGGGTTCACAGACCTCGAAGATGCCGGCGTCGAACTGCCCCGCGACGCCATAGCTGTGGACTTCATCGAGGTGCGAGCAGATCTCCTGCATCCTCGTCGGGGTGTGGGGACTCAGGTGATACGCCGACTCGAGCAACTGTACCCCGACCACGCCCTCTACGCGTTCTCCGAAAAGGCAGATGACTTCTGGTTCAGCACGGGGTGGTCATTCACTCCCCGGCGCGATGGCCGGACCTCCTCTTACAGGCCGCTGTTCATTCTCTGGAGGGTCTGAGACCCGTCGTCACCAGCTCATCGGACGCGCTACCGTCCGCCAGAAAGGAACTGGTCGCCATCGTCAGCCAGCCGAACCGTGAAGTCCGCTTTATCCGCCAAATCGATTGACGCGAGGAGTCGGACGTTGTCGGCAATTGCAGTCGCCTCCCGCTCGTCCCATATCGGCACTGACGGGTCTGACCCTCGTGCTTCTACCTGGGCCTCTCTGATGCGCCTCGACAGCTCGAGGGTGCGCTCGATGTTTGCGAGCCTCTGCGCCCTCACCTCCTCACGCTTGAGCTCGTTGTCCAGGTGGAGAGCCTCGGCCCGAAGGAACTTCTCCTGCACGCTGAGTTCGATGGTTGAGTCCTCGATCGCATTCTGAATGTTCTCGCGCGCCACCTGCTCTGTCAGAAGTTGCTTCTTCAGGGTGCCGAGGCGGAACGCGTCCGTGAAGGAGACGATGGCGTCCGCAACAGGTTTGAGAAACTTGCCGATCATCATGATGTCGACGGGGTTTACGTAGCTAAGAGATCGAATGGTGAGGATGTCTTCGCGGACGATCGACAGTGCTACGTGCGGCGGCCGAGCTTGCCAAATGCCAGCCGGCACCGAGACTTGCACGCCATGCAGCGATAAGTCCTCGTCCAGCAGGTTCGTGAAACGCGTAGCTCGGGTGGAGGCCAGAAAACCGAGGGCAACTAGATCAACGCCGGCATTGATATTCGCCAGCACGTGCTCCGCCGGAAGGCGAGTAGTGGTGTTGCCACTGACGCGAAGAGCGGACGCTCGGTCTACCGGCTGGGCGGTTGGCGGCGTCGTCAAAAGTCGCATCGCCCCATCATGCCGGTTTTCGTCGGCGTCCGACGGTGTTCGCTTGGGGATGGCTCAGTCGTAGCGTCGCGGAGGGCGTGGCGTCTTTCGCAGCAGCAGCTTCAGAACGGCACGAGCCCTCTTGCTCTTCGTTGCACTACCGAAGATCGCAATGTAAGCGACGCCGCCAATGATGCTCACCCACGCGGCGGCAATGACGCCAGTGATTCGCAAGCCGCCGTCGAGGGCCGAGGCGAGAGGCGGAAGGAAGTCGAACACCGTAGCTCCGAGCTGGCGCCAGCTCCCCGTTGCCATGCGCCGGTCGGGTAGACGGGTCAGCTTGGACTTATGGCGGGCGGATACTTCCGCAGACTGTGATCACATGGTCACACCCTTGGTGATCCGGCCCACGGGGTGACCGGAGAGTGAAACGCAATCACAGACCGCCCAGGAGCGTAGAAGTTCGTTCCTGAAGTAGTCGTGTTCCTTGCGGGGCTTCTAAGCACGTTGTGCCTGCCCGCAGATGGACCCTCGTCTGACGAGGGTGTTGTGCCTGGTGTCAACCATAAGCCACTCAGTAACAGTCGGGGCGTGAAAAATCGGCCCAACTTGGACCCTCCGTGTGTCAGGGCGCGGTCCTCAGTGTGTTCGCTGAAGGATCGTCGTACGAGACGCCCGGCTATGCCTCGGGGCCGTGGCCGGCTGGTGGTTGACGGCATCTCAGATCGGGTGTGCGAAACGAATCCCACATGGGGGTGCCTCTGTGGGAGGTCAGTTTGTGAGTGGGCGCGATCGTCGGTAGAACGTGGCTCGTGACATGCCGAGGTCGCGGACGACTTGAGCGGCGGGCTGGCCTGCGTCGACCAAATGACAAATTGGCCACCTAGCGATCGCTCAGCCACCGCACCCAATCCACGCGCCGCATTCCGCGCACCCGTTGCGATCATCCATAGCGCTCCCTTAGGCTCGGTGTTGACGTCAACATGTTGACGTCAACATCCCCACCTGAGGTCGCACCGCTGCGGCCGGATCGGAATGACGATGAAGTCAGCTCGACTGCTGTCGATGACCTGTGCGGTGGCACTGGCCGCCGGCGCGATCACCGCCACGGCCGCCGTGGCACCTCCGCCCGCCGAGGCGGCCGCCGCCGCTCCCGTGCGCATCACCCCCAACCCCGCCACCGCCTCCGAGAAGCCGTTCGAAGGGTGGGGCACGAGCCTGGTGTGGTTCGCCAACGCGACCGGCAACTACCCCGCCGACGTGCGCCAGAAGCTGTTCGACGCCGTCTTCGGCGACGACGGGCTCAACCTCAACATCGCCCGCTACAACATCGGCGGCGGGAACGCGTCGGACGTCCCGTCGTACCTCCGCCCCGGTGGCGCGGTCCCCGGGTTCTGGAACCCCGACCTGCAGGCGAGCGACGCGAACGGCGCGATCACCTCGAACTACGCCGACCGTGCGCGCTACAAGGCGGCCTGGAACCCCGACGACCCCGCCGCCTACGACTTCACGAAGGATTCCGCCCAGCGCTGGTGGCTCGACGCCCTGAAGGGCAAGGTCACCCACTGGGAGGCCTTCAGCAACTCCCCGCCGTACTTCCTCACGCAGAGCGGATACGCCTCGGGCGGCATCAACAACGCCACCAGTGAGCAGCTCGCGACCGAAGACATGGACAAGTTCGCCGGGTATCTCACCACCGTCGTCGACGAGCTCGAGAAAGCGCACGGCATCCGGTTCGACACGATCGATCCGTTCAACGAGCCGAACACGAACTACTGGCAGACCCAGATCCCGAACGGCGCCACCTGGCCGACCGGCGGACGCCAGGAGGGCGCTCACATCGGACCCCAGGCGCAGGATGCCATGGTCAAGGCGCTCGCCGCCCGCCTCGCGCAGCCGAGCACCACCACCGACGCCGTCATCTCGGCGATGGACGAGACCAACCCCGGCATCTTCGCGACCAACTGGAACGCGTGGTCGGCCCAGTCCAAGAGCCTGGTCGACCAGTTGAATGTCCACACGTACGGCACCGACGGTCGACAGGTCGTGCGCGACATCGCCAAGGCCGCGGACAAGCCGCTGTGGATGAGCGAGGTCGAGGGCAACTGGACCGCCCAGGACAAGGGCTTCGTCACCGACGACATCGAGAACGGTCTCGGCATGGCCCAGCACATCGTGGGCGACCTGCGCGAGCTCGAGCCCGACGCCTGGGTGTTCTGGCAGCCCGTGGAAGACCTCTACAACATGGAGAAGGTCGAGAAGCTCAACTGGGGCAGCGTCTTCATCGACTTCGACTGCAACGCGCAGGGGCAATCCGAGCGTCGTCTGAAGGACGGCGACGCCGACCCTTCGTGCCAGGTGCTGACGAACGAGAAGTTCAACACCGTGCGCAACTTCACGCACTACATCGCCCCCGGTGACCACCTCATGGCGACCGACAACGCGCAGTCGACCGCCGCGATCGACGCCGACGGCCAGGGTGCGACGATCGTCCACGTCAACGCCGAGGCGACCGAGCGCACCGTGCAGATCGACCTGCGCGATTTCGGCACCGTCGCCCCCGGTGCGACCGTGACCCCGATCGTCACGACGCAGTCGACGGCCGACGCGCCGTCGGTCAACGCGTTGAAGACGGGGCAGCCGGTCGCCGTCGACGCGGCATCCCGCACCGCGACGCTCACCATCCCCGCGAAGTCGGTCGTGACGTTCGAGATCGACGGCGTCTCGGGAGTCTCTCCCGACGCCGCCGCGTTCCGAGACGGTCAGACGGTGCAGCTGTCGGGCCTGCAGAGTGGACTCGCCCTCGACGGCGGCTCGACGCTCGCCGTACGGACCCCCGCCACCACGGCCGACACCGCCCGCGCCCAGTCGTGGACCGTTCGCACGATCGACGGCAAGGGCACCAACCGACACCGGTTCACCCTGCAGAACGGGACGGGGAAGTTCCTCGCCTCGAGCGGCACCAGCACCGCCCTGGTGGATGCCGATCCGGCCGCGGCCGCGTCGAACCCCGCACTGCAGTGGATGGCGTCGACGACCGACGGCACCTACTACTCGATACTGAACGTCGCAGCCGAGCGCGTCCTCGACGTCAACGGAGCGAGCACCACCCCCGGCGCGTCCGTCGGACTGTGGACCTCGAACGGCGGCGGCAACCAGCAGTGGCGCATCGCCGGGACCTCGGTCGTCGGGGCCGAGCCGGTGACGGTGGCGACCGCCGTGGGCGTGAGCCCGACGCTCCCGAGCACCGTCGACCTCCGTTACGCCGGTCGGACCCTTCGCAGCGCCGCGGTGAGCTGGCAGCTCGATGGGGTGGACTTCTCGCGCGTCGGAACGGTCCAGGTGCGAGGGACCGGCACCGACCTGTTCGGCAACGCCTTCGAGGCCACGGCCACCGTCGAGGTGGGGCCCTACACCGCCACGCGGCCGGCATCCGTCACCGTTCCCGCCGGGAGCGCGCTCGACGTGGTGCGGAGCCAGGCCGACGGCAGCGTGCAGGCGGAGCTGAGCCCCTCGGGCTCGGGCTTCTGGGTGCCGGTCCAGTGGAGCTGGGACGGACTCACCGACGCCTCCTTCGCCCAGACGGGGACCGTCGGCGTGACGGGCGTGGCCACCGGGCCCAGCGGCGAGAAGCTCGACGCGCGCCTGACGGTGATCGTCACCGCGGCGTCGGAGCGCAACGTCGCCCCGCAGAGCCAGCCGTCGGCGACCTTCACCGAGAGCTCCCAGTACGGGGTGGGCAACACCATCAATGGCAGCTCCACAGACAAGGGGTGGTCGAACTGGCGTTCGGGCACGAAGAACGAGCAGGACACGCTGAGCTACGCGCTGAAGCAGCGCGAGACGCTCACCCACGTCGCCGTGCAGTTCTACCGCGACGGCAACACCATGAGCTGGCCCGCGACCCTGCGGGTGGACCGTCGCGTGAGCGGCGGGGACTGGATCCAGGGAGACCTGGTGACCGTGCCCACCCCCTCGAGCGGTGCGCCGAAGGTCGATGTGCCGGTCGCCGGCGCTGCCGACGAGGTCCGCGTGGTCATGAACGCCCGTTCGCAGACGCACATGATCGTGTCCGAGGTCGAGATCTTCGCGGCGGCCCCGGCTCCCGCGGGTATCGCCGATCTCGCCCGCCTCACCGTAGGTGACACGCCGGTCGAGGGGTTCGCCCCCGACGTGCTCGATTACACCGTCTCGTCGACGGGTGCGACCTGGCCGGCCCTGCACGCCCTGGCCGTCGACGAGGACGCGAGCGTCGTCATCATCCAGCCCGGTGCGTCCGAGTCGGCCGACACGGCACGGGTGGCGGCGCTCGCCGCGACCGGCGGCGTCGGAACCGTGCAGGTCACGGCCCCCGACGGCACCTCGCGCACCTACTCGGTCACCGTGAACCGGACCGTCGGCGTCACCAGCGTCACCGTGACGGGCGAGCCCCGCGTGGGCTCCACCCTGCGGGCGACGGTCGTGACCGATCCGGCCGAGGCGGCCGCGGCGTACTCGTGGATGCGCGACGGCGTCGCCATCGACGGTGCCACCGCCGACAGCTACGCGCTGACGGCGGCCGACGAGGGGCGTCAGATCACCGTCGAGGCGACCGCGACGGCGGCCGGCTTCGCGGCGGGCACCGCTCGATCGGCGGCGGTCGTCCCCACGGCGGCGGTGTCCGACCCGGGGACGGGCGGCGGAACGGACGGCGGATCGGGAACCCCGGGCGCCGGTACCGGCTCCACCGGACCGGGGGCCGGAGCCGGTGACGGCTCGCCGGCGAGCTCCGCAAACACCGGAGCGGGCTCTGCGGCGAACGGGCGCGACCTGGCCACCACCGGCCAGAACACCGAAGGCGTGCTCGTCCTGAGCATCGGCGCGCTCGTCCTGCTCCTGCTCGGAGCCGGGGCGGTCGTGCTGCGGCGTCGCCGCTCTCGCGTGTGACTCTCTGAAACCGAAGGCCGTGTCGGTCGCCTCCCCGCGACCGGCACGGCCTTCGGCGTCGCCGAGGGGCCGGGGTGCCGGCATCCCTTCCCCTTCGCGCACATCCGTGCAACCCCGAGCCGTGCGGCCCCGACCCGGGGGAGGATGGATGCATCCGCATCGACCCTCCTGAGGAGAACCATGCACGTCAATGCCTACGCGGCGTCGTCCGCGACCTCGCCCCTCGAGCCCACGACCATCGAGCGTCGTGACGTCGGCCCGAAGGACGTCCTGATCGACATCGCCTACGCCGGCATCTGCCACTCCGACATCCACACCATCCGCGGCGAGTGGGGCAACGTCCCCTACCCGCTGACCGTGGGCCACGAGATCGTCGGCACGGTCGCCGAGGTCGGTTCCGAGGTCACCAGCCACAAGGTCGGCGATCGCGTCGGCGTCGGCTGCATGGTCAACTCGTGCCGCGAATGCGAGAACTGCCTCGCGGGCGAGGAGCAGTACTGCGAGAAGGGCAACATCGGCACCTACGGGGCCAAGGACGTCGACGGCACGATCACCCAGGGCGGCTACAGCGAGAAGATCGTCGTCGACGAGCACTTCGTGTTGCGCGTTCCCGAGTCGATCCCCTACGACAAGGCCGCCCCGCTGCTGTGCGCCGGCATCACGACCTACTCGCCCCTGAACCACTGGAACGCGGGCCCCGGCAAGAAGGTCGCCGTCGTCGGTCTCGGCGGTCTCGGTCACATGGCCGTCAAGATCGCCCACGCCATGGGCGCCGAGGTCACCGTGCTCTCGCAGACGCTCAGCAAGAAGGACGACGGCCTGAAGATGGGCGCCGACCACTACTACGCGACGAAGGACGACGAGACCTTCGAGAAGCTGAAGAAGACCTTCGACCTCATCATCAACACCGTCAGTGCCCCGCTCGACCTCAAGCAGTACCTCGGCCTGCTCGCGCTCAACGGCACGATGGTCAACGTCGGCGCCCCGCCGGAGCCGCTGCCCATCCAGGTCTTCACCCTGTTCACGAACCGTCGCTCGTTCGCCGGTTCGTCGATCGGCGGCATCCGCGAGACCCAGGAGATGCTCGACTTCTGCGCCGAGAACGGCATCGCGCCCGAGACCGAGCTCATCTCGGCCGACCAGATCAACGAGGCCTACGAGCGCGTGCTGAACAGCGACGTGCGCTACCGCTTCGTCATCGACGCGAAGACCTTCGCGCCCGCCTGACCCCGGCTTCGGCCCCGGATGCCACGGCCCCGACGTTCTCGAGAGCGTCGGGGCCGCGGCGTTCCCGGCGTTCCGCCTGGGCTCGTCGGCTCGTCGTCTCGTCGCCCCGGTTCGGCCCGCGCGCGTACCGTCGTGCGGAGTGCGTGCCGGACACGCCGGCTACGCGCCTCGGCATCCCGGCGTTTCCCGGCCGACTCCGCCCGAAGGTACCGACCGGCTCCGCCCGACGGCGCCGTCCGAGTCCGCCCGACGACGCCGTCCGCGGGCGGGCACCGCGCGTACCGTGGTGCGGAGTGCGTGCCGGACACGCGGGCTACGCGCTTCGGCATCCCGGCGTTTCCCGGCCGACTCCGCCCGACGGTACCGACCGACTCCGCACGGCGGCTCGCCACACGCGAAAGCGGCGCCACCCCTCGGGGCGACGCCGCTTCCGGCTGCGAAAGACTCAGGCCTGGCCGAGTGCCGCCGAGACGACGGCCCGCGCCTCTTCCTGCACCGCGCGCAGGTGCTCTTCGCCGCGGAGCGACTCGGCGTACAGCTTGTAGACGTCTTCGGTGCCCGAGGGGCGGGCGGCGAACCACGCCGACTCGGTCTGCACCTTGAGCCCGCCGATCGCCGCGCCGTTGCCGGGCGCGTGCGAGAGCTTCGCGGTGATCGGCTCACCCGCGAGCTCGGTGGCGGTCACGGCATCCGGAGACAGCTTCGACAGAGCCGACTTCTGCGCGGGCGAAGCCGGGGCATCGACGCGCTGGTACGCCGAGGCGCCGAACTCGCTCTCGAGCTCCGCGTAGCGCTGCGAGGGAGTCTTGCCGGTGACGGCGAGGATCTCGGCGGCCAGCAGGCAGAGCAGGATGCCGTCCTTGTCGGTGGTCCAGACGGTTCCGTCCTTGCGCAGGAACGACGCTCCGGCCGATTCCTCGCCACCGAACGCGACGGAACCGTCGAGCAGACCGGGCACGAACCATTTGAACCCCACCGGGACCTCGAGCAGCGTCTTGCCGAGTGAGGCGGCGACGCGGTCGATGATCATCGACGACACGAGCGTCTTGCCCACGGCGGCGTCGACCGGCCAGTTCGGGCGGTGCGAGAACAGGTAATCGATGGCGACCGCGAGGTAGTGGTTGGGGTTCATCAGCCCGGCGTCGGGGGTGACGATTCCGTGGCGGTCGGCATCGGCGTCGTTGCCCGTGAGGATGTCGTACTCGTCACGCGCGGCGACCAGCGACGCCATGGCCGAGGGAGACGAGGGATCCATGCGGATCTTCTCGTCCCAGTCGAGGGTCATGAACTTCCAGGTCGGGTCGACCTCGGGGTTCACCACGGTCAGGTCGAGTCCGTACACCTCGGCGATGAGTGCCCAGTACTCCACCGACGCGCCGCCCAGCGGGTCGGCGCCGATACGGACCCCGGCGTTCTCGATGGCATCGATGTCGATGATGGATGCCAGATCGCGCACATACGCGTCCCGGAAGTCGTACTGGCCCAAGCCGTCGAGATCGATGTCGGCGTGACGCGTGCGCTTCACGCCCTCGAGGCCCGCGGCGATGAGCTCGTTCGCGCGGTCGGCGATCCAACCGGTGGCGTCGGTGTCGGCGGGGCCGCCGTGCGGCGGGTTGTACTTGAAGCCGCCGTCGCGGGGCGGGTTGTGCGAGGGCGTGACGACGATGCCGTCGGAACGGCCCGGGTCGTCGGCGGCCAGGTCACGGTTGTACGTGAGGATCGCGTGGCTAAGAGCAGGCGTCGGCACCCAGGCATCGCGCGAGTCGACGCGCACGTCGACGCCGTTGGCGACCAGCACCTCGATGGCGCTGCGTTCGGCGGGCAGCGACAGCCCGTGGGTGTCGCGGCCGAGGAAGAGCGGACCGGTGATGCCCTGTGCGGCGCGGTAGTCGACGATCGCCTGGGTCGTGGCGAGGATGTGGTCCTCGTTGAAGCTCGTGCTCAGCGACGACCCGCGGTGACCGCTGGTGCCGAAGGCGACTCGCTGCTCGGGCACCGCGGCATCCGGCTTGCGGTCGTAGTACGCCGCGATCAGTTCGTCGATGTCGATGAGATCGGATGCCTCTGCGGGCTGCCCTGCGCGACTGCTCATACGTCCAGTCTGCCCGCTGCATCCGACATGCGCACACGTCGTGACGCATTCCGAGCGAATCCGTCGGTGAGCGGCCTGCGTGACGCGGCTAGGCTGAGCCGGTGCTGCCCGACACAGACTCCGCGCCCGCCCGCCGTACCTATAGCTACCTGGGGCCGGCCGGAACCTTCACCGAGGCCGCCCTCGCCCAGGTTCCCGAGGCGCGCGACCAGATCTGGCGGCCCGTCCGTAACGTCGGCGAAGCACTCGCCGATGTGGTCGAGGGCCGTTCGGATGCCGCGATGATCGCGATCGAGAACTCCGTCGACGGCGGCGTCTCCACCGCGCAAGATGCCCTGGCCACCGTGCCCGGACTGCGCATCGTGGGCGAGTACCTCGTGCCGGTGAACTTCGTGCTCGTCGCACGCCCCGGAACGACTCTCGACGACGTATCGCTGATCGCCGCGCATCCCGTGGCCTACGCGCAGTGCCTCAAGTGGCTGAGCGAGAACGTGCCCGCGCACGCGCACCTGCCGGCCGAGAGCAACGTCGCGAGCGCCCTCGGCGTCCTCGACGGCACGAGCGCCGCCGACGCGGCCATCGCCGCTCCCGGAATCGTCGCCCACCACGACGTGACGGTGCTCGCCGAGAGCATCGGCGACAACCCGAACGCGGTGACGCGCTTCGTGCTCGTGAGCCGCACCGTCGCCCCCGCGCCTCCCACGGGCGCCGACAAGACGTCGCTGATCGTCGAGCTGCCCGAGGATCACCCGGGTGCCCTGCTCGAGCTGCTCGAGCAGTTCGCCACGCGCGGGATCAACCTGAGCCTGTTGGCATCCCGCCCCATCGGCGACGCCCTCGGCCGCTACCGCTTCGTGATCGACGCCGATGGCCACGTGCTCGACGAACGCATGGCCGATGCGCTGCTGGGTCTTCGCCGTTTCAGCCCCAAAGTGATCTTCCTCGGGTCGTACGCCCGCGCCGACCGGGCAATCGTCCGCTACCCGCAGCGCTACAGCGACGACGTGTTCGTCGAGGCGCGCGACTGGCTGCGCGGCCTGCTGAGCGGCGAGCCCGAGGCCTGACCCCGGTTCTGCCGCTGCCGCCGGAACGCCGCCCCCGGGCCGTCGTGCGGATCTCCTGTTCGACATGCCGTCTCCGGATGCCGTGACTTGGCGTGTCGTCGGCGACCTCCTCCGGACGGCCCGTCCCGCCGAGGCCCACGCCGGTTCTGCCGCCGCCGCCGGGACACCGCCCGCGGGCCGCCGCCCCGGGCCGTCGTGCGGACGTCATGTTCGACACGCCGTTTCCGGATGCCGTGAGTCGGGGTGTCGTCGACGACCTCCGCCGGACGGCCCGTCCCGCCGGGGCCCGCGCCAGTTCTGCAGCCGCCGCCGGGACGCCGCCGCCCCGGGCCGCCGCCCCCGGGCCGCCGTGCGGACTTGTCGTTCGACACGCCGTCTCCGGATGCCGTGACTCGGCGTGTCGTCGACGACTTCCGCCGGACGGCCCGTCCCGCCGCGGCCCGCGCCGGTTCTGCAGCTGCCGCCGGGCCGCCGCCCCGGGCCGTCGTG
>NZ_JBFYGP010000011.1:0-69469 GCF_041079415.1 Microbacterium sp. 20-116
GAAACGCTTCCTGCGACGGGAAACGCGGTGTGCTCGTGTTTCCCGTCGCGTACAGCGTTTATGCGTGAGGGGGTGGATGCCGCGGACGCGGTGCTGGCGTCGGCGCAGTGCCGCGGGGGCGACGGCAGGTATCAGGCCGGCGCGGAGCGGTGGCGGCGCCCGGCTGCGCCTCAGGCCCCGCTCAGGAGAGAACGGTGCGGGCGTCGTACCCTGTGCGAATGTCCTTTTCCGCTCACCGGCCCGGCCGTTTCGGCTCCGACGGCCGTATCGAGTTCACGACGGACGAGGAACGCGAGCAGTATCTCGACGACATCCTCGCCGCGCAGAACGCGGCGAACCGTCCCGCCGAACCACAGGATCACACTGCCGAGCCGTGGGGCGCGCCGCCCGCCGACGACGACCCACGCTCCTCCATCGCCGCCGACCCGAGCGATACCGATCCGCTCGACGTCGACGCCGCCGACGCCCGCGACACCGTCGTGATCGATCGCGCCGAGCGTGCGCGCGCCGACGACGAGACCGCGGTCCCGTCCGACGAGGCGCCCGAGCCCGCGGCATCCATCCCCGTGGCATCCGAGCCGCGCCAGCCCCGCCTGCGCCGACATGACCCGCGCCGCCCGCGCCTGTCTCTGATCCGCCGCATGGCCGTGCTCGGCGGCGCCGACAACGACGTGCTCGACGAGGTGCCCGAAGAGGTGCCGCGCTTCGTGCAGATGTTCCTCGTGCTCGCGGGAACCGCTCTCGTCTCGTCGCTGTCGATGATGTTCGCGCTGCTGACGGGCGTGCGGGTCAGCCTCTGGCTCGCGATCCCCCTCGCGATCGTGTGGGGCCTCATCATCTTCAACCTCGACCGCTTCCTCACCTCCACGATGCGTTCGACGAAGAACATCTTCCGGCTGCTCGGTCTCGCCATGCCCCGCGTGATCATGGCCGCTCTCATCGGCATCGTCGTGGCCGAGCCCCTGGTTCTGCAGGTGTTCCAGAACGACATCGTGCGCGAGGTCAACTCCACGAACGTCACGCAGGCCCTCACGGACCAGGATGCCGTCACCAACGGCCCCGAGAAGCAGGCGCTCGACGCCGCGAGCGCGCAGGTGTCGGCGCTCGAGAACCAGGCGGCGACCGGCATCGTGACCGGCACCTCGTCGACCTCGGCCGAATCCGCCGCTGCGCAGCAGAGCGTCGACCAGCTCACGCAGCAGCTCGCCGCCCAGCAGAGCGTGATCGACCAGGCGCGCGCCGTGTACCAGTGCGAGCTCACCGGCCAGGGCGCCGGAACGGTTCCGGGCTGCACCGGTGTCGCCGGCAACGGCGCGAGCTCCGATGCGGCGCAGGCGCAGCTCGCACAGGCGCAGTCGGCATACGACTCGCTGTCGACCCAGCTCGCGCAGGCGCAGTCGACGCTCGCCGCGGCGAACTCCGCCGGCGCCGAGGCCGCCGCGTCGTCCGCCGACCAGAACAAGCAGCAGGCCGAAGACCAGCTGCCCGCCGCTCGCGCCCAGTACGACTCGGCGCTCACGGCGTACAACGCGAGGGCGTCGTCGGTCGCCGACGGCAATGCGGGAGCGGTGGGTCTGCTGAGCCAGATCACGGCCCTCGAGCGCCTGTCGGATCGCGAGCCGACGCTGCGCTCGGCGCACTATCTGATCGCAGCGCTGTTCTTCATGATCGAGCTGCTGCCCGTGCTGGTGAAGGTGCTGACCGGCTTCGGCGGCCCTTCGCTCTACGAGAAGGCCGAGAAGATGCGTGGGCAGATCGCCCTCGACCGGGTGTCGGCCCGCACCTTCCGCAGGCGCGCCGACATCATCGCCGACGAGGCGAACCGCGTTCCGGCGACCGTCTCCTGATGGTCGTGTGGAGCGCGGGACTCCTGCTGTACCGGCTCGCGCCCGAGCCGCAGGTGTTCGTCGCGCACATGGGCGGCCCGTTCTGGGCGAAGAAGGACGCCGGCGCCTGGTCGATCCCGAAGGGCGAGTACGACCCCGACACCGAGGGGGCGCTGGATGCCGCCCGCCGCGAGTTCCGCGAGGAGCTCGGGGTCGATGCGCCCGAGGTCGAGTGGGCCGAACTCGGCACGTTCGCGTATTCGAGCGGCAAGAAGGTGGTCGTGTTCGCGGGTGACGGCGCCGGCTTCACGGCATCCGACTTCGCTTTCGGCACCTTCGAGATGGCGTGGCCACCCCGCTCGGGCAAGACCGCGACGTTCCCCGAGGTCGACCGCGCGGAGTGGATGGGGCTGGATGCCGCGCGCGAGGCGCTCGTGAAGGGGCAGCGCCCCGCGATCGAGGCGCTCGCCGTCGCCCTCGAGGGCCTGGGTGGCGATTGAGGCGCTCCCCGCTGGGGGTGGAGGTCGTGCGTAACTCCTGAGAAGCCGCGGCGCAGCCGGATATCCGCGCCGGTTCTCCCGGCGAACAGGCGGCCCCCTCCGCGCTTCTCAGGACTTGTGTACGCCCCGGCCATCCCCGGCGCGTGCCGCCTCCTTCGCCCGTGCCGCCGCTACCCGCGTGCCACCCCTCGGCCGCGCACGCCGCGGCGGCCGCCTCGATCGGGCCGTGGAATGGTGCGTAACTCCTGAACGGAGGCGGCCCCGTCTCCTCGGCGCCCCGGGATACAGGGCACAGCGCCCGGCGTGCGCCGTTCTCTCAGGAGTTACGCGCGGCGACCCTCCCCGCGCTGCCGCTCCGCCCGGGGCTCCGCATCGCCTTGGGCGCCCGCGCCCCGAACGCACGAGTGTCCAGAACACCCGGACGTTTCGAAAAATCGTCCGGGTGTTCTGGACACTCAAGAGGGGCTCGGGCCCGCGCGTCGCGGGACGCGAGCCCCGCGGCGCGACCCGCTTACGGGCGGATGAGGATTTTGCCGACGCGGGGCGCGTCGCTCGCGGTGACGGCTTCGACGATGTCGTCGAGACCGAAGGTGGCGGCGACGGGCAGGGTCAGGGTGCCGTCGGCGAGGTAGCGCGACAGCTCGCCGAAGAGGGCGCCGCGGGTCTCGGCATCCATCGTCTTGCTGACGACACTGCCCCAGAAGCCCTTCACGGTGGCCTGGCGGAAGATGAGGTCGCCGGCGCCGAGCTCCAGCTTGCCCGCGCCCATCGAACCGAAGATCACGAGGGTGCCGTTCTCGCTCAGCAGCGAGAGCACCTGGCCGGCGGCGGGGCCACCGACGGAGTCGACACCCGCGACGACCCGTCCGTCGCCCACGAGGGCGAGGGCCTGGTCGCGCCAGTCGTCGGCGTCGGTCGACACGACGTTGTCGATGCCCTGGGCGGCGAGCTCCTCGACGGCGCTCTGACGGCGCACGAGGCCGACGACGTTGACGCCGCGCGCCTTGGCGATCTGCGCGACCATGCGGCCGACGGCGCCGTTGGCGGTGTTCTGCACGATCCAGTCGCCGGCCTTCAGGTCGAGCGAGTGCAGCAGGCTGATGGCGCTGAAGGGCATCGAGACGAGCTGCGAGGCGACCTCGTCGCTCAGGCCCTCGGCGACGGGGATGAGGCCCGCGGCCTTGGCGACGACCTGCTCGGCCCACACCCCGAACGTGCCGCCGGTGGCGACGCGCTGGCCGACGGTCAGGTTCTCGACACCCTCGCCGAGTTCCTCGATGACGCCGACGGCCTCGGTGCCGGCGCGGGCGGGCAGCTCGGGCTTGAAGCCGTAGGTGCCGCGGATGGTCCACAGGTCGTGGTTGTGGATGGGCGACAGGAGCACGCGCAGGCGCACCTCGCCGGGGCCGGGGGTCGGGTTCTCGACCTCTTCGACGCCGACGACGTCGGCCGGCTCGCCGAACTGGTGGTGGATGACTGCGCGCATGGATTCCTCCTGTGGTTATTTTGTAACGACCGGTCTAATATAGACCTCGGGCCTGCGAATGCAACCCAAGACGTCAAGTGGCGAGAGAGAGAACATGGGCAGGATGCCGAGCTTCGAACGCTCCGCCGTCGTCGACGCCGCGCGCGACGTCTTCTGGCGCCGCGGGTACGCCGAGACGGGCATCGCCGAGCTCGAAGAGGCCACGGGCCTCACCCGCTCGAGCCTCTACAACGCCTTCGGCAGCAAACGCGGACTCTTCGACGCCGTCCTCTCGGCATACCTCGACGACGTCGTGCGCACGCGCCTCCGCCCCCTCGGCGGGGGAGACCCCGGCGCGCTCGAGGCCTACGTCGACGAGATGCGTTCGGCCATCGAGACCGACGCCCCGCGCGCGCGGCTCGGCTGCCTGCTGCTGAACGCGGGTTCGTCTCCGCTGGCGAGCGACGACGCCGAGGTGCGCACCCTCGTCTCGGACTACGCCGCCGAGATGCGCGCCGCGATCCGCTCGGCGGTCGCCGACCGGCGTCCGGATCTGACCCCGGATGCCGTGGACGCCCTCGCCGCGGTGTGCGCCTCGCTCGTGGTGGCCGGCCTCACCCTCGCGCGGGCCGATCGAGACGCGGCGCTGGCGACCCTGGCATCCGTCTCCTCGACCCTGGAGTCTTGGGGCTGAGTCGGCCCCCGGCGGTGTCAGCCCAGCTTCACGGCCGTGCCGTAGGCGACGACCTCCTGGAAGTTCTGCGCCACCTCGCTCGTGTCGAAGCGCATGGCGATGACCGCGTCGGCCCCGACGGCTTCGGCGGCCTCGACCAGGCGCTGCTTGGCTTCGTCGCGACTGTCCTGCAGCTGCTTGGTGAGGCCCTGGAGCTCACCGCCGAAGATCGACTTGAGTCCGGCGCCGAACTGCACGCCGATGTTGCGGGCGCGCACGGTCAGGCCGGTCACCTCGCCGTACACCTCGACGATCTGGCGGCCGGGGACATCGTTCATGGTCGTGACGAGCATGCGCCCAGTGTGGCAGGTGACGGGCCGCTCCGCGAGGGGTGAATCGAGCCGCTCTGTGTATACCTAGACGGCATGCGGGAGGCAATATATCCCCGTTTCGTCCGCGGATTGCATACACTGGAGCAATGACGGCGAGGGGGCAGCATGCGGGCGAGTGAACGCGCCTACGCGACCCTCCTCGACGAGATCCAGACCGGCACGCTGGCGCCGGGGACCGTCCTCGCCGAAGTGGAGCAGTCCACCCGCCTCGGAGTCAGCCGCACCCCTCTTCGCGAGGCGCTGCGCCGATTGGCATCCGACGGCCTCGTCGCTCAGGCTTCGGCCCGCGTGACCGTGGTCGCCGGCATCGACGCCGACGACATCCGCTCGCTCTTCGACCTGCGTCGGGCGCTCGAGACCGAGGCGGCGCGACTGGCCGCCCGGCGCGGCGATCGCGGGGAGTTCCGACGCCTCGCGACCGAGTTCGCCGCCGTCGACACCACCGACGCCGACGCGTACTACGCCCTGATCGCCCGCTTCGACGCCGCGATCGACGACGCCGTCGACAACGCCTATCTCTCCGCCGCGCTCCGGAGCGTGCGCACCCACCTCGTGCGGGTGCGGCGCATGGCGCGGGACAACCCCCTTCGCCTCTCGGCCTCGGCCGGGGAGCATGAACTGATCGCGAGAGCGATCGGCGCCGGCGACCCCGAACTCGCCGCCCACGCCGCCCATGTGCACCTGCACAACGCCCTCACCACCATCCTCGAAGCCCTCACGGAGGACCCCTCATGACGATCACCCACCACGTGCGCGTGCACCGCAGCGACGAGAACCTCGCCCGTGAGGGTCAGCTCGCCTGGGCCCTCGCGCGCGTCGCGGTCGACCCGGTGGCCGTCGACGACGACGTGACCGACATGATCGTCAACCGCCTCATCGACAACGCGGCCGTCGCCGCCGCCTCGATCACCCGTCAGCCCGTGAGCGCTGCGCGTCAGCAGGCTCTCGACCACGCCGTCTCGATCGGCGGACCGGGCGCCACGGTCTTCGGCTGCCTGCTCGAGCGCCGTACGAGCCCCGAGTGGGCGGCATGGGCGAACGGCGTGGCCGTGCGCGAACTCGACTACCACGACACCTTCCTCGCCGCGGACTACTCGCACCCCGGCGACAACATCCCGCCCGTGCTGGCCGTCGCCCAGCACACCGGTCGCGACGGCGCCGCCCTCGTGCGCGCTCTCGCCACGGCCTACGAGATCCAGATCGACCTCGTGCGCGCCATCTCGCTGCACAAGCACAAGATCGACCACGTCGCCCACCTCGGTCCCGCCGCGGCCGCCGGCATCGGTACCCTGCTCGACCTCGACCAGGAGACGATCTACCAGGCCATCGGCCAGGCCCTGCACACCACCACCGCCACCCGCCAGTCGCGTAAGGGCGAGATCTCGACGTGGAAGGCGCACGCTCCCGCCTTCGCCGGGAAGATGGCGATCGAGGCCGTCGACCGGGCGATGCGCGGTGAGACCAGCCCCTCCCCGATCTACGAGGGAGAGGACGGCGTGATCGCGTGGATGCTCGACGGCCCCGACGCCTCGTACGACGTGCCCCTTCCGGGTGAGGGCGAGAGCAAGCGCGGCATCCTGGACTCGTACACGAAGGAGCATTCGGCCGAGTACCAGGCGCAGGCCTGGATCGACCTGGCCCGTCGCCTCGGCACGGAGCGCCCCGATCTGCGCGACCCCGCGAACGTGGCATCCATCGTCCTGCACACCAGCCACCACACGCACTACGTCATCGGCTCGGGCGCGAACGATCCGCAGAAGTACGACCCCACCGCGTCGCGCGAGACGCTCGATCACTCGATCCCGTACATCTTCGCCGTCGCCCTGCAGGACGGCGCGTGGCACCACGTCGACTCCTACACCCCCGAGCGCGCGGGCCGCGAAGACACCGTCGCGCTGTGGCACAAGGTCACCACGGCCGAGGATGCCGAGTGGACGCGCCGCTACCACTCCGACGACCCGAACGAGAAGGCCTTCGGCGGTCGCGTCGTGATCACCCTGACCGACGGGTCGATCGTCGAAGACGAGATCGCCGTCGCCGATGCCCACCCGCTCGGCGCCCGGCCGTTCGCGCGCGAGGACTACGTGCGCAAGTTCCGGCTGCTCGCCGAGCCCGTGCTGCTGCCCGACGAGATCGAGCGCTTCCTCGAGCTCGTGCAGCGCCTGCCCGAGCTGACCCCGGCCGAGGTGATGCAGCTCACCATCGTGGCGAAGCCCGGCGTGCTGGCCCTGGCACCCGCGCCGAAGGGGCTGTTCTGATGCTCCACGCCCAGACCACCGCTCAGCAGAAGCGTCGCGCGCTGCGCGAGAAGCTGGCATCCGGTGAACTCGTCCGGATGCCGGGAGCCTTCAACCCGCTGTCG
Source organism: Microbacterium sp. 20-116 (assembly GCF_041079415.1). Taxonomy (NCBI): domain Bacteria; kingdom Bacillati; phylum Actinomycetota; class Actinomycetes; order Micrococcales; family Microbacteriaceae; genus Microbacterium; species Microbacterium sp. 20-116. The sequence continues at coordinate 7,219 of NZ_JBFYGP010000011.1, forward strand.
GCCCGACTCATCGAGCGCAAGGGCTTCGACGGCGTCTACATCTCGGGCGCGGTGATCTCGGCCGACCTGGGTCTGCCCGACATCGGCCTCACGACCCTCACCGAGGTCGCGGGTCGCGGTCAGCAGATCGCGCGCATGACGGAGCTGCCGGCGATCATCGACGCCGACACCGGGTTCGGCGAGCCGATGAACGTCGCCCGCACGATCCAGACCCTCGAAGACGCGGGGCTTGCGGGCACCCACATCGAGGACCAGGTCAACCCGAAGCGCTGCGGCCACCTCGACGGCAAGAGCGTGGTCGACGCCGACACCGCGGTCAAACGCATCCGCGCCGCGGTCGATGCCCGCCGCGACCCCGACTTCCTGATCATGGCGCGCACCGACGTGCGGGCGGTGGAGGGACTGGATGCCGCCATCGACCGCGCGAAAGCCCTGGTCGACGCGGGCGCCGACGCGATCTTCCCCGAGGCGATGCGCGACCTCGCAGAGTTCGAGGCGATGCGCTCGGCGCTCGACGTGCCGATCCTGGCGAACATGACCGAGTTCGGCAAGAGCGAGCTGTTCTCGACGCAGCAGTTGCAAGACGCCGGGGTGAACCTGGTGATCTGGCCGGTGTCGCTGCTCCGACTCGCGATGGGCGCGGCGGGCCGCGGCCTCGACGCCCTGGCATCCGAGGGTCACCTTCGCGACCAGCTGAGCGAGATGCAGCACCGCGCCGACCTGTACGACCTCATCGACTACGAGGGCTACACCCGCTTCGACGCCGACGTGTTCGATTTCACCGTCGAACGCTGACGCGGCCGCACACGAGCACGACTCAAGGGAGAGACGATGACCGACATCAAGAAGGGCCTCGCCGGGGTCACGGTCGACGAGACCGCCGTCAGCAAGGTGAACCCCGAGACCAACAGCCTGCTGTACCGCGGTTACCCCGTGCAGGAGCTCGCCGCCACCCAGCCGTTCGAAGCGGTCGCGTACCTGCTGTGGAACGGGGAGCTTCCGGATGCCGCGCAGCTCGCCGACCTGCGCCGGACCGAGCGTGCGCACCGCGCGTTGAGCGACGACGTCCGCGCCGCGATCGACCTTCTGCCCACGAGCGCCCACCCGATGGATGAGGTACGCACGGCCGTGAGCGTGATCGGCGCGCGCGAGACCGCGGGGATCTCGAACGTGATGGATGCCGTGGGCACGCCCGAACAGAATCTCGAGCGCTCGATCCGCCTGTGGGCGCAGCTGCCCGCCGTGGTCGCGTACGGTCAGCGTCGCCGCCGCGGAGAGGAGCTGGTCGAGCCCCGCGACGACCTCGACTATGCGGCGAACTTCCTCTGGATGACCTTCGGCGAGGAGGCCGACGAGGTCGTCGTCGATGCGTTCAACCGCTCGACGATCCTGTACGCCGAGCACTCCTTCAACGCCTCGACCTTCACCGCTCGCGTCATCGCTTCGACCCTCAGCGATCTGTACTCCGCGGTCGTCGGCGCGATCGGCGCTCTCAAGGGTCCCCTGCACGGCGGGGCGAACGAGGCCGTGCTGCACGTGTTCACCGAGATCGGCTCGGCCGAGAACGTCGGGCCGTGGCTCGACACCGCCCTCGCCGACAAGCGCAAGATCATGGGCTTCGGTCACCGCGTCTACAAGCGCGGCGACTCGCGTGTGCCGACGATGAAGGCCGCCCTCGACACGCTCGTCGAGCACTACGGTCGTCCCGACGTCGCCGCCCTCTACGCCGCGCTCGAGTCGCAGTTCGTCGAGCGCAAGGGCATCTACCCGAACCTCGACTACCCCTCGGGTCCGGCCTACGACCTGATGGGTTTCGACACGCTCACCTTCACCCCCCTCTTCGTCGCCGCGCGCGTGACCGGCTGGACCGCGCACATCCGCGAGCAGCAGGCGTCGAACGCCCTCATCCGCCCCCTCTCGGAATACGTCGGTCCCGACGAGCGCCACGTCGAGGGCTACGTCCCGGATGCCGCCGACGTCGAGGCCCAGGAGCGCCCCGAGGAAGCGGCCGGCTGATGTCGTCTCCGAAGATCGTTCTGGTCTCGGGCGCCCGCACGCCCATCGGCTCGTTCGGCGGAGCGCTCTCGGGCGTGGACGCCTACGAGCTCGGCGCGGTCGCCGTCACCGAGGCCCTGCGTCGCGCCGGCGTCGAGAAAGGCGCGGTCGACGAGGTCGTGATGGGCTGCATCGCCCAGAACGGGCCCGATGCCTACAACGCCCGTCGCGTTGCGCTCGCCGCGGGCCTTCCCACGCGCGTGCCCGCGTTCACGGTGAATCGCCTCTGCGGTTCGGGTCTGCAGGCGATCTGGTCGGCCGCCCAGGAGCTTCGCTGGGGCGGGATCGACGTCGCCGTGGCCGGTGGCGACGAGAGCATGTCGCGCACGCCCTTCCTCGAGTACGGTGCCCGCGGCAACGCACGGCTCGGCGATCGGCAGCTCCTCGACGGCACGCTCGCGATCCTCGCCGACCCCTTCAGCGGCCGGCACATGGGCACGACGGCCGAGGTCGTGGCATCCCGATACTCCGTCTCGCGGACGCAGCAGGACGCCTTCGCCGTCGAGAGCCAGCGCAGAGCGGCGACGGATGCCGCGCGCGCGGCCTTCGCGGAAGAGATCGTGCCGGTGACCACCGGCGGCCGCACGCCCGTCGAGGTCTCGGTCGACGAGCACCCGCGTCCGGGGACGACCCTGCAGGCCCTCGCGGACCTGCGCCCGGCGTTCGAGAAGGACGGATCGGTCACGGCCGGCAACTCGTCGGGCATCAACGACGGCGCCGCGGCTACCGTGCTGATGCGCGAGGACGACGTGCGCGACCGCGGTCTGTCGGGGCTCGCGACGCTCGAGGCCGTGACCACCGCCGGCGTCGACCCCGAGATCATGGGCTACGCGCCCGTCATCGCGCTGCAGCGGCTGTGGGAGCAGACCGGGCTCAGACCGGCCGACGTCGACGTGATCGAGCTGAACGAGGCCTTCGCCGCCCAAGCGGTGGCGGTGATCCGCGACGCGGGCCTCGACCCCGAGAAGGTGAACCCCTACGGCGGCGCGATCGCCCTCGGCCACCCGGTCGGTGCGACGGGCGCGATCCTCACGGTGCGCGCGGCCCTCGATCTGCGCCGTCGCGACCTGGAGTACGCCGTCGTGACGATGTGCATCGGCGGCGGACAGGCCCTGGCCGCGCTGCTGCGGCGGTACTGAGTCGGGTTTCGCCCTCACCAGGCGGGCCGTCCCGCGGAGTTCGTCGGCGACATGCCGGGTCGGCGGGCTGGTGGGCGGTGTGTCGGGGGTGGGGTCCGCGGGACGGCCCGCCCAGGGCGATGCGGGCCGCGGCGCGGGGGCATCAGGTGTGCGCCGGGCGGACCAGGAACACGTCGACCTCGTCCTCGGAGTCGAGGGTGAATCCGGCGCGCTCGTAGAGGCGGCGGGCGGGGCTGCCCTGCAGCACGTTCAGGCGCGTCGGGCCGTCCCACGGTTCCGCCAGCACGCGAGAGAGGACCTCGCCGCCCACGCCCCGACCCTGCAGAGCGGATGCCAGGTAGAAATGCTCGATCCAGCGCGACGCCCCGTCGGTGCGGACGGTGAGAGAACCGGCATCCGCCCCGTCGACGACGATGATGCGCGTGTGTTCGGGACGGAACCCGGTGCGCAGGCGCTCGCGGACGCGATGCTCGTCGAAGCGGCCGAGGCGCTCGAGGTCGGCGCGCAACACCTCGGCGCGCAGCTCGACGAGCCAGGTGATGTCGGCGGGCACGCTCGGCCGGAGGCGGATGTCCATGCGTCGAGTCTAGGAATCGCGACGTGGACGGGCCCGCGATACTGGGCGTATGAGCGTGTTCCTTCTCGGTGGCGGGCGCGATGTCACGCGCTGCGGCGACCTGCTGCGTCCCTTCGTCCGCGAGGCGCGCGAGCGCGCAGGCGAGCGCGCTCCGGTGATCGCGCTGCTGCTCGTGCTCGAGGCCGAAGACGACACCAGGATCGCCCTCCACCGCGCCATGTTGGACGCAGCGCAGGCGGTGCCCGCCGAGATCCGCGTCAAGACGATCGTTGAGGGCGAAGTCTTCGATGCCTCGGCGCTCGCCGCCGACGCGCTGTTCGTCGGCGGCGGCCTCACCCCGGCCTACCTGGATGCTTTCGCGCAGATCCGGGATGCCGTGATCGCGCGTGTCCGCGAGGGGATGCCGTACGCCGGGTTCTCCGCCGGCTCCGTGATCGCCGCCGGTCCGGCGCTGGTCGGCGGATACCGTCTGGGCGGGGTCGAGGTCGTGTCGGAGAACGCCGGCGAGGAACTCGACGAGCTCGAGGTCCGCGCGGGCCTCGGACTGCTGGACTTCGCCGTCGATGTGCACGCCGCCCAGTGGGGGACCCTTTCTCGTCTGGTCGCCGCGGTCGATGCCGGGCTCGTCTCCGACGGCGTGGCGATCGACGAGCACACGGCCCTGGTGATCTCGGCACAGGCGGCCCCGGCCGTCCGCGGCGGCGGGCAGGTCTGGCGCGTGGAGTCCTCGGCATCCGGAGTCCACGTCCAGGTGCTCCGCGCCTGAGGCGCCGCGCTCGTCGCGAGCCGCCGGGATCTGTCTCTCGCGCGAGTCCTGACGCGGCGGAGTCCGGCGATTCCTGCACGCAACGGCCCCCACCCCGAGGGGTGAGGGCCGTTGCGGAATCCGCGCGTCAGGCGGTGCGGCGGCGACGCAGGGCGAAGGCGAGACCGCCCGCGACCACGAGGAAGCCGCCCGCGAGGGCGATGCCCCACGGCGCTTGCGCGCCCGTCGCCGCCAGGGCCCCCTTACGGACCACCTCGACCGCGAGAGCGGGGAGCACGGTGCCGTCGGCGCGCTTGATGACCACCGTGTGCGCCCCGGGTTCGAGAGTCGCGGGCACGTTCACCCGGAAGGTCACGGTGCCGGAGGCATCTGCGGCCGGGATGCCGGTGATCACGATCGGCGTGCTGTTGAGCGTGGCCGTCAGCTGCTCGCCGGCGTTCAGCCCCGAGACGGTGACGGTGAACGACCCGCCCTGCTCGACGCGCGCCGCGCTCGCCGTGATGCGCGCCGAGGTCGACGGCGAAGCCGTGGGGCTGCCGGTGGGCTGACCCGTGGGGTTGGCGGTGGGCGTCGGCTTCGGCGTGCCTTCGTCGACCGGCGTCGAACCGACCAGGTACGCCCGGCCGAGAGGTGAGGGCGCGATGGTCTTCTTCGCGGTGAAGAAGTCGACCGTGGCCTGCAGGTCGATCTGGCCCGAGTCGGCCTTGTTCGTGCCCTGCGCGAAGACGCCGAAGTTGTCGCCTCCCGCCGCGAGGAAGGAGTTGGTCACGACGCGGTACGAGGTCGTCGCGCCGATGGGCGTTCCGTTCAGTGCGATCGATGAGATCCGCGAGCCCTCGGCCGCCTTCGGGTCGTACTGGAAGGTGAAGCCCTTCGAGACGCCGAGCGCGAGCACCGGGCGAGCCGCACCCGACGGCTGCCACTGCTGCTCGAGCACCTGCTTCAGCTGCGCGCCGGTGAGCGACAGCGTCACCAGCGTGTTGCCGAAGGGCTGCACGTTGGCCGCCTCGCGGTACGACACGGAGCCGTTGTCGGAGCCGTAGAGCAGGTCGGCCCGCAGACCGCCGGGGTTCATGAACGCGATCTGCGCGTCCTGCCCGTTGAACGAGGGGTTCTCGCTCGTGGCCCAGAGGTACACGTCCGCGACGGTGTTGCCGAGCGTGGAGTACGCACCGCGATCCTCACCACCCGAGCTGTTCTTCGCGCGCGTGATGTCAGCGGTGATCGTGCCGACCTCGACCTTGCCCTTCGTGTCGGCGGTGGCCTTGGCATCCGCGACGACCTTCGCCGCGGCGGCCTGGGGGTAGGCGATGTACTGGCCCACGGTGGAGTCGTAGAGCGAGCGCACGCCGGGCGCGATCGAGACGAGCTTGCCGGTGGCATCCAGATCGATGTCGAGCGTGCCGAGGTTCGTGCCGTACGAGCCGGTCTGGATGACCGAGCGGCCCCCGATGGTGCACGAGTACTTCTGGTGCGTGTGCGCCGAGACGATCGCGTTGACGTCGGCGGAGGCACCGCGCACGACGGCGCCGAAGTCGCTGGATTCGGTCGCGATCGTGGTGCAGTCCGTGCTCTCCGAGCCGTCGTGGACCAGCACGATGACGATGTCGGCACCTGCCGCGCGGGCGTTCTTCGCCTCGCGGTTCACGGCCTCGGTCTCGTCGCCGAACTCGATGTCGGTGATCTTCGAGGGGTCGACCATGCCGGCCGTCTGCGGAGTGACGGTGCCGACGAAGGCGACCTTCGTGCTGCCGACCTGCTTGATCGTGTAGGGCTTGAGGGCGGGGGTGTTCGTGCCCTTCTTGTAGACGTTCGCGCCGAGAGCGAAGTCGCTCGATGCTCCCGTGTTGCCGCCGTAGGTGGGAATGACCCGCTCGGTCAGGTCGGCGAAGCCGCGGTCGAACTCGTGGTTGCCCACCGCGCTGACGTCGAGCGTCGCGGCTTTGAGGGCCTTGATGGTCGGGGTGTCCTGGTCGATGAACGACTCGAAGGCGCTCGCGCCGATGTTGTCGCCGGCCGAGACGAACAGGGTGTTCGGGTTCTGCTGGCGGTACTTCTCGACGGCGCCGGCGAGCACCGCGGCCCCGGCGACGCCACCGGTCTCCTGCAGCAGGCGCCCGTGGAAGTCGTTGATCGTGAGGATCTGCAGGTCGGGGGTCTTCGGCTTCGTCGGACGCACCTCGAACACGGTCGTGGTGCCCGAGACCTCGTTGCCCGTGACCAGCAGCGGCACGCCGGTGGGCGAGCGCAGGGCTGACACGAAGGTGATGCCCTCGGGGCCGAGGTCACCGGACGCGGCGAAGTCGATCGTGTCGTCCGCCTTCGTGGTGTTGACGTTGCGGTTGTTGACGTAGGTGACGTAGCTCGCCTTCGTCGGGTCGGTGATGTCGTAGACCATCACGCCGCCCGCGCGCTCGAGGCCGATGAAGGCGTAGGTGCGGCCGTCTACGACGCCGATGGTGACGTTCTCGGGCTCGGGGCCCTTGTCGTCGCTGCGGTCGTCGAGGGTGTTGTTGTCGTTCGAGACGTTGAACAGCTGCGGGGCGACGTTCTTGAGCTTCTGCTCGAACTGGTCGCCCGAGTCGAAGACGAGAGCGCCCTTGGTGTCCCAGATCGAGAAGGAGCGCCCGCCGTAGGCGTAGAGCTCGCTGTAGCAGCCGTCCGCTGTCTTGCCGAGGTCCGTGACGACCTTGAGGCGACCGGCGGCGTCATTGGCGGTCTGGCCCGCGAGCGGGCTCGAGGCGCAGATGGGCGCCAGGCCGTTCTTGCCGAAGGCGTTGATGCGCGCCTCGTCGTCGAAGGAGCCCCACTTGCGCCCGTCGCCCTCGTTGGCGGTGACGAGGTAGGTCGTGGCCTTGCCGTTGGTGTTCGCCGAGTACGAGGCGATTCCGTCGGGCATGTAGAGGCCCTTGAGCCCAGCGACGGTGTGGATGCTCTCGGCGGCCGTCGTGCCGTCTTTGTCGCTCGGGTCGAGTCCGACGGTGCCCCAATCCTTGTAGCCCAAAGGCAGGATGCCGGTCACCTCGGCCTTCGTGAGATCCACCGTCGCAACGGCGTTGTTCTCCTGCAGGGTGACGTAGGCCACCGTGCCGTCGGTGGTGATGTACTCGGGTTCGAGGTTGCGCGAGACGCGGTTGGTCGACAGGGTCGCCGGGTCCTGGCCCGGGGCGGCCACGTCGGGGCCGAAGACGCGCACCTTCGCATCGAGCGTCTTCGTGCCGCCCGGCTCGAAGGCGCGGAACCCGGCGGTCTTGACCGCGCTCTGCGCGGGGGCGGCGAGAGCGGAAGACACCGCGACGACGCTGACCGAGCCCTCGGGGTCGACCGAGAAGTCCGCCGCCGGCTCGCCCTCGTTGGCGACGACGACGTACGAGCCGTCCTTCGAGAACGTCACCATGTCGGGCAGGGCGCCGACGGTGACCTCGCCGAGCTTCGCACTCGCGGCATCCGACTTGTTGGCGTCGAAGAAGACGAGGTGACCGGGGTCGGTCTTCGTCCTGGCCTCGAAGGCGATCACGCCGAGACCGTCGTCGCGGACGGCGACCGAGTTGGCGACACCGTTCGACGAGATGTCGAACAGCTTGACGGGCTTTTTGGGATCGCTGTTGTCGAGCACCGTCACGGTGCCGGCCTGCGCGTTGACGACGAACAGGCGGTCGCGGTAGGCCTGCACGATCTCGGCGGCCGACTCCTTGTAGACGCCGGTGTCGTACGAGCCGACCGGGGTCACGCTGATCGCGGCGTCGGAGACGCTGTTCGAGACGGGCTGCGAAACGATCGCGGCGGATGCCGCGGTGGTACTCGACAGGGCGAGAGCGCACACCGCCGCGGTCGTCGCGGTGAACGCGGCGGCGCGGCGAAGGAAGGTCGAAGGCATGGCTGTGTCCTCGGATTCGGGTGGGGGAGCGACCCGCGCGGGCGGCGCGATCCTGTGGATTTTGCCTGGAGTTCGTGACGACCCGGTGAACGGGGAGGGAACGCGACGGCCGTGAACCGTCATCGGCCCGTCGGGACGGACGCGGTCGTACGCTCGTCGCATGACCGAGAACGCGCCCGCGGCGACGCCCCCGGGGCCCCACTCCGATGAGCCCCATCGCCAGGGGCTCTCGCAGAGACTGAACTGGTTGCGCGCCGGCGTGCTCGGCGCCAACGACGGCATCGTCTCGACGGCCGCGGTCGTGGTCGGTGTCGCGGGGGCCATGAGCGACACCGGTCCGGTGCTGATCGCGGGCCTCGCCGCCCTCGTCGGTGGGGCCATCTCGATGGCGCTCGGCGAGTACGTCTCGGTCTCGAGCCAGCGCGACAGCGAGCACGCCCTCATCCAGAAAGAGAGGCGTGAGCTCGCCGATGACCCCGAGGCCGAACTCGCCGAGCTCGTGGGCATGTACGAGGCCCAGGGGCTCTCGCGTGACACGGCGACGCGCGTGGCGAACGAGCTCACGGCATCCGACGCCCTCAAGGCCCACCTCTCGGTCGAGCTCAACATCGACGCAGAGGATGTCGTGAGCCCGTGGGCCGCGGCCTTCGCCTCGGCGGTCGCCTTCACCATCGGCGCGCTGCTGCCGCTCGCGACGATCCTGCTGGCGCCGGTCGAGATCCGCGTTCCGCTCACCTTCGTCGCCGTGCTCATCGCGCTCGCGATCACGGGCTACGTCGCCGCCGTGCTCGGTGGGGCGCGGCGCGGGCGGGCGGTGCTGCGCACGGTGGTCGGCGGTGCGCTCGCGCTCGCCGCGACCTACGCGGTCGGCGCGTTGTTCGGGGTCTCCGCCTCGTAGTCGGTACCTCTATCAATTAGTAGGACGTCCAGGTAATCTGAGGGGAGCGACGACGCCGTCGCTTTCCGAAGGAGAGCCGCATGGACACCACCCCTGCTCCCGCGCTCGACGCCCCGTCGACCGGCACCCTGAGTTCCGACGAGCGCGATGCCATCCTCGACGCGGTGCGCGACTTCGCGGCGACCGAGTTCGCCCCGCGCACCCTCGAATGGGATGCCGAGAAGCACTTCCCCCGCGACGTGCTGCGCCGCGCGGGGGAGCTGGGTCTCGGCGGCGTCTACGTCAACGACGACGTGGGCGGCGCCGGGTTGTCGCGCGTCGACGCGGTGGCGATCTTCGAGGAGCTCGCCTACGGCGACCCGACGGTCACGGCCTACATCACGATCCACAACATGGTCGCGTGGATGATCGACACCTACGGCACCGCCGAGCAGCGCGAGCGGTGGCTGCCGTCGCTGGTGGCCATGGAAGATCTCGGCGCCTACTGCCTCACCGAGCCCGGCGCCGGGTCCGACGCCGCGGCCATCACCACCTCGGCGATCCGGCACGGCGACACCTACGTGCTGACGGGGGTCAAGCAGTTCATCTCGGGCGCGGGCGAGGCGTCGGTCTACGTCGTCATGGCTCGCACGGGGGAGCCGGGAGCGCGCGGCATCAGCGCCTTCCTCGTGCCCGCCGACTCCGAAGGACTCTCGTTCGGAGCGAACGAGAAGAAGATGGGCTGGAACGCGCAGCCCACCCGTCCCGTCATCTTCGACGAGGTGCGCGTGCCCGCCGAGAACCTCCTCGGCGGCGAGGGACGCGGCTTCTCGATCGCGATGAACGCCCTCAACGGCGGTCGCCTGAACATCGCCACGTGCTCGATCGGCGGGGCGCGCTGGGCGCTCGATCGCGCGATCGCCTACGTGCACGAGCGTTTCACCTTCGGCGAGGCCCTCGCCGAGAAGCAGTCGGTCGTGTTCGCGGTGGCCGACATGGCGACCGAGCTCGAAGCCGCACGACTGCTCGTGCGCGATGCGGCGTCCGCCCTGGATGCGAAGACTCCGGACGCCGCGACCCGGTGCGCCATGGCGAAGAGGTTCGCGACCGACGTCGGCTTCCGCGTCGCCAACGAGTCGCTGCAATTGCACGGCGGATACGGCTACCTGCAGGACTACGGCATCGAGAAGGTCGTTCGCGATCTGCGTGTGCACCAGATCCTCGAGGGGACGAACGAGATCATGCGGCTCATCGTGGGTCGCAGCGTCCTGGCCGCGTGACGCGCGCGGAGGAAAGGCCCGGGCGGATGTCGGCGGGTCGTGCGAGCATGCCGGTGCGGGCTTCGCCGCGCCGATGAGACGGGAGTGACATGACGGATCACGATGCAGGGTACGAGACGATCCGCGTCGAGCAGCGCGCACGAGTCGGGTGGATCACCCTCGATCGCCCCGAGGCGCTGAACGCGCTCAACACACGGACCATGACCGAGGTCGTCGCGGCTGCCGAGGCGTTCGACGCCGACGAAGGCGTCGGCGCGATCGTGGTGACCGGCAGCGAGAAGGCCTTCGCGGCCGGGGCCGACATCAAAGAGATGGAGCAGAAGTCGGGTCTCGACATGATGCTCACCGACCACTTCGGCGCCTGGGCGCGCTTCGCCGCCGTCCGCACGCCCGTGATCGCCGCGGTCTCGGGGTACGCCCTGGGCGGCGGGTGCGAGCTCGCTCTCATGTGCGATGTGATCCTGGCATCCGATCGCGCGAAGTTCGGCCAGCCCGAGGTGCAGCTCGGCGTGATCCCGGGCATGGGCGGCACCCAGCGGCTCGTCCGCGCGCTCGGGTACTACAAGGCCGCCGAGCTCGTGCTCACCGGACGCATGATCGACGCCGCCGAGGCCGAGCGCGCCGGACTCGTCTCTCGTGTGGTGGCGTCGGCCGACCTGCTCGACGAAGCCGAGGCGGTCGCCCGCACGATCGCAGAGAAGCCGCTCCCGGCCTTGTACGCGGCCAAGGCCGCTCTCGACGTGGCCCTGGAATCGACGCTGGCCGAGGGCGTGCGCTTCGAGCGGCAGGCGTTCGCGGCGCTGTTCGACACCGCCGATCAGAAGGAGGGGATGGCGGCCTTCCGCGAGAAGCGGTCGCCGTCGTTCACGCACCGATGAGCGCTCAGAGCGGATCGGGCACCGGCGCGGGGTCGGCGAAGTCGCCGGCGCCCTTGCGGAAGCGCGCGATGATCCGCACCAGTGCCGTCGCGTCATCGTCGTCGAGGCCCAGATCGGCGAACACCTCGTTCAAGGCCGTCGTGGCGTCGTCGACCCGTCGACGCCCGTCCTCGGTGAGCGCGAGCAGGGCCGCACGCCCGTCGGTCGGGTGCGGTTCGCGCGTCACGAGCCCGTCTCGAGCGAGGCGCTCGACCGTGTTCGTGACGCTCGTCGGGTGCACCTGGAGGCGCGCGATCGCGCTGGCCATCGGCATCCGGCCCTCTCGCGTGAAGGCGAGCAACCGCAGCATCTCGAACCGCGAGAACGACAGGTCGAAGGGCTTGAGCGCACGATCGATGGATGCCAGGAGCAACTGGTGCGCGCGGATCACCGAGGTCACGACCGTCATGCCGTCGGCGGCGGCGTCCCACCCGTGTGCGAGCCACTGGCGCTTGGCCTCGGCGATCGGGTCGACCGGTAATCGTCGCGTCATCGGTCCTCCTCGCGTTTCACGGTACCGCTCGCCCGCGGGCCGCGCTGCCCGGCGGCGGCTGAGCCCGTCGGCGCTCCGAGTCCGGCCGCTGCCGCGGGGCGGCGGCATTCGTCCTCTCACCGAAGGAGCATGATCGATGAAGATCGTGGTGCTGATCAAGGAAGTCCCCGATACCTGGGGTGAGCGTCGCCTCGACCTCGAGACCGGGCTCTCCGACCGTGCCGCGTCGGCCCCGGTGCTCGACGAGATCGACGAGCGCGCGGTCGAAGCCGCCCTCGCATACGCCGACGCGAACCCCGGCACCGAGGTCGTGGTGCTCACGATGGCTCCGGCCTCGGCCACGGCGACCGTGCGAAAGGCGCTCGCGATGGGCGCGACCTCGGCCGTGCACGTCGTCGACGACGCCCTGCGCGGTGCCGACCTGCTGTTGACCGCCGACGTGCTCGCGGCAGCCATCCGGCGCACGGGGTTCGACCTGGTCATCGCGGGCAACCTCTCCACCGACGGCGGTGGGGGAGTCGTTCCGGCGATGGTCGCCGAGGTGCTCGGCGTGCCGCAGCTCACCGCGCTGTCGAGTCTCGAGGTGACCGACGACACCGTGTCCGGTGACCGCGTGAGCGATGCCGGGACGATGCGGGTGTCGGCGTCGCTTCCCGCGGTGGTCTCGGTGACCGAGGCGCTGCCCGAGGGGCGGTTCACGACGTTCAAGGGCATCATGGCCGCGAAGAAGAAGCCGTACGAGACCCCGGATGCCGTCGAGCTGGGCGTCGAGGCCGAAGACCCGGCGCAGGCCCGGTACATCATGCTGTCGGTCGCCGAGAGGCCGCCGCGAGAGGCCGGGACGAAGATCATCGACGAGGGCGATGCCGGCGAGAAGCTCGCGGCCTTCCTCGTGGCCGAGGGGGTGGCGTGATGAGCACTGCTCTTGTGCTGCTCGAGGTGCTGCCCTCCGGAGCGCTGGCGGCCTCGTCCCCCGGGCTGCTCGTGGCCGCGGACTCGGTGGGAGAGCCGGTCGCGGTGATCGCGGCCCCCGCCGGGGTGCTCGACCGCGCCGCCCGGGAGGCCGCGGAGCTCGGGGCGGTCCGCGTCCTCTCCGCCGAGGTGGACCCCGCCCTCCTGACCGGCCCGGTCGTCGACGTGCTCGCGGCCGCCGTGGCAGCCGAGAACCCCGACCTGGTGCTCGCCTCGAACGCCATCGAATCGCGTGATGCGGTGGCCCGCCTCGCGGTGCGGCTGCGCCTTCCCCTCGCCACCGACGTCGTCGGCGTCGCTCGAGACGACCTCGGTGTGGTGGCCCACCATTCGGTGTTCGGCGGTGCCTTCACCGTCGACGGCGCGCCCACCTTCGGGCCCCTCGTCGCGACCCTGCGGCCCGGGGCGGTCGAGGGGCGCCTCGACGCGCAGCCGCTCGCCGTGCGAGACCTCGAGGTGCCGGCATCCGCGATGCCCTCCGCGCGCGTCGAGGCGTTCTCCGAGACGACCGCTCCCTCGAGCCGGCCGGAGCTGCGCGGCGCGGCGACGGTCGTCGCCGGGGGCCGGGGCGTGGGATCGAAAGAGGACTTCGTCCTCGTCGAGCAGCTCGCCGACGCCCTGGGCGCTGCCGTCGGCGCCTCGCGCGCGGCCGTCGACGCGGGGTACGTACCCGCGACCGCGCAGGTCGGGCAGACGGGGGTGTCGGTCTCGCCGAGGCTGTACGTCGCCCTGGGGATCTCGGGTGCGATCCAGCACCGCGCGGGCATGCAGACCGCTCGCACGATCGTCGCGATCGACAAGAACCCCGAGGCGCCGATCTTCGACATCGCCGACTTCGGTATCGTCGGAGATCTGTTCACCGTCGTCCCGCAACTCATCAGCGCGCTCGAGGCTCACAAGAAGTAGATGGCGTCCACACCCCGCACTCCGCGTCGCGGGCTGCCGCGCGTCCCCGGTGGGGAGCCCTGGCCGCTCGCGGGCTCGGACGCGCCCTCGACGTCTTCGCCTCACGATGACGCGGACGGCCCCGCAGCGGCCGTCGAGAAGCGCGGCGCCGGCTCTCCCGCAGCGGATTCGAATTCGTCCACGGGAATTGGGTCGGAGGCACCGTCGCGCCCGGATCCGGGGCACGTGTCCGAATCCGTCGAGCTCGCGAGCCCTTCGCTCGGTCCGGAACAGCAGAGCGTGACGTCGGATGCCGCGGCGACCGGCGTGCGCCGAGGTCTGCCGCGCGAGCCCGGCGGGGAGCCCTGGCCTCCGGCATCCGGTGCTGCATCCGGTGTGCGCTCGGCGTCGGATTCGGGAGTGCGCAGCGGAATCGGGTCGGAGGCGCCGTCGCGTCCGGATCCGGTGCACGCGTCCGAATCCGCTGGGGCGTCTGCGGCGACAGTCCCCGCCGAGCCGGCTGACGGCGCGATCGGCGCGACCTCGGTGCCCGTGCCCCCGGCCGAGGCACCCGGGGCCCTCGCGCACCCGGCCCCGCGGCCGCCCCTCACCGTTGCACGCACCGTCTGGCCCGGCGCCGCGGCCCGTCGCTCCGCGACTCGCGCGGTACCCGGCGCGAAGCCCCGGGTAGCCGCCCTCGGCGACTACTCGCCCGTCCAGCTGCTCGGATCGACCGCCGTTCTCGGCGTCTTCGCACTCGCTCTCGTGGGCATCGTCGTGCTTCTCGCGCGATTCGTGCTCGCGATCGGCCCCGGGCGGGAGTTCCTCGCGGCATTCCCGGGCGAGTACCACCTGCCCGCATCCGCTCCGGTGGGGCTTCCGGCGTGGCTGAACTGGTCGCACTTCCTCAACAGCTTCTTCCTGCTGCTGATCATCCGCACCGGGTGGCAGGTACGCCGAGAGAAGAGGCCCTCGGCCTTCTGGTCGCCGCGCAACAACAAGAAGCGCCGCATCAGCCTCGCGCTGTGGTTCCACCAGGCGCTCGACATCCTCTGGATGGCGAACGGCGTCGTCTTCGTGGTGCTGCTGTTCGTCACCGGGCAGTGGATGCGGATCGTGCCGACGTCGTGGGAGGTCTTCCCCAACGCGCTCTCGGCCGCGCTGCAGTACGCCTCTCTCGACTGGCCCACCGAGAACGGCTGGGTGAACTACAACAGTCTCCAGCAGCTGTCGTACTTCGCGATCACCTTCGTCGCCGCGCCTCTGGCGATCGTCAGTGGTGTGCGTCTGTCGGGCGTGTGGCCCAAGAACGCCGAGAGGCTCAACCGTCTGTACCCGGTCGAGTGGGCGCGCAAGGTGCACTTCCCCACGATGCTCTTCTTCGTGGCGTTCATCATCGTGCACGTCGCCCTCGTCCTCGCCACCGGCGCCCTGCGCAACCTGAACCACATGTACGCCGCGCGCGGGGCGGTCGATCCCGAGGCGTTCGTGAGCGATCCCACCGGATTGCTGATCTTCGCGGCATCCCTCGTCGTGATGGCCGCGGCCTGGGTGGCCGCGCGCCCCGCGGTGCTCGTGCCGATCGCGCGCCTGTTCGGCGAGGTCAAGCAGCGCTGACGCTGCCGCGGGTCGCCGTCCCCGGGATCACGAGCCGGCGGGCCAGATCACGAGCCGATGCGCGGCATCTCGGGTCGTCTCGGGGAACGCGGGTGGTCCCTGTAACTCCCCTGGTGGCCGCTCGGGCCTCAGACGCGACCGTTCGCGCGCAGCCCCGCGGCGATGAGATCGAGGCCGAAGGTGAAGTCGTCGGCGGAGGATGCAGCGGTGAAGGGCGTATCCCGTGCTCCCTCTCGGGCCCCGGCGCTGTCGTACTGCAGGCGCTGCTGCTCGTGCCAGACGAACCCGAGGACGTAGTGCAGCACCGTGGTGGCGACCCGCCGAGCGGTGTCGGGGGCGAAGCCGTCGGCGGCGACCGCCTGGGTCAGTCGGTCGAGCGCGAGGGTCGAGCCCAGGCCCAGAGCGAGCGTGCTCGAGACGACCTCGGCGCCGTCGCGGTAGGCCAGTAGGGCATCGCGCAGGGCACCGGCCCGAGAGCGGAGGTCGTCGGAGGTGCCGGATGCCATGCGCCCCATGATCCGATCGGACAGCTCCGCGAGCAGGGACTGCTTGTTGGGGAAGTGCCAGTACAGGGCGCTGGCCTGCACGTCGAGGGCGGTTGCGAGGCGACGCATCGTCAGGTCGGGGAGGCCGTGGTCGTCGAGGATCCGCAGGGCGGTGCGCGCGACGTCGTCGGCCGTATGTCCTCGCGGTGCCATGAGTCTGAGTATAGTGAACGCCGTTCAGGTGAACAGTGTTCAGGTACCCGATCCGAAAGGCCCCCATGCGCCGCTCCCTCGATGCCACCGACCTCGCCCGCGTGGCCGTCTTCGCCGCCCTCATCGCCGTTCTCGGGCTCCCCGGGAGCTTCCCGGTCTTCGGCGGCGTGCCGATCACCGCACAGACCCTCGGGGTCATGATCGCGGGTGCCGTCCTCGGCCCGGCGCTCGGCGCCCTCTCGGTCACGGTGCTGCTCGCCCTCGTCGCGGCGGGCTTCCCGCTGCTCGCGGGCGGACGCGGCGGCATCGCGGTCTTCTTCGGGCCCACGGCGGGCTACGCGCTGGGGTGGATCCTCGGGGCGGCGGTCATCGGCCTCGTGGTGCACGCGGGCGGACGGCGGCCCGTCGTCTGGCGTACGGGTCTGGCCATGGTCTCGGGCGGGATCGTCGCGATCTACGCCGTCGGCATCCCCGTGCAGAGTCTCGTGACCCGGCTGCCGCTCGGGGAGACGGCGCTGTCGAGCCTGGTCTTCGTCCCCGGAGATCTGCTCAAGGCCGCTCTCGCGACCGTCGTGGTCTCGACCCTCGTCCGCGCCTACCCGCGGGGCTTCCGACGCGACTGGGGCACTCCGGTGCGCCCCGCGGCGATCGCCCGCGCGTGAGGCCGACGATCCGCGGAGGAACCGTCCGCTGCTCTCGCCTGGCCGCACGCCTCGACGGCCGAGACGTCCTCCGCGACGTGACCCTCGACCTCGATGCCCGCACGATCGCCGTGATCGGCGACAACGGCTCCGGCAAGTCGACCTTCGCCCGCGTCGTCGCGGGGCTCGTGCCCCGGTCCTCGGGCGCGCTCGAGGTGCTCGGAGCGGATCCGGCGACGGATGCCGCGACCCACCGCCGCCGCATCGCCCTCGTGCTGAGCAACCCCGACGCGCAGATCGTGATGCCGGTCGTGTCCGATGACGTCGCCTTCTCGCTGCGTCCCGAGCGCCTGCCGAAGCCCGAGCGGGCGGCGCGCGTGGCCGCGGCCCTCGAACGGTTCGGTCTCACCGACCTCGCGGACCGTCCCGCCTCGGACCTGTCCGGTGGGCAGAAGCAACTGCTCGCGCTTTGCGGCGCCTTCGTGCGCGACCCCGCGCTGGTCGTCGCCGACGAGCCCACGGCCCTCCTCGACGCACGCAACGCCCGCCGGGTGGCCGACCATCTGCTCGGAGACGGACGCCACCGCGCGCTCGTCGTCACCCACGATCTCGCCCTCGCACGACGATGCGAAGCCGCGGTGCTCTTCGCGGACGGTCGCGTGCTCGCCGCCGGCGCGGCATCCGGGATCGTCGATCGCTATGAGCGGTCGCTGACGTGCTGACCGTGTATCGGCCGGGGACGGGGGTGTTTCATCGGCTCCCCGCCGGCCCGAAGATGCTGGCGGTCGCGGTGCTCGCCCTCGCGGTGGCGGTGCTGCCGACCACCCTGTGGGCCGCGGGGGTCGCGGCGGCGGCGGCGGGGGCCTCCTACGCGGTGTCGGCTCTGGGGGCTCGGGAGCTGGCCAGACAGACCTGGGCCCTGCGATGGATCGTCGTCGTCACCGCGGCGGGGCAACTGCTGTTCCTCGGCATCGAACCCGCCGTCGCGAACACCGCGCGCGTGACGGCGGCGCTGCTGATCGCGGCCCTGCTGCCGTTGACGACGCGCGCGGACGAGCTGCTCGACGCCCTCGAGCGAGGACTCGCCCCGCTGCGGCGGGTCGGAGGCGATGCCGAGCGCGCAGCGCTGCTGCTCGCCGTCACGGTCACGACCGTGCCGGTGCTGGCGCGACGGGCTGCCGAGGTGCGCGAGGCGCAGAGGGCCCGCGGTGTGCGGCCGTCGCTGCGACTCTCGATCGTGCCGTTCCTCGTGCTGTCGCTTCGGCACGCCGACCAGCTCGGCGAGGCCCTCGCCGCCCGCGGGGTGCGCTGAGTCGGCGCCGAGACCGCGGGCGCCCACCGTCGGTGCGATGCGTCCTCTTCGCCGAACGGCTGCGGTCTCGACACGCGAGAGCGGTGGCAAGGCGCGGACGACGCGACCGCGGCGTCAGCACCCCGCGCGATGACCCGCCGCGTCAGCCCGCGGCGGCCCGCCCCGCGGCGAAGCCCTCGGCATAGGCCTCGTCGGCTCCCTGACGGAACATGTCCCGCACGGGATCGCGCACGATCGAGCGTGCTCCGGGCAGGTCGAGCTCTCCCACCAGGTCGCCGCGGCCGCGCACGACCGCCACGGGGCGGCGCGCGGCCTTGCCCTTGACGAGGTCGGTGGCCGCGGCGATCTCGTCGGCCACGCAGGGCAGGGTCACGACGAGGGGGCGGCCCTCGGCATCCGTCGTTCCGCGCAGGTCTTCGAACACGTGCACGCCGCCCGCGCCGATGGCGTGATCGGTCTGGCCCTCGCGCCAGGCGCGGCCGAGCGTGTCGGTGATCAGGACGCCGACGTGGGCCCCGGTCGCGGCGCGCAGCCCGGTCGCCAAGGCGCGCGCGGAGGCGTCAGGGTCGATCGGCAGCAGCAGCACGGTGCCCTCGGGGGTGTTGCTCGCGTCGACGCCGGCGGCGGCCGAGACGATGCCCAGGGGGTTCTCGACGATCCGCGTCACGTGCCCGGTGGGGGAGGTGCGCGATGCCACGAGACGCACGGTCTCGCGCGTGATGGCGTCCTCGCGGTCCGCGGCGCGGATGATCCGGCCCTCGGCCTTCGACACGATCTTGCTGGTGACGACCACGATGTCGCCGTCGCGGAGCGACCCGTCGACACCGTCACGCAGGGGTTCGGTCGTGGCATCCAGGATCACCCGGACGAGGTCGTCGCCCGCGGTGATCTCGGGAATGCCGTCGAGGGCCCAGATCTGCAGCACGTCAGCGGACGAAGCGCACCTCGGTGAGCTCCTCACCGAGGAAGGGCTGCACCTGCGAGGCGCCGTCGAGGGTGAAGCCGTTGCGCGTGTAGAAGCGGTGCGCGCGGGGGTTGTCCTCGGCGACCCAGAGGTACACGCCCTCACCGTCGTCGATCGCAGCGTCGAACAGCTGCTGGCCGATACCGGTGCCGTGGTACGCGTCGAGCAGGTAGATGAAGTACAGCTCGCGCTCGCGCGGAGCGTCGTCGTCGCGCGCCGGGCCCGAGCCGACGAAACCGACGATCTCGCCGTCGACGAGGGCCGCGTGCATGCGGTAATCCTCACCCTGGGAGGCCCAGTGGGTCCAGAGTTCGGCCATGCGGCGAGGCGAGACGGCCTCGAGGGCGGCCTTGCTGATCAGGTGGTCGTAGGTCTCGTGCCAGCAGGTCGCGTGCACGCGGCCGAGGGCCTCGGCATCCACGTCTCTTACCGGACGGACGACGATGTCGGTTCGGGCTTCCGCAGTCATGGCGCGACTCTACGCGGGCGCTCGTCGCGGGTGAAATCGAGGCGCTCCGGCTCCCGGATGCGCTATATGGCGAGCTGGCCACCTTGTCGCTCGTCTACAACGGGATCGCCGACCCGTGGTCGGATCGCTACGCTCGCCCCTCGTGAACGTCCTCTGGCGCACCCTGCTGGTGCTCGCTCGTGCCCGCCGTCGTCTTCGTCGCGAAGGTCCCATCGATCCGAACACCGTGGCCCGCGTGTCGATCCGCGTCCTGCCCACCGACATCGATCTGCTGCGCCACCTGAACAACGGACGGTACCTGTCGCTGTTCGACCTCGGGCGGTGGGATCTGCTGACCCGCACCGGTCTGCTCGCCGCGATGACGAAGCAGGGCTGGTACGCGGTGGTCGCCGCCGAGACCATCACGTTCCGTCGTTCCCTCGAGCTCGGGCAGCGGTTCGTGCTCGAGACCCGTCTCATCGGGCACGACGATCGCGCGGTCTACCTCGAACACCGCGCGCTGGTGAGGGGCGAGATCTACGCCCGGGCGATGATCCGTGCCCGCATCCTCCGCCGTACCGGCGGCACGGTCCCGCACGACGAGCTGTTCGCCGCCGTCGGGCGCCCCGAGGGGCTGCCCGACATCGAGTCGTGGGTGCACGACTGGGCGGCGGGTTCGGCCCTGCCGTCGACGAAGCGCCCCGCGCCGAGCGTGTGGGGGTGAGGGTTCACCCCTCCTATGCGCGGCAGGGCGCGGCGCAGTCGAGACGCGGGGTCGGGGCCACCGGTGCTAAGACCGGCCCTACCGGTCCAAGCGCGCGTCGAGCCAGGCGACCTGGCGCATCCAGTGGCGGTGGCCGCCGCCCTCGTGGCCGTTGTAGGTGTACTCCTCGATCGCTGCGTCGTCGGAGGCGAGTGCGTGGAACGCCGCGAACACTCCGGACGGTAGAACGATGTCGTCCATGAAACCGACGGAGAAGTAGGCGGGCGCGCTGATGCGGCGCGCGTGGATGGCGCCGTCGATGTGCGAGAGGGTGTGCAGGGCGCGCTCGGCCTCGTCGCGGTGCACCGACAGGTACCGCGTGATCTCGGTGAAGGGTGCCGACGGCGTGCGGACGATCGCGTTCGGGATGTCGCACAGGAACGGCACGTCGGGCATGACCGCCGCCACCGCATCGCCGCTGAGGGCGGCCGCCGCGATCGACAGGGCCCCGCCCTGGCTGCCCCCGGTGACGGCCACGCGAGAGGGATCGACGCCGGGGAGCTCGCGCACCACATCGACGAGACGTGCGGCGTCGGTGTAGAGGCGGCGGTAGTAGTAGTCGCGGGGGTCGAGGATGCCGCGCGTCATGACACCGGGGAACGCAGCCGCCGAGCCGTGCGGGTCGGGGGTGTCGCCTTTGCTCCACGTGGAGCCCTGGCCGCGCGTGTCCATGATGACGTGGACGTATCCGGCTGCCGCCCACGACAGCTTCTCGCCGGGCAACCCACGGCCGCCGCCGTAGCCGATGTACTCGATGACGGCGGGGAGGACCTCGTCGCCGTGCGGCCGCACGACCCAGCCGCGGATCTCGTCCCCCGCGAAGCCGGTGAACGTCAGATCGTGAACGCTCAGCGCTCTGACGGGGGCCTCGACAGGGGTGAGGGACGCGGGGCGGGCGGACTCCCGGGCCGTGGTCAGGGTCTCGCTCCAGAAGTCGTCGAATCCCGCGGGCTCCACCAGGGAGGGGCGGTACTCGCGCAGCAGGTCGAGTGGCATGTCGGTGAAGGTCACGGCCATGGACATCGACAGTAGCGGGCACGGCAACGCCCCGACTCCACGAGGGTGATCGGGGCGTTGCGGGTGCTCAGTTCGTGAGCAGGGTGAGGCCGTAGGCGTCGAGGATCTCGTTCACCGGCTGGAACCAGGTCTGACCACCACTGCTGCAGTCGCCCCATCCGCCGGAGGTCACGCCCTGGGCTTGATCACCGGCGAGGAGCGAACCGCCCGAGTCGCCGGGCTCGGCGCACACGGTGGTCTCGATGAGACCGTTGACGGTGTCGCTGCCGTACTGCACGGATGTGTCGTAGGCCAGGATCTCGCCGCAGTGCCATCCGGTGGTCGACCCGGACCGGCAGACCGTCGCTCCGACGGGGGCGGGCGTGGAACCCTTGACCGCCACGTTGCCGCCCGACCAGTCGACGACCTCGCCCAGGGGGTTGTGATTCGGGGTGGAGACCCAGGCGTAGTCGTTGTCGGGGAACGACGAGCCCGCGAAGGTGCCGTAGTTCGTGCTCTCGCCCTGGCTGCCGCAGTGGCCGGCGGTGACGAAGCCGCCCACGACAGCGAAGCCGATCGAGCAGCGGTACTGGTTCGAGATGTAATACGCGATGCCGCCGCGCAGGTCGTCGAAGGTCTGCGGCGTGCCGCCGGCCGTCTCGACGCGCACCGCGTCGGCGTCGACGCCGAGGCCGGTCACGAAGGCGGTCACGCTGGCCTCCGAGCCCGGGAGGGCCTCGACGACGACATCGTTGGCCGCGACGTCGACGTGCCACGAGGCGACCCCGGCGGGGCGGTCTGCGGCGCTGACACGCGCGGTGACACCCTCGAGCTCGTTCAGCGAGTGCTCGGCCGCGACCGGAACGGCACCGGCGTTCGCGACGAGGGCGCGGGCGACCTCGCTGGTCGCGGCGGCGTAGACGGCGCGGCTGCTCTCATCGATCCACGAACCGGCGTAGGCGTCGCCGGCGACAGCCGAGGCATCGGCCGTGAGGGCGGCGGCGTCGGCCTGGAAGCGCAGGACGTCCTGCGCGCCGGCGACGTCGGTGCCGAGGGCTTCGGCCATGGCACCGAGCAGCTGCGTCTCGGAGGAGGGGGAAGACGCGGCGGGTGACGGTTGGGCCAGCGCGGGCGCTGCGGCCGCCGAGACGAGGATCAGCCCGAGGGCGGACGCGCCCACGGTCATTTTCGATATGCGGTTCACGGAGTGACCTTCCATCCAGGGGGATAAATGGTGTGGGTACCCGCCGGAAGTAAAACATCGTTGTGGCCGTAAAACGCAGTCGCGCAGCTTTCTTTCAGTTGCCTGTTGCTTCTGTGAAGCTTCACATCGCCCGCTCGAAACGCACAAAGTGGCGCATTCATGCATTGACTTTGCCGTTGGGAATCTCAGACACTACTCATAGTGAGCGCTCACATTCAGCGCCGCTGCACGCCGGCTGTCAGCCGGCCACCCATCGTCGAGGAGGACGATCATGGTGCTGTCACGACCCCATCTGCCCGGGGGACGGATTCGACGCGCGGGCGCGATCGCCGCAGCCGCCGTCGTCGTTCTGACCGGCCTCGTTCCGGGTGCCGCCGCGTCGGCGGCACCGCTGCCCGCGCCGCTGGCGTCGTACGACTTCGCCGCCACCTCGGGCACCGTCGTTCCCGATGCCTCGGGTCACGGTCGCGATGCGACCGTCGTCGGCGCCGGGGCGACGGTCGAGGGCGACGCCCTGTCGCTCCCCGGCGGCGCGGCGGGTTCGTCGGCGGCGTACGTCGAGCTGCCGAAGGGATTGTTCGACGGCAAGAGCACCGTCACCGTCTCCGCGTGGCTGCAGGACCGCACCGGCTCCGGCAACCAGGCCGCGATGTTCTTCGGCACCACAGAGAACCTCCCCCAGCAGTACTGGCTGCTCAACCCCGCCAATCCGGCCGGTCAGGTCAAGTCGGTCCTCACCGACGGGCCGCGGATCGCCCAGCCCTGGACCCTCGAGCGCGGGATCGCTCCGACTGACGGCACCCGCGGCATCCCGGGTCCTTCCTCGACGTCCGAATGGGCGCTGTACACCACGGTGATCACGCCCACCTCGATCACCGCCTACCTGGGCGAGACGAAGATCGGCACGGTCGCCACCTCGCGTTCGATCGCCGACTTCGGCTCCGGTCTCGTGGGCTACATCGGTCGTTCGTCCTATCCCGATCGCTCGTGGAAGGGCGGCGTGCGCGATGTCGCGATCTTCGACAGCGCGCTCAGCGACGACGACGTCAAGGCGCTCGTCGCGCAGGGCACCCCGACGAACGCCCAGGACGTCGACACCGCCGCGAAGGCCCTCTCGATCCCGGATGCCGACGACGTGCGCGGCAACGTGACGCTGCCCACGGTCGGGTCGAACGGCACATCGGTGGCGTGGTCGTCGTCGAACGCGCAGGTCG
Organism: Microbacterium sp. 20-116; assembly: GCF_041079415.1. Lineage (NCBI taxonomy): Bacteria > Bacillati > Actinomycetota > Actinomycetes > Micrococcales > Microbacteriaceae > Microbacterium > Microbacterium sp. 20-116. The sequence goes on from NZ_JBFYGP010000011.1 coordinate 30,914, forward strand.
TGACCCCGACCGGCGAGGTCGCGCGACCGGCCACCGGGTCGGCGGCCGTGACCGTGACGCTCACCGCGACGGTCGCGAAGGGGTCGAGCGAGACCACGCGCACCTTCGACCTGGTCGTCCAGCCGAAGCCCGCGCAGCAGAAGCTCGAGGGCTACTTCTTCCCGTTCTTCACCGGTGAGAGCACGACAACGGACGAGGAGATCTCGTTCGCCACGAGCCGCGGGAACGACCCGAAGAGCTGGCTGACCCTGAACGACGGGCAGCCCGTGCTCACCTCGGACCAGGGCGAGAAGGGCATCCGCGACCCCTTCGTGATGCGTTCGCCCGACGGTGACCGCTTCTACATGCTGTCGACCGACCTGAACATGTACGACCTCTACAACGGCGACTTCGGCCGCGCACAGGAGGTCGGCAGCCGCACGCTCAATGTCTGGCAGTCCGACGACCTCGCGACCTGGAGCCCGCTCCGGCAGATCACCGTGTCGAGCGAGCTGGCCGGCAACACCTGGGCCCCCGAAGCCACGTGGGACGCCGACCGCGGTGAGTACGTCGTCTACTGGGCATCGAACCTGTACCCGAGCGCGTCCACCGCGGGCCGGAAGGCATCGGACACCTACAACCGCATGATGATGGTCACCACGCGCGACTTCGTCACCTTCAGCGAGCCGCAGCCATGGGTCGACGTCCAGCGCGGCGCGGGTAAGGGCACGATCGACGCCACCGTCGTGCGCGACGGCGACACGTACTACCGCTTCATCAAAGACGAAGCGTCGATGACCGTGCGCCAGGAGCGCTCGACCTCGCTCACCGCGACCGTATCCGGCTCCCTTCCCACCCCGACCTCCAGCCCCGGCTGGCAGCTCGTGAAGGAGCAGATCGGCGTCGGTCAGCCCAACCCCTGGGGCGGGACGTTCACCAACGGCGAGGGACCCACGGTGTTCGCCGACAACGCCGAGGCCGGTCACTGGTACATGCTCATCGACCAACCGAGCTACCACGGCGGTCAGGGCTACATGATGTTCGAGACCCGAGACATCGGTTCCGGGAACTGGACGTCGGTTCTGGATGCCACCCTCCCGGCGCGTCCGCGTCACGGAACCGTCCTGCCGATCAGCGCGGCGGAGCAGCAGCGGCTGCTCGCGGCGTACCCGACGGACGAGACCGCGGACTACTCGATCACGGCTGACCCGAGCCAGAACGGCGCCGAGATCGATGACGCGATGTACGGCGTCTTCTTCGAAGACATCAACAATGCCGCAGACGGCGGCCTGTACGCCGAGCTCGTGCGCAACCGCTCGTTCGAGTTCCTGCCCGTCGACAACCGGGGCTTCACCGGGATGACCGCGTGGACGCCCGTGGCCCTGGGCGGCGGTGCGGGATCGGCGAAGCCGGTCGACGACGACGAGCGCATGAACGAGCGCAACCGCACCTACCTGCAGCTCGACCTGAACAGCGGCGCGGGGACGTACGGCGTGGAGAACGCGGGCTTCGACACCGGGGTGGCCCTCACGAAGGACGGCGTCTACGACGTGTCGTTCTGGGCGCGCACCACCGCGACCAGCGGTACCCCCGTCTCGCTCGCGCTGCGCTCCGCCGACGGTACGGTGCTGTCGAACCCCTTCACCGCGACCGTGGGCGGAGACGGCTGGGTGAAGTACCGCGGCTCCGTGACGGCGACGGCCACGACCGACGCCGCGCGCGTGCTCGTGCAGGCGGCAGGGGCGGGAACGCTCCGGCTCGACGAGGTCTCGGTGTTCCCGCGCGACACCTTCAAGGGCCGCGAGAACGGTCTGCGCAAGGACATCGCGCAGAAGATCGCCGACCTCCACCCCAAGTTCGTGCGCTTCCCCGGCGGCTGCATCGTCAACGTCAACAGCCACGAGGACTACTCGGCCGACTCGAACTGGGAGCGCGCCCGGTCGTACCAGTGGAAGGACAGCGTCGGCCCGGTCGAGACCCGAGCCACCAACGCCAACTTCTGGGGCTACAACCAGTCGCTGGGCTTGGGGTACTACGAGTACTTCCAGTTCGCGGAAGACATCGGCGCCAAGCCCGTCCCCGATGTACCGGCCCTGATGAACGGCTGCGGTCAGGCCCTCCAGCCGACCGACCCGGCCCTGCTCCAGCGCCACATCCAGGACACCCTCGACCTCATCGAGTTCGCCAAGGGCGACGTGACGACGACGTGGGGCAAGCTCCGCGCTGACATGGGCCACCCCGCCCCCTTCGCGCTCGACCGCATCGAGATCGGCAACGAGGAGAACTACCCCGAGGCGTTCATGGCGAACTTCGTGCAGTTCCGGGATGCCATCATGTCGAAGTACCCCGACATGATCCTGATCAGCAACTCGGGCCCCGACGCCGAGGGCGCGAGTTTCGAGAAGCACTGGGAGCAGAACAGGGCCGAGAAGGTCGACATGGTCGACGAGCACTACTACCGCGACCCCTCGTGGTTCCTCTCGCACAACCAGCGGTACGACTCGTACGACCGGGGCGGACCCAAGGTGTGGATCGGTGAGTACGCCTCGCGTGACAACCGGTTCGCGAACGCTCTCTCCGAGGCCGCGTACATGACGGGCCTCGAGCGCAACGCCGACGTGGTCAAGATGGCGTCGTACGCGCCGCTGCTGGCCGACACCAGCAACGTGCAGTGGAGCCCCGACCTCATCTGGTTCGACCGCGACCAGGTGTGGGGCTCGGCGAACTACGAGGTGCAGAAGCTCTTCATGCGCAACGTCGGCGACCGGGTCGTTCCGACCACGGCGGGCGGAGACCTGGCATCCACCGCTGTCTCCGGTGCCGTAGGGCTGTCGACGTGGAGCACCTCCGCCCGCTACGACGACGTGAAGGTCACGACGCCCGACGGGAAGACGCTCTTCTCCGACGACTTCGCCGACAAGAACGACGACGGATGGACCAAGCTCGCGGGCGCGGGTTCGTGGTCGGCCGCCGACGGCAGCTACGTGCAGTCCTCGACGACGGCGAACAACACGCTGGTCGCCGGTCCCGCACTGACCGCCACCGACTACGACGTCTCGCTCAAGGCCACGAAGCTCGCCGGCGCCGAGGGCTTCCTCGTGGGCTTCGGCGTGAAGGGGTCGGCCGACTACCTGTGGTGGAACCTCGGCGGATGGGGGAACACCCGCAGCGTCGTGGAGAAGGCCGTGGACGGTGCGAAATCGATCGTCGCCGACACGGGTACCCCCCGCGTCGAGACCGGTCGGACCTATGACCTGCGCGTCCAGGTGCGCGGCGCCCAGGTGACGCTCTTCGCCGACGGCGTGCAGCAGGGGCAGTTCTCCAACACGGCGGTCGAGCCTTTCGCCCAGGTCATGACGAAGGACGAGTCAACGGGAGACGTGATCCTGAAGGTCGTCAACGCCCAGGCCAAGGCGGCGGTGACGAAGGTCGATCTCGGAGGGCTCACGGTGCTCCCGACCGCGGACGTGACGACCCTGCAGGCGGCTCCGACGGCGCTGAACACGGCGACGTCGACGCCCGTGGCCCCGAAGGCCTCACAGATGCCGGTCTCGAACTCCTTCACGCACTCGTTCGAGCCGTACTCGGTCACGTTCGTGCGGATGCACACGCGTCCGGCCGACAAGACGGCGCCCACGGTGGCCGTGACGGCCGATCCGATCTCGCCCGATGGAGCCGACGGGTGGTACGTGTCGCAGCCGACGGTCACGGCTTCGGCGACCGACGACCTCGACCCGGCGCCGCGCCTCGAGTTCAGCGCCGACGGGGGGACGACCTGGGCGACGTACACCGGCGCGGTGACCCCGGCGGAGGGGACGTGGAACCTCGCGTTCCGCGCGACGGACGCCGCGGGCAACGTCTCGGAGTCGGTGACGGCGGCGGTGAGGATCGATCGCACCGCCCCGGCGACGACGGCGACGGTGGATGCCGCGGCCCGCACGGTGACACTCCTCGCGAGCGACAGCGGGTCGGGAGTCGCGCGCCTGGAGTACCGCGTCGGCGACGCGGCGGCCTGGACGACCGCGTCCGGGGAGCGGGCGGTCGCGAGCGTCGGTGCGGGCGTGACCACCGTGTCGTACCGGGCGGTGGACGTGGCCGGCAACGTCAGCGGGATCGGATCGACCTCTGTCGGCGCGAAGGCGGGAGACCCGACTCTGTCGGTCTCGGGCGACCTCACCGCCGGCGGGGTCATCACCGTGTCGGGCACGGGCTGGCCGGCGAACGCCGACGGTGAGCTCGAACTGCGCTCCACTCCGGTCCAGCTGGGCACGGTCCGCACCGACGCCGCCGGGGCGTTCCTCGTGAACGTCACGCTCCCCTCGGACAGCCCCGCGGGCGTCCACCGGGTGATCGCGCGCATCGGCGGCGTCGAGGCCGCGGTGGGTATCGAGGTCACGGCTGCCGCCACGGGCACCACCCCCGTCGTTCCCCCGGCTCGGGACGACGCTGCAGATTCGAGTACGGCACCGCTCGCGGTGACCGGTGGTGCGGTCTCGGGCGCGGCCCTCGCCCTGGGACTGCTCGCGGTCCTGGTCGGGGCGGCCCTGAAGCGCCGCCGCCGGGCGATCAGCTGACGACGGAGTCGAACGGTGCCCCGGCCGTCGCAAGGCGACCGCGGCATCCCGAACAGGGGACTGGCAAAGACGATGCCCCGGCCGCGGTGAGGTGACCGCGGCATCCCGGACAGGAGACGGGAAAAACGGTGCCCCGGCCGCCGTAAGGTGACCGCGGCATCCCGGACAGGAGGCTCGAAAAAACGGTGCCCCGGCCGCCGTGAGGCGACCGGGGCACCGGGGTACCGGAGGGGGATCAGCTGGTGAGCAGGCGCAGGCCGTAGGTCTGCAGGATCTCGTTCACGGGCTGGAAGTACGTCGTTCCGCCGCTCGAGCAGTTGCCCGAGCCGCCCGAGGTGACGCCCTGGGCCTGGTTGCCGGCGAGCAGTGAGCCGCCGGAGTCGCCGGGCTCGGCGCAGACGTTGGTGCGGATGAGGCCCGAGACCGATCCCTCGGCGTAGCGCACCGTGGAGTTGTAGGCCTGGATCTGGCCGCAGTGCCAGCCGGTGGTCGAGCCCGAGCGGCACACGGTCGCGCCGACGGCGGCGGCGGTCGAGCCCTTCACGGCGACGGAGCCGCCGGAGTAGTTCGACACCGAGCCGACGGGGGTGTGGTTGGGCGTGCTGACCCAGGCGTAGTCGTTGCCGGGGAACGAGGAGCCCTGGAACGTGCCGTAGGTGGTGCTGTCGCCCGCGTCGCCGCAGTGGCCGGCGGTGACGAAACCGCCCTGCACCGCGAAGCCCACCGAGCAGCGGCTCTGGTTGTTGATGTTGTAGGCGATGCCGCCCTGGATCGTCGCGAAGGTCTCCGGGGCCTCGGCTCCGGTCTCGAGGCGCACGGCGCCCGCGGGGGCGTCGAGCGTCGCGACGAAGTCGGCCGCGGCCTGGTCGCCGCCGGCCACCACGTCGACGACGAGGTCGTTCTGCTCGACGTCGATCCACCACGAGGGGATCGCGTCGGGAACGGGGCTCGCCGCAAGCTTCGCGGCGAGCGCCTCGAGGTCGTCGAGGGAGTGCTCCGCGGCGACGGGGACGGCGCCCGCCTCGGCGGCCGCTTCGCGAGCGGCATCCGTGGTCGCCGCGGCGTACACGGTGCGCGTCGACTCGTCGAGCCAGGTGCCGGCGAAGGCGTCGCCCGAGACGGCGGCGACCTCGTCGGCGGTCCCGGCCGCGTCGGCCTGGAAACGCAGGACGTCCTGCGCTCCGGCCACGTCGGTGCCGAGGTCGGCCGCCATCGCTTCGAGCAGCTGGGCGTCGACTCCGTCGACGGCCGCGCCGGGCGATGACGTGGGGGTCTGCGCCAGCGCGGGAGCGGTGGCGGCGGTGGTCAGGAACAGGCCGAGAGCGGTGGCGCCCACGACGGTTTTCGATATGCGGTTCACGTGGAGTGACCTTCCATCCAGGGGGATAAATGGCGGGGTACCCACCGCCATGAAAACACGACCCGGACGAAAAGCGAAGGAATTCCTGTGAATTTCTGATCAGAGTGCAAATATGTCGCCCATTCGGGGGACACGCGATTCGGCCCCGTGAGCTGCGACCCGGCCGCCGATCCGCGGGTTGCGCGGCGGGCCGCCGAGGTGCCGCGCACGCGCTAATTAGGCTGACGGGCATGAGCACGAACGACCCCGGCGCCCCCGTTCCCGCGCTCTCTCCGGGCCTTCCGGCCCGCGCCGCTCGCGTCGCCGCGACGTTCTCTCGACGAACGGCCCCCGCCTCCGCGCCGCGTCGTGGCGAACTGCCCGCCGACCCCGCCGCCGCGGCGTTCCTGGCCGCAGCCGTCGACGGCGTCTCCCGACCGGAGTCGCTGACCTCGGCCGCCTCCGCGCTGCACCGGCTCGCCGGTGACCTCCCCGCGTCTCTCCCGTGGTTCGTCCGCGGTGCCCTGCAGCTCGGCGGAGCCGTCGCGCCCGTCCTGCCGAGTCCCGCCGTACCGCTCGCTCGCCGCGCGCTGCGCGATCTCCTCGCCGCCCTCGTGCTCGACGCGCGCCCCGAGCGGCTCAGCCCCGCGCTCGATGCGCTCGGCTCACCGGTCGAGGTGCGCCTCGTCGGGCCCGCCGTCGTGGGTGACGCGGGTGCGCGACGCCGGGTCGACGGCATCCGTTCTCTTCTCTCCCGCGAGGACGTCCCGCGGGTCTGTCTCGCGATCTCCGATGTCGTGGTCAAGCCATCGCCGTGGGCCTTCGACGCCGAGGTCGAGCACGCCGCCGAGCGGCTGCTGCCGGTCTTCCTCGATGCGCTCGCCGCGCGCACCCACGTCACCCTCGTCGCCGAAGGACGCGACGACCTCGATCTCACCGTCGCGGTGCTCACCCGCGTGCTCGAGGAGCCGCGCCTCACCTCGCTCCGGGCCGGTGTCCAGCTGCCGGCGGCGGTCGCCGAGGTCCCCGAGGCCGTCCGGGAGCTGTCGGCGTGGGCGCGCGTGCGCACCTCCGAGGGCGGCGCCCGACTGACGCTGCGTCTGAGCGATGCCCCCATCGAGACCCCGGATGCCGTGTCGGCGGCGCGCCACGGGTGGCTCGCCCCGGCGGTCACGGCTCGAGACGACGTGGATGCCGCCCTCGTGCGCGGCCTGCGCGAGGCCCTGAGCCCGAGGGGGATCGAGGGCTTCGCCCTGGAGCTTGCGACCGCCGACCCCGAACGTGCCGCCCTCGCCCTGTCCCTCGCGACGGAGGCCGGGGCCGAGCTCGCGCTCGCCGTGCCGCACACCGCGCCGTGGACACCGGGGGAGGGGCACCTGTGGACGGCGCCGACCGCGTACCCCGACGACGTCGATGCCGTCGTCGCGCGCCTCGCCGCCCGCTACGCGATCGCGGTGGCCGGTGCCCCCGACCTGCCGCTGGCGGTGCCCGCGTCGGAGGATGAGCCCGACGAGAGCACGCCCGAGGACGCCCCCGAGACCGCATCCATCGCGGCCCGCGCTCGACGCGCCCTGGCCGCAGCTGACCTTCCCTCGCCCGCCGTGCGCGCTCCGCAGCGCGACACCGAGGCCGATCCGGCGATCCTGCGCGAGCGCGCGGCCGACGACGCCGCCGAGCCCGGACTCACGCAGGCGGTGCTGGGCATCGCGCGCGAGGCCGCGGCATCCGCCGACACCTCCGCTCTGGGCCCCGACGTGCAGCAGATGCTGTTCGGCGGACAGGCCTTCGTCGACACCGCCGTGTTCTCGGCTCGCGAGAGCGCGGAACTCGCGGGCGGCGCACCCGGGTTCCGCAATGTGCCCGACACCGACCCGACGCTCCCCGCCGACCGCGCCTGGTCGATGGCCGCCCTCGGCCGGGTCGCCGGTTCGACCGCCGGAGACGCCACGGCCGCCGCGGGACGCATCGACGACGAAGCGGGGCTCGACGCGGTCATCGACCGCGTGCGCACCGCCGCAGAGCCCTGGGGTGCGCTCGCCGCCGCCGACCGGGCCGCTGTGCTGCAGTCGGTCGCACGCAGCCTCGAGCAGCGCCGGGGCGAGCTGATCGAGGTTCTCGCCTCCGAGGGCGGGGCTCTGCTCGCCGAGGCCGACACCGAGGTGAGCCAGGCCGTCGACGCCGCCGCGTACTACGCCGCCACCGCGAAGGAGCTCGATCGCGTGCCCGGGGCCGTGTTCGTACCCGATCGGCTGAGCGTCGTCGCCCCGCGTTGGAACGCCCCGGTCGGGCTCTGCGCCGCCGAGGCCGTCGCCGCGCTGGCCGCCGGATCCGGGGTGCTGCTCACGCCCTCGCCGCGCGCACGGCGCTGCGGAGCCGTCGTGGCCGAGGCTCTCTGGGCCGCGGGGGTGCCGCGCGACGTGCTCGCCTATGTCGACCTCAACGAGGACGCCTCGGGCCGCGCGCTCATCGCCCACCCCGGCGTCGACCGCGTGCTGCTGGCGGGAGCCCGGACGACGGCCGAGCGCTTCGCCGCCTGGCGACCGGCCCTGCCCGTGCAGGCGCTCACCGCCGGGCGCAACGTCGCGATCGTCGCCCCCTCCGCCGACGTGGATGCCGCCGTCGCCGACATCGTCGCCGGGGCTTTCGCCCGAGCGGGCCAGGCCGCCACGGCCGTGTCGCTCGTCATCCTCGTCGGGGCGGTCGGTCGCTCGCCGTGGTTCACCGAGCAGCTCAAGGACGCGGTCTCGTCGTTGCGTGTGGGTCCCGCCGACGACCCGCTCTCCGACATCGGTCCGCTCGTCGAAGAACCCGCGGGCGAGGTGCGACGCGCCCTGACCGTCCTCGGCGACGGCGAACGCTGGCTCGTGGAACCGCGAGAGCTCGACCTCGGACCCGACACGGCCGGCCGCTTCTGGTCGCCGGGCGTGCGTACGGGCGTCACCGCCGGGTCTCACCTCACCCGGGCCGCGGTCGCGGCGCCGGTGCTCGGCATCCTGCACGCTCCCACCGTGACACGCGCGATCGAGCTGCAGAACGCGATCGGCTCGGGTTTCGTCGCCGGTCTCCACACGCGCGACGAGGCCGATCTCGAGCTCTGGCTCGACACCGTCGAGGCCGCCGTGCTGCGGGTCAACCGTCCCTCGACGGGGGCCGTCATCCAGCGCGAGCCGCTCGGCGGGTGGGGCGAGGCGTCCGTGGGCGACGGGGCGATGTCGGGCGGGCCGAACCGTCTCGTCACCCTCGGATCGTGGCGGCCGTCGTCAGGAGGGGCGTCGTCGTCGACCCTGCACCTGCGCGGACTCGACTCGCGCATCACGGCCCTGATCGAAGCGGCCCAACCGACCCTGTCGTACGAGGCGTTCGACTGGCTCCGTCGGGGCGCCCTCGCCGACGCCGTCGCGTGGGATCGCGAGTTCGGCCGCGTCCGCGACGTGTCGCGCCTGGTCGTCGAACGCAACCTCCGGCGTTACCGTCCGGTCGATGTCGCCGTGCGCGCCACCGCCGACGCCGCGTGGGAGGCGGTGCTGCGCGTTCTGGTGGCCGCGGTGCGCTCGGGCTCGGCCTTCAGCCTCAGTACCCCGGTGGGTCTTCCCGCCGCCGTCCGACACCTGCTGGGCGACAGCGGGGTCGCGGTCTCGGTCGAGAGCGACGCCGAGTGGTTGCAGCGTCTGGCGGGTGGCATCCCGGATGCCGCCGACGGCGATGCCGAAACCCTCGTCGTCGCCCCGCGCCCCGGGCGCCTGCGCCTCGTGGGCCCCGCCGAGACAGTGGCGACGCTGCGCGCGGCCGTTGCCGAGACGGTCGCGGGCGACGTCTCGCTCACCGTGTACGCGGACGAGGTCACGACGGCCGGCCGCCTCGAGCTGCTGCCGTTCCTGCGCGAGCAGGCGGTGTCGATCGGCGCGTTCCGCTTCGGCGCCGTCGACGCCTGGAGCGCGTCGGTCATCTGACCGGCCCCGCGCTCCGCGCCCGACCCGCGCCCGACCCGCGCTCCGCGTCCGCGGCGGCCTCGCCGAACGACCGCGCCCTCGGCGGTACGGCGCCTCCGCGGGGTTTCGAAAACGTTTAGCGCGGCGCCCGCGCCGGGGTACCGTCGTCGAAACCGCGAGGAGCACCGATGACCGCTGCCCGACTGACCGTCGACCCCCGTTTCGCGATCGGCCCCGTGCGCCGGCGCCTGTTCGGGGGGTTCGTCGAGCACCTCGGCCGCCACGTCTACGACGGCCTCTACGAGCCCGACCACCCCGAAGCCGACGAGCGCGGGTTCCGCCGCGACGTGATCGCCCTCGTCCGCGAACTCGGGGTCTCGACGATCCGCTACCCCGGTGGCAACTTCGTCTCGGGCTTCCGGTGGGAGGACAGCGTCGGGCCCCGCGCCGAGCGGCCTCGTCGCCTCGACCTCGCGTGGCACTCGACCGAGACGAACGAGGTCGGCCTGCACGAGTTCTCGGACTGGCTCGAGGCCGTCGGCAGCGACCTCATGCTCGCGGTCAATCTCGGCACGCGCGGCACGCTCGAGGCGATCGACCTGCTCGAGTACGCCAACGTCCCGGGTGGGTCGGCGCTGTCGCAGCAGCGCATCGACAACGGCCGCACCGCACCGTTCGACGTGCGCGTGTGGTGCCTCGGCAACGAGATGGACGGCCCGTGGCAGCTCGGCCACCGCTCCGCCGACGACTACGGAAAGCTCGCCTCCCGCACGGCGAAGGGCATGCGCCAGCTCGACCCCTCGATCGAGCTCGTCGTGTGCGGCTCGTCGGGTGCGCAGATGCCCACCTTCGGCGAGTGGGAGCGGGTGGTACTCGAGCACACCTACGACGACGTCGACATGATCTCGTGCCACGCCTACTACCAGGAGCACGACGGTGACGCGGCATCCTTCCTCGCCTCCGCCGTCGACATGGATCGCTTCATCGAGGCGGTCGTCGCCACCGCCGACCACGTCGGCGCGGCGCGCGGCAGCACGAAGCGCATCGGCATCTCGTTCGACGAGTGGAACGTCTGGTACATCGACCGCGTGGATGCCGTGAAACCCACCGCCATCGACGACTGGCCGATCGCCCCGCGCCTGCTCGAAGACGTGTACTCCGTCCTGGATGCCGTGGTCTTCGGCAGTCTGCTCATCTCGCTGCTGAAGCATGCCGACAGGGTGGCGTCGGCGTCTCTCGCTCAACTCGTGAACGTCATCGCGCCGATCATGACCGAGCCCGGCGGCCCCGCCTGGCGCCAGACGACCTTCTTCCCCTTCGCGATCTGCTCGCGCCTGGCTCGAGGGCGAGCGGTGCGACTGCCCCTCGAGGCCCCGACGCTCGACACCGCCCGCTACGGGACGGTTCCCGCGGTGGATGCCGTGGCCACCGTCGACGACGAGGCCGGAACCGCCGCGGTCTTCGTCGTCCACAGGGGGCTCGAACACCCCGTCGCCGTCGACATCGACGTCAGCGCCCTCGGCGAAGTGGAGGTCGCCGAGACCCACCTCCTCCACGACGACGATCCCGGTGCCGCGAACACCCTCGACGAGCCCGAGCGGGTGCGGCCGCGGGCGGTCGAGACGCGCCTGGTGAACGGCATCCTGTCGGTGTCCCTCCCGCCCGTCGCGTGGATCGCGCTGTCGCTGCGGCGCACGGGCTGAGGGACGCGGGTCTCGCGGGACGACCCTCTTCGCGCGCGCAAGGCGCGAGGCCCGGGCTTTCTCGCGGGACCACCGGCGGCAGGGCGGACCGCCGCGTCGCGCCGCTCGCCTCCGCGCGCACACGCGTGCGACAATGACACCGGCGTGCTCGGACCGACCTTTCCCCGCACGGCGCCACATGCAGCTGATGGGTGCCGCGCGGGTTCGAAGGGCCACCGAGCCCCAGGACAGCGTCCGCCGCACCTTTCCTCCGAGGAGCAGAGATGTCCGCTACCCCCGTCGCCACCCCCGCCGAGGTCACGCCCGCCGAGCGCGTGCAGCAGCACCGTCGGTACCTCATGTGCCGCCCCGAGCACTTCACGGTGAGCTATAGCATCAACCCGTGGATGGAGCCCTCGCGGCCCACCGACACGAACCTCGCCGTGCGGCAGTGGCAGTCGCTGTACGACACCTACACGCAGCTCGGGCACGAGATCGAGCTGATCGACCCGCTCGAGGGACTGCCCGACATGGTCTACACGGCCAACGGCGGCTTCGTGATCGACGGGGTCGCGTACGGCCCCAAGTTCCGCTTCCGTGAGCGCGCGGCCGAGGCCCCCGCGTTCATCGACTGGTTTGCCGCGAACGGCTTCGAGGTCGCCGAGCCGGTCGAGGTCAACGAGGGCGAGGGCGACTTCCTGCTCGTGGGCGACACGATCCTCGCCGGCACGGGTTTCCGTTCCACCGGCGACAGCCACCGTGAGGTGGGCGAGGTCTTCTCGCGCGAGGTCGTGTCGCTGACGCTGACCGACCCTCGGTTCTACCACCTCGACACCGCGATCGCCGTGCTCGATCCCGTGGAGGGCCCCGGCGGCGTCGAGAAGGCGAACATCGCCTACCTCCCCAACGCGTTCGACGATCGGAGCCAGGCGATCCTGCGCGAGCGCTACCCGGATGCCATCCGCGTGTCCGACAGCGACGGTGCGGTGTTCGGGCTGAACTCCGCCAGCGACGGCAAGAACGTCATCATCTCCCCCCGCGCCGTGGGCTTCGAGGCGCAGCTGCGCGAGCGCGGATACACCCCCGTGAAGGTCGATCTCTCCGAGCTGCTGCTCGGCGGCGGCGGCATCAAGTGCTGCACGCTGGAGCTGCGCGGCGGTTCGCGATGAGCACCACCGTCGACAACCTCGGCGCTCGTCTGATCGCCGAAGAGGGCGCGCACCTCGCCCACAACTACCACCCGCTGCCCGTCGTGGTCTCGCGCGCCGAGGGCGTATGGGTCACCGACATCGAGGGCAAGCGGTACCTCGATCTGCTGTCGGCCTACTCGGCGCTCAACTTCGGCCACGGACACCCGGCGATCCTCGCCGCCGCCCGAGAGCAGCTCGAGCGCCTGACTCTCACCAGTCGCGCGTACCACAACGACCGTCTCGGTCCCTTCGCCGCCGCGCTCGCGCAGCTCTGCGGCAAAGATCTCGTGCTGCCGATGAACACCGGCGCCGAGGCCGTCGAGACCGGGATCAAGCTCGCGCGCGCCTGGGGCTATCGCACCAAGGGCATCGCCCCGGATGCCGCGACGATCATCGTGGCGAACGGCAACTTCCACGGCCGCACCACCACGATCGTCGGCTTCAGCGACGACCCCACGGCGCACGACGACTTCGGTCCCTATGCGCCGGGCTTCGTGCACGTGCCCTACGGCGACGCGGATGCCATCGCCGCCGCGATCGACGAGAACACCGCGGCCGTGCTGCTCGAGCCCATCCAGGGCGAGGCCGGTGTGGTGCTCCCGCCCGAGGGCTTCCTGCAGCGGGTCCGCGAGATCTGCACCGAGAACAACGTGCTCTTCATCGCCGATGAGATCCAGTCGGGTCTGGGACGAGTGGGCGAGACGTTCGCGTGCGATCGCGAGGGCGTCGTGCCCGACGTCTATCTGCTCGGCAAGGCGCTCGGCGGCGGCATCCTGCCCCTGTCGGCCGTGGTCGCGAACGAGGACGTGCTCGGCGTCATCCGCGCCGGCGAGCACGGCTCGACCTTCGGCGGCAACCCGCTGGCCGCGGCCGTGGGCCTGCGGGTCGTCGAGATGCTGGCATCCGGAGAATTCCAGACCCGCGCGAAGGCGCTGGGGGCGCACCTCGAGGCGTCGCTGCAGTCGCTGGTCGGAAACGGTGTCACGACCGTTCGCATCGCGGGCCTGTGGGCGGGCGTCGACATCGACCCCGCGTACGGCACCGGGCGCGAGGTGGCCGAGAAGCTGCTGACTCGTGGCGTGCTCGTGAAGGACACGCACGGTCAGACGATCCGCATCGCGCCGCCGCTGACCATCCGCGCGACCGAGCTGGACTGGGCCGTCGAGCAGGTTCGGCACGTGCTGTCGGCCTGAGCGCCGAACGGCCCCGCGCCCGCGCCCGCGCCGAGGCGTGCGTGTCCCACTTCGTGCGGACCCCGTGCGGATCTTCTGCACGAAGTGGGACACGGGCCGTCGCGCCGCGGACGGGCGTCGCGCCTCTGAGCGCGCTCAGGCCACCGAGACCGTGCGTTCGTCCCAGCCTGTCGCGCCGTCGGGGGCGGGGGCGGCCACGTCGCTCGTCTGCGTCTGACCGTCGGCCGAGATCGCCCGGCACCGGATCGTGTGCGATCCGCTCGTGGCGTTCCACGGCAGGCTCCACTGCACCCAGGTGTCGGCCGAGATCGCGGTCGCCAGGGTCGCCGCCTGCCACGGGCCGTCGTCGATCTGCACCTCGACGCCCGAGACGCCCACGTGCGTCCGCCAGGCGACGCCCGCGATGACGGTGTCGCCTGCACCCACCCGAGCGCCCGACCGGGGCACGTCGATGCGCGACTGCAGCTTGACGGGTCCGCGTTCCGACCAGCCGCGCGAGGTCCAGTACCCCTCGGCCCGGTCGTAGCGGGTGACCTCGAGCTCGCTCACCCACTTCGTCGCCGAAACGTACCCGTACAGGCCCGGCACGACCATCCGCACGGGGAAGCCGTGCTCGATCGGCAGGGGTTCGCCGTTCATGCCGATGGCCAGCAGGGCGTCTCGGCCGTCGGTGAGGGCTTCGAGCGGAGTGGATGCCGTGAACCCGTCGACCGAGTGCGAGAGCACCATGTCGGCCTCGGCCGTCGGCTTCGCCCGCTCGAGGATGTCGCGAAGGGGAACGCCGAGCCAGCGGGCGTTGCCGATGAGAGACCCGCCCACCTCGTTCGACACGCACGCGAGGGTCGCGACGGTCTCTTTCTGGGGGAGGGCGACGAGGTCGTCCCACCGCAGCACGACCTCTTGCTCGACCATGCCGTGCACGCGCAGGGTCCAGGTCGCGGGGTCCACCTGCGGAACGACGAGGGCGGTGTCGATGCGGTAGAAGTCCGACGAGGCGGTGATGATCGGCCCGAGCCCGTCGATGCCGAGGTCGGCTCCGGCCGGGACGGGCGTGGTCGTCGCGGGCGAGGGCAGGCGCAGGGCGGAGCGCACCGCGCTGACGGCGCGCGCGCCCCCGCTCACGGCGACGGATCCGACGGCGGCGAGGGCTCCGGCCATGACGGCCACCCCCGACAGCGCGAGGACGCTGCGCCGCGAGACGCCGTCGTCGGTCGGGGCCTTCGTCGACCGTCGCCGGAGCCGGGCGACCAGCAGCCCGGACACCAGGGCGGCGGCGGCTCCCGCGACCAGCGACGGGAGGGGCGACAGTGTCCCGGCATCCGCCCGCGTCATCGAGACGATCGCGCCGATCACCCCGAGCGCCACGAGGACGACCCGCCCCCACGGGGCCTTGCGCCGTTCGAGAACTCCGGCGACCCCGGCGACGATCAGCAGCAGTACCGCGATCCCCACGAGCAGGGCCGCCTTGTCGCCCGTGCCGAACAGGTCGATGGCCAGGTCTTTCGCCCAGGCCGGGGCGAGGTCGATCATGCCCCCGCCGATGACGGCGAACGGGCTCGCGGTGGGCGAGACGACCGCCGCGGCGAGCTCGCCGAGGCCGGCGCCGAACACGGTGGCGGCGATCGAGGCGACTATCGCCGCGAGATCACGGCGGCGGGAAGATGCGGGGGTCACGAAGGGAGCCTAGGGAGCCCCGGGCACCCGGGCGCCGCGCGTGCGATATTCACAGGCAACCGGCACCCGTCGCCGCACGGGGTCGCAGACGGAGGGCGGTGTCAAGCTTCTATCCGAAAGTCTCCGCGATCCCCACACTGACGCGGTGAAGTACCGCGACCATTCGGCATCCCCTCTTCTCCTGTCCGACGACGCCCCCGACCTCGACGATGTCCGCGACGCGCTGGCGGGCATGGATGCCGTCGACGTGCCCGGCCGCGACATCGCCGCGACCCTGGCCTGGGCGACGACCGTCACCCCGCCGCGCTCTCTCGGCGCGACCTGGGAGCTGCTGGCCTCGGTCTCGGCGCGCGACGTGGCCGCCGCGCGCGTGCTCGAGCCGCACCTCGACGCCCTCGCGATCCTCGACGAGGCCGCCCGCGAGGGGATCGACGTCGACCTCGAGCCCGGTGGGTCGTGGGGGGTCTTCGCGGCGGAGGGGCCCGGCACGCGCCTGGAGGCGCGACGCTCCGCCGGTACCTGGACACTGCACGGGACCAAGCCGTGGTGCTCGCTCGCCGCCCACCTCGATCGCGCGCTCGTGACCGCGTGGGTCGACGACGAACGGCGACAGCTCTTCGCCCTCGACCTGCGCGCCCCGGGCGTCACCGCGCGGACCGGCCCCTGGCACGCCCGCGGACTCGACCGGGTCGTCAGCGCGCCGATCGACCTCGACGAAACGGTCGCCGTCCCCGTGGGCGAGCCCGGCTGGTACCTGCGTCGGCCCGGCTTCGCGCACGGCGGGGTGGGGGTCGCGGCGTGCTGGTGGGGCGGGGCCCTGCCGCTGCGTGACGCGTTGCGCGCGGCCGCAGCCGTCGACCGCGCCGACCAGCTCTCCCGCCTGCATCTCGGCCGTGCCGATACGGCGCTCTGGGCCGCTCGCACCGTCTTGCGCGAGACGGCGGCGGTCTTCGAGGCCGGGGGTGCGGCATCCGCCGGTCTACGTGCCGCCCGCGCGCGCACCGTGGTCGCCGACGCCGTGGAGACGACCCTCGTCCAGGCCGCGCACGCGCTAGGACCGTTGCCGCTCGTCGCCGACGAGGCGCACGCGCGGCGCGTCGCCGACCTGCAGGTCTACCTGCGTCAGCACCACGGCGAGCGCGACGTCGCGCGAATCGGCGCCGAGGTCACGACGGGAGCGGTCGCGTGGTGAGCTTCGACCATCGCGATCCCGGCACCGACGAGAGCGTCTGGGCCGAGGCTCTTCGCCGAGACCTGCCCCCGCTCGATCTCGACGTCGACCATCTGATCGTGGTGGCCGCGCACCCCGACGACGAGAGCCTCGGAGCCGCGGGTCTGCTCGCGACCGCGGCGGCCCGCGGCATCCCGGTCGATCTTCTCGTCGTGACCGACGGCGAGGGCTCTCACCCCGATTCGCCCACCCACGGGCCCGCGACCCTCGCGCTGATGCGCCGCCGCGAGCTCTACGATGCGGCGCGCATCGTGGGGCTGGTCGGTGAACCGATCTTCCTCGGCCTGCCGGACGGCGGGACGGAGGAGTATCGGGATGCCGTCTCCGCGGCGCTGCGCGAAACGCTCGACGCCGCGGCCGGTCGGCGCGTGCTGGTGCTGTCGCCGTGGCGGGGAGACGGGCACCGCGACCACCGGGTCGTCGGCGAGATCGTCGAGCAGGTCTGCGCCGCCCGCGGGGTGCGCTCGCGGGCCTTCCCGATCTGGCTCTGGCACTGGGGCGGCCCTGACGACGTGCCGTGGGACCGCGTCGAACGTCTCGTGCTCGATACCCGCGCGCGCGAGGCCAAGACCCGCGCCCTCGACGCGCACCGCAGTCAGCTCGAGCCGCTGTCGCGAGCACCGGGGGACGAGGCGATGATCCACGCCGGAATGCGCGCGCACGCCGAGCGCGACGCCGAGTTCTTCGTCGTTCCGGAGCGCCCCGCCGCCCCGGCGGCCAGTGTCGGCCGGGAGTACTTCGACGACATGTACGCCCGCCACGACGACCCCTGGGGCTTCGACTCGCGGTGGTACGAGGAGCGCAAACGCGCCGTGCTCCTCTCCGCCCTCCCGCGGCGCCGCTACCGTTCGACCCTCGAGGCGGGGTGCTCGACCGGAGCGCTGACCGCGCAGCTGACCGATCGGAGCGATCGGGTGCTCGCCGTCGATCTCGCCCCCGCGGCCCTGGAACGCGCACGGACGCGTCTGGCGGGGCACGACAACGTCGAGCTGCGTCTCGCGACGCTTCCCGGCGCGTGGCCGGAGGGCGAATTCGACCTGGTCGTGCTGTCGGAGGTGGCGTACTACTGGGCGGGAGTCGACCTCGATCGCGGGCTCACGGCGGCCGCCGCCTCGCTGAGCGTCGACGGCCACCTGGTCGCCTGCCACTGGCGGCATCCGGTCGCCGAGTATCCGCTCAGCGGCGACCAGGTGCACGACGCGCTCGCCGCCCGGGGCGACCTCGTGCGCCTCGCGCGGCACGACGAGGAGGACTTCGTGCTCGAGGTGTACGCGCACCCGGGCGTGCGATCGGTGGCGGCCGAGTCCGGACTCGTCCCGTGAGGGCGGTGGCCGTGGTGATCCCGGCGCACGACGAGGAGGCCCTGATCGGGCGCTGCCTGGCAGCGGTCGACCGGGCCGTCTCCCACGCGAAGGAGCGCACCCCCGACCTGGATGTCGCGGTCGTCGTCGTGCTCGATGCGTGCACCGACACCACCGCCGCGCAGGTGCGGCGCTGGCCGGTCGAGGCGGTCGAGATCGGCGCTCGCCGCGTGGGCACCGCGCGGCGGGTCGGCGTCGCTCATGCGCTCGGGGCGCTCTCCGCGAGTCCGGCCGATACGTGGATCGCCATGACCGATGCCGACACCGTCGTGCCGTCGAACTGGATCTCGCACCAGCTCGACCTCGCCGAGGCCGGGGTCGACCTCGTGCTCGGAACCGTCCGCCCCGACTTCGCCGACCTCAGCGCCCGCCACGCCGCGTACTGGCGTGCCACGCACCATCGGGGCGCACCGCCCGGGAACGTCCACGGGGCCAACCTCGGCGTGCGGGCGAGCACGTACGCCCGGGCGGGCGGCATCCCGGATCTCCTCGAGCACGAGGACGTGGCCCTCGTCGGCGCGGCTCGGGCCCTCGGCGCGCGGGAGCGGGCGAGCGATGCGCACGAGGTCGAGACCTCCGGCCGATTCACGGGGCGCACGCCCGCCGGCTACGCGGCGTTCCTCGCGCGGGTGCACGCCTGGGTCGATGCGCCACCCCTGGCGGCCCCCGGCGCCTGACGCATCGGGCGGGGGCTCGTCAACCACCTCGGCCGTCGCGCACGCGCGTCGCAGACTGATCGTCCCCCGGAACGAGAGGCAACACCATGAAGGCACTGACCTGGCAGGGCAAGCGCAACGTAAGCGTCGAGGAGGTCCCCGACCCCGAGATCCTCGAGCCGACCGATGCGATCGTGAAGATCACCTCGACCGCGATCTGCGGCTCCGACCTGCACCTCTACGAACTCTTCGGCCCGTTCATCGACAAAGGCGACGTGCTCGGCCACGAGCCGATGGGCGTCGTCGTCGAGGTGGGCTCGGCCGTGACGAACCTGGCCGTCGGCGACCGCGTCGTCGTTCCCTTCAACATCTCGTGCGGTCACTGCTTCATGTGCCGCCGCGGCCTGCAGTCGCAGTGCGAGACGACGCAGGTGCGCGAGTACGGCAGTGGTGCGGCGCTCTTCGGCTACACGAAGCTCTACGGGCAGGTGCCCGGCGGTCAGGCGGAGTACTTGCGCGTGCCGCTGGCCGACTACAACCACATCCGCGTCGGCGACGACCTGCCCGACGACCGCTACCTCTTCCTCAGCGACATCGTGCCGACCGCCTGGCAGGGAGTGCAGTACGCGAACGTCCCCGAGGGCGGCACGCTCGCGGTGATGGGCCTCGGCCCGGTGGGGCAGTTCGCCGCCCGTATCGGCGTGCACCTGGGCTACCGCGTGCTCGCGATCGAGCCCGAACCCGAGCGCCGCGCGATGGCCGAGCGCCACGGCATCCTGACCTACGACCTGACCGACACGGTGGTCGACGAACTGATCGATCTCACCGAGGGTCGCGGGGCGGATGCCGTGGTGGATGCCGTGGGCATGGAGGCCCATGGAAACGGCGGCATCAGGCTGGCGCAGAACGCCGTGGGGCTGCTCCCCGATGCCCTCGCGCAGAAGGTCATGGACAAGGCCGGACTCGACCGCCTCGCCGCGGTCTACGCCTCGATCGACCTCGTGCGCCGCGGCGGCACCGTCTCGTTGAGCGGCGTGTACGCCGGTGAGGCGGACGTGCTGCCGATGAAGACGATGTTCGACAAGCAGATCGCCATGCGGATGGGGCAATGCAACGTCAAGCGCTGGATCGACGACCTGCTGCCGCTGGTCGAAGACCCCGCCGACCCGCTCGGCGTGATGGACCTGGTGACGCACCACGCCCCGCTCGAAGATGCCCCGGGCCTGTACGAGACGTTCCAGAAGAAGGAGGACGGCTGCATCAAGGTGGTCCTGCGCCCCGGCGTCTGAGCCGTTCGGCGGCGCCGCGCGCGGGTGGGAAACGTGGGCGCAACACGGCGCTGAGTAGAGTCGACGCATGGGTGACCTGTTCGACGGTTACGGCTCCACGCTGGCGCCGCGCAAGACCGCTTCCGGCATCCCGGCGTTCGACGAGATGTTCGGCGTTCCGGCGAGTCCCGGAGATACCGCCCCCTCGCGCGAGGCGTACCGGGAGCTGTACCAGACGCTCGCGCAGATGACGCAGGAAGAGCTGCGCGGGCGCACCGAGTCGCTCGCCAGCTCGTACCTCGCGCAGGGCGTGACGTTCGACTTCGCGGGCGAGGAACGCCCTTTCCCGCTGGATGCCGTGCCCCGGGTCATCGCGTACGACGAGTGGTCGCGCATCGAGGCCGGCGTGAAGCAGCGCGTCAAGGCTCTCGAGGCGTTCCTCGACGACGCCTACGGCAATCAGCACTGCGTACGCGACGGCATCCTGCCCGCGGGTCTCATCTCGTCGTCGCAGTACTTCTACCGTCAGGCCGCGGGTATCCGCAGCGCCAACGGCGTGCGCATCCAGGTGTCGGGCATCGACCTGATCCGCGACGAGCACGGCGAGATGCGCGTGCTCGAAGACAACGTGCGCGTGCCCTCCGGCGTCTCGTACGTCATCTCGAACCGCCGCGTCATGGCGCAGACGCTGCCCGAGCTGTTCGTCTCGATGCGGGTCCGCCCCGTCGGCGACTACCCGAACAAGCTGCTCGCCGCCCTCCGCGCCTCGGCCCCGCCCGGGATCGACGACCCGAACATCGTCGTGCTCACCCCGGGTGTCTACAACTCGGCGTACTTCGAGCACACGCTGCTCGCGCGCCTCATGGGCGTCGAGCTCGTCGAGGGGCGCGACCTGCTCTGCATCGGCGGCAAGGTGTTCATGCGCACGACCCGAGGCCCCCAGCGTGTCGACGTCATCTACCGTCGCGTCGACGACGACTTCCTCGACCCGCTCCAGTTCCGCGCCGACTCGATGCTCGGCGCCCCCGGGCTCATGCTCGCCGCGCGTCTGGGAAACGTCACGATCGCGAACGCGGTGGGCAACGGCGTCGCCGACGACAAGCTGCTCTACACGTATGTTCCCGACCTCATCCGGTACTACCTCGCCGAGGAGCCGATCCTCAAGAACGTCGACACCTGGCGGCTGGAAGACCCGGGCGCTCTCGAAGAGGTGCTCGACCGTCTTCCCGAGCTGGTCGTGAAGCCCGTCGACGGTTCGGGCGGAAAGGGCCTGGTCGTGGGGCCCGACGCCTCGCCCGCCGAGCTCGACGCCCTGCGCAAGCGGCTTCTGGCAGACCCGCGCGGGTGGATCGCCCAACCCGTCGTCATGCTCTCGACCATCCCGACCCTGGTCGAAGACGGCATGCGCCCTCGCCACGCCGACCTGCGCCCCTTCGCGGTCAACGACGGCGACGACATCTGGGTGCTGCCCGGGGGCCTCACCCGCGTCGCCCTCCCCGAGGGGCAGTTGGTGGTGAACTCCAGCCAGGGCGGCGGCTCGAAGGACACCTGGGTCGTCGGCGGCTCGGCCCCCTCCCACGTGGAGTACGGGCAGGGCAACGGCGTCTCGGGGCTCGTCGCCGACCAAGCTGCGGTGACAGAGGCGATCCCGATCGTCTACGAAGGTCAGTCCGCCCCCTCGACGTCGCCGCGCGACCCGCGGCCCGGCTCGACCTCCGGCAAGGAGCAGCAAGAGCAACAGCAGCAGGATGCCGCCGTGCAGCACGGTCCGCAGGCCGAGCAGCAGCAGCAGTCGCAGGAGGTGCCCGGATGCTGAGTCGCATCGCCGAATCGCTGTTCTGGATCGGGCGCTACATCGAGCGCAGCGACGGAACCGCCCGCATCCTCGACGTGCACCTGCAGCTGCTGCTCGAGGACCCGTGGATCGATGAGGACACCGCGTGCCGTTCGCTGTTGAGCGTCATGGGTTCCGCCTGGCCCGAGAACGTCGACTCCGTACGCCGCGACGACGTCCTCGCCCGTCTCGCGGTCGACCGCATGAACCCGTCGAGCATCGCCTATTCGCTGACCGCGGCGCGCGAGAACGCCCGGCGCGCGCGCGAGATCGTCTCGACCGAGCTGTGGGAGATCCTCAACACCACGAACGCCCGGATGCCCCGGCGCCTGCAGACCGACAAGGTGCACGAGTTCTTCCAGTGGGTGCGCGAGCGCGCGGCCCTCGCGATCGGCATCGTCGACTCCTCGACGAACCGCGACGAGGCCTGGCAGTTCTTCACCCTCGGGCGCAGCATCGAGCGCACCGACATGACCGCGCGCTTGCTGGCGACGCGCTCGCTCACCGAGGTCTCGGGCCCGTCGTGGACGACGATCCTCCGCTCGTGCGGCGCGTACGAGGCGTACCTGCGCACCTACCGCGGCATGCCGAGCGCCCGCAACGCGGCGGAGTTCCTCCTGCTCGACCGGCTCTTCCCGCGCTCGATCATCTACTCGATCCAGCGTGCCGAGGACTGCATGAGCGCCATCGACCCGCGCGCCGACCGCGTCGGTCACTCCAACACGGTGCTCCGGGCTCTCGGCCAGATCCGCAACGACCTCGAGTACCGCCCCGTCAGCGACATCCTGGCGGAGCTGCCCGAGCACATGCAGCGCGTGCAGACGGTGACCCGGGAGGCGTCGGAGGCGATCCGCTCGCGGTTCTTCCCGACGCAGGCCGAGCCGAGCTGGATCGGAGAGATCTCATGACGGATGCCGTGGCCACTGCCCGGATGACGACCTCGGGGAGCCGTCGATGAAACGTCTGCGCATCGAACACCAGACCGGGTTCGTCTACCCGGGCGACGTCGTCGCCTCGTACAACGAGGCGCGCATGCTGCCGCACTCGACCGACAGTCAGTTCGTGCTGAGCTCGTCGCTCGACATCGAGCCGTCGACCTCGGTCAACCAGTACGTCGACTACTTCGGCACGCGGGTGGCGGCGTTCGACGTGCTGTCTCCGCACGGGGCGCTCACGATCACCGCGCGCTCCCTCGTCGAGGTGCGTCCGCGTCCCATCGAACACGCCGACATCACGTGGGAGCAGCTGGCCTCCGAGGCCGCCCGCTCGATCACGACCGTCGAGCAGTTGACGCAGACCCGTCGCACGACCCCGCACCCCGAGGTGGCGGAGCTCGCCCGCTCGATCGCGGCGCAGCACGACCGGCCGGGCCCCGCGGCGCACGCGATCGCCGAGGCGATCGGCGACGCCATCGACTACATGCAGGGCGTCACCGGCGTGCACTCCACGGCGGTCGACGCGTGGGAGGCGCGAAAAGGCGTCTGCCAGGACATCGCGCACATCGCGATCGGGGCCCTGCGCGAGGTCGGTATCCCGGCCCGCTACGTGTCGGGCTACCTGCACCCGAAGCCCTCCGCCGAGGTCGGCGAAGCGGTGACGGGGGAGTCGCACGCGTGGGTCGAGTGGTTCGCCGGCGACTGGCAGGGCTTCGACCCCACCAACAACATCGAGATCGGCGACCGGCACGTGCTGGTGGGCCGCGGACGCGACTACAACGACGTGCCCCCGCTGCGCGGTGTGTACGCCGGCCCCGGCAAGAGCAACCTGAAGGTCAAGGTCACGATCACGCGCGAGACCTGAGGTCCCCGGGCAGGTCCGGACGCGGGCCGTCGTGCGGAGTCCGTGCTCGACACGCCGGGAGCCGGCATCCCGGACAGGCGTGTCGACCACGACGTCCGCGGGACGGCGCGGCACGGCGGAACGGGATGCCGCGGGTCAATCCTGCGGGCCGACCGCGGATGCCACGGCGCCGAGCAACCGCTGGACGTCGCGGTGCACGGCGAGCAGGTCCGCCGTCTCGCCGCGGTCGGCGCGGCGGGCCCACTCGTCGAGTGCGGTTCGCATCTCGAGCGCCGCGAGGCCGACGGCGGCCCGCACGGGGAGCTCGCTCAGGCCCACGCGTGCGGCGATCTCGGGGATGAAGCGGTCGGACGAGGTCGTCTCGCGGCGGATGGCGGCGCCCAGCAGCGAGGGCTCGTGACCGATCAGCCGGCGCACGCGGAGAAACCTCTCTCGCGCTCGGGCGTCCGCGTGCAGGCGCGCCAGTTCGAGGGCGAAGACGTCTCGGAGAGCGCGGGTGAGGGTGCCGATGTCGTCGCCGTCGGCTCCGACCTCGGCGAGGGCGGAGACGAAGCGCTCGTCGTCGATGAAGACGGCGTCTTCTTTCGTGCCCGCCAGGCGGAAGAACGTGCGCGCCGACACTCCCGCTCGAGCGGCGATCTCGTCGACCGTGGTGCGGGCGACCCCCTTCTGCTCGAAGAGGTCCAGGGCTGCTTGGCAGATCTCGAGGGTGGTCTCGCGTCGACGACGCTCTCGTAATCCCTCGCCGGCGGGTGCCGCTGCGGTCTCCATATCGGCTACAGTAGTCCATGTCTTATTGGCAGTAACTGCCAACTTGTCTTGAACTGCTCAGATTGGTCTCTCATGGTCGCCACCGGAACCGTCCCCACCGCCGCGCCACCCGGAAGGACCGCCGCCCGCCCGGGTGCGGTCATCGCCCTGCTGGTGGTCGCCGCCTTCGTCGTGATCCTCAACGAGACGATCATGGGAGTCGCGCTTCCCGAACTCATGCGTGAGCTCGACATCACCGCGGCCACCGCCCAGTGGCTCACCACGGCGTTCCTGCTCACGATGGCCGTGGTCATCCCGGCCACGGGCTTCCTCATCCAGCGCTTCCCCCTGCGCACCCTGTTCTTCACCGCGATGGGTCTGTTCACTCTCGGAACCGTCATCGCAGCCTCGGCCCCCGGCTTCGGCGTGCTGCTGATCGGACGCATCGTGCAGGCGTCCGGTACGGCGATCATGATCCCGCTGCTGTTCACGACGGTGCTCAACGTGGTGCCCGCGAACCGCCGCGGACGCATGATGGGCCTCATCTCGATCGTGATCTCGGTCGCACCCGCCGTCGGCCCGACGGTCTCGGGGCTGATCCTTTCGGTCTTCCCCTGGCGCGCGATGTTCATCGTGATGGTGCCGATCGCCCTCGTGGCGATCGCGCTCGGCGCCCGCTGGGTCAAGAACCTCACCGAGACGCGTCGCGTGAGCCTCGACGTGCTCTCGGTGGTGCTCTCGGCCCTCGCCTTCGGCGGCATCATCTTCGGCCTCTCGAGCATCGGCGAGGCGGCCGGCGGACACGCGCTCGTGCCGATCTGGGTCCCGCTCGTGGTCGGTGCGGTGGCGCTGGCCGGCTTCGTCGTGCGTCAGCTGCGTCTGGGCGCGACCGACCGCGTGCTGCTGAACCTCGCGGTGTTCCGCCACTCGACCTTCACCATCGCGGTCGTGCTCGTGGTGGTCGCGATGACGGTGCTCTTCGGGGTGTTGATCCTGCTGCCGCTGTACGTCCAGAACGTGCTGGGTCTCGGCACCTTGTCGGCCGGTCTCATGCTGCTGCCGGGTGGTCTGCTGATGGGGCTCATGGCGCCGCTCGTCGGCAACCTCTTCGACCGCTTCGGTGCCCGGCCGCTCGTTCTTCCGGGGGCGATCGTGGCGAGCGTGGCCCTGTGGGGCTTCGCGACCCTGTCGGTGGACACGTCGATCGGGTTCGTCATCGCCGTGCACTGCGTGCTGAGCCTGGGGCTGGCGTTCATGTTCACCCCGCTCATGACCTCGGCCCTCGGTTCGCTCCCTCGCCACCTCTACCCGCACGGCTCGGCGATCGTGTCGACCGTCCAGCAGCTCGCGGGGGCGGCCGGTACGGCGGTGTTCGTGACCCTCATGACGGTGGGCGCGGCGGCGTCGGCGGCGCAGGGCACCGGTGTCGTGGATGCCACGGCCTCCGGCATCCACACCGCCTTCTTCGTCGCGGCGTGCCTGTCGCTGGCGGTCATCGTGCTCGCTGTGTTCGTGCGGACGCCGAAGCAGGTCGAGGGCGCCGAGGCGACGCCCGCGCACTGACGGGCGCGCGGTGCGTCAGGAGCCCGTCGAGGCGCGGGCGATGAGCTCGGGGCGGTAGCGCACGGTCCGTGGCGCGGCGGTCGGGTCGCCGATGCTCTCGAGGAGCAGGTCGACCGCCGTCGCCCCGATCGCGTGAGCGGGCTGCCGGATGGAGGACAGCGGGACGACCGTCGCCTGGGCGAAGTCGATGTCGTCGTAGCCGATGAGGGCGAGGTCGTCCGGCACGCGGACCGACCCGAGGATCGTGGCGCCCTGCAGCACTCCGACGGCGAGCAGGTCGTTGGCGCAGAAGGCGGCATCCGGTCGGTCCTCCGCCGGGCGGGCGGCGATCCGCTCGCCCACCGCACGACCGGCCAGGACCGTCAGTGCCGGCGTCGCCAGCACCTCGAGGGTGGCGCCCGGTACCTCGTCGAGCGCGCGGCGCGCGCCGGCGAGGCGGTCGGCGACCTGGCGGACGGAGGCCGGCCCGCCCACGAAGGCGATGCGGCGTCGACCGCGTGACAACAGGTGGTGTACGGCGAGATAGCCGCCCTCGACGTCGTCGACGGAGACGGCGGCGATGCGCGCGTCGGGCAGCTCGCCGTCGACGAGGACGAGGGGGATGCCGGCGGCGGCCAGGGTGGGTGAGGCGAGATCGCTGGGTGTGAGCAGTACGCCGCGTACGCGCTGCTCGCGGAAGAGATCGAGGTAGGCGCTCTCGCGGGCACCGTCATGGCCGCCGTTGCCGAGCAGTACCGTCATGCCGTGCTCCGCGGCGCGGTCTTCGGCGCCGCGGGCGACTTCGGCGAAGAAGGGGTTCGCGCTGTCGAGGACGATCAGGCCGATCGAGCGGCTGTTTCCGGCCCGAAGCTGGCGGGCAGCGTCGTTGCGCACGAATCCGAGGTCGTCGATGGCCTCGTGGACGCGCTCGACGGTCGCGGCGGACACCTTCTCGGGGCGGTTGAGCACGTTCGAGACCGTGCCCACCGAGACGCCGGCGGCGGCGGCGACGTCTTTGATGCTCGGCGTCATCGTTTCTTCCCGGTTGTTGACGAACGTGTGGCGTCCAGGTTACTCTCTGAAACGATTCACCGATTGGAACGATTCAACATCGAATCGTCGGGCACCGTCAGCCCCCTCCGATCCGTGGACGACCACGAAGGAGTGACATGACAGCCCGCGTTGCTTTCACGCTGCGCGTCCGAGCCGAGCTCGCCGACGCGTACGTCTCCCGGCACAGCCCGGTGAGTGCCGAGATGCTCGCCGAGATCGCCGCGGCCGGACGCCGCAACTACTCGCTGTTCCTCGACCGCGCCACCGGCACCCTGTTCGGCTACTACGAGACCGACGACGACGCCGCCGCGCAGCAGTACCTCGCCGCCTCCCCGATCGCCGCGGCCTGGGAAGCCGAGATGGCCCCCTTCTTCGCCGACCTCGACGGCCGCCCCGACCAGGCGGCCACCCCCCTCGTCGAGGTCTTCCACCTCGCCGACCAGCTCGCGGACGCCGGATCCTCGGCATCCGCCCCGAACGAAAGCATCCCGTCATGACGACGCTGTCACCCGACGTCCTCGCGACCCTCGAGAAGCAGGCGATCGAGCTGCCCTCGTGGGCCTTCGGCAACTCCGGCACGCGCTTTCGCGTGTTCCCGACCGCCGGCACCCCGCGCGACCCCTTCGAGAAGATCGCCGACGCCGCCGAGGTCAACCGCCTCACCGGCCTCGCCCCCTCGGTCGCCCTCCACATCCCGTGGGATCTCGTCGACGACTTCGACGCCCTCCGTCGGCACGCCGAGGACCTCGGGGTGCGCCTCGGCACGATCAACTCGAACACGTTCCAGGACGAGGACTACAAGTTCGGCGCCCTCACCCACCACGACGAGCGGATCCGCCGCAAGGCCATCGAGCACCACCTCGCCTGCATCGACGTGATGGATGCCACGGGCTCGCGCGACCTGAAGATCTGGCTCGCCGAGGGGTCGAACTACCCGGGTCAGAACGACATGCGCGACCGCCAGGACCGCCTGAACGACTCCCTGCGGCAGATCTACGCCCGCCTCGGCGACGACCAGCGTCTCGTGCTGGAGTACAAGTTCTTCGAGCCGTCGTTCTACCACACCGACGTTCCCGACTGGGGGACGTCCTACGTGCAGGTGGCGTCGCTCGGCGACAAGGCGATGGTGTGCCTGGACACGGGACACCACGCACCCGGAACGAACATCGAGTTCATCGTGATGCAGCTGCTGCGGCTCGGGAAGCTCGGCTCGTTCGACTTCAACTCCCGCTTCTACGCCGACGACGACCTCATCGTCGGTGCGGCCGATCCGTTCCAGCTGTTCCGCATCCTCGTCGAGGTCGTGCGCGGTGGCGGCCTGAACAACCCCGAGGTCGCGTTCATGCTCGACCAGTGCCACAACATCGAGGACAAGATCCCCGGGCAGATCCGCTCGGTGCTCAACGTGCAGGAGATGACGGCCCGCGCCCTGCTGCTGGATCGTGACGCACTCTCATCCGCGCAGCAGGCGAACGACGTGCTCGGCGCCAACGCCGTGATGATGGACGCCTTCGCGACCGACGTGCGCCCGGCCCTGGCCGAATGGCGCACCGCGCGGGGCCTTCCCGCCGACCCGATGGCGGCGTACGCCGCCTCCGATTACCAGACCCGCATCGCCGCCGACCGTGTCGGCGGCACCCAGGCCGGATGGGGAGCCTGATCATGACCACGACCACCACCAAGCGGCCGCTCTCGGCCTGGAAAGCCACGATCGCCGTGGCGATGTCGAACTACATCGAGGCGGGCGCGATCATCGCCCTCGCCACGAGCCTCACGCTCTGGCAGGAGTCTTTCGGCTTCAGCGACGGCGTCGTCGGCGTCATCGCGGCCCTTTCGGCCAACGCCTTCGGCTCGGCGATCGGAGCCGCCATCGGCGGCCCCCTCTGCGACCGTCTCGGCCGCAAGTTCATCTACACCTACGACCTCATCGTGTTCATGGTCGGTGCCCTTCTCGTCGCCTTCTCGGGCAACGTCGGCGTGCTGCTGGCCGGAGTCATCCTCATGGGTATCGCCGTGGGCGCCGGGGTGCCGGCATCCTGGACCTACATCGCCGAGGAGGCGCCCAGCGAGCACCGCGCGGCCCATGTCGGAACCGCCCAGCTGGCGTGGTCGATCGGACCGGCCATCGGCTTCCTCCTCGCCGTCGTGGTGGCCCCCCTCGGCCTGTGGGGCTCGCGCCTGATCTTCCTGCACCTGTTCGTCATCGCCGCCGTCACCTGGTGGGTGCGGCGGGGCTTGCCCGAGTCGCGCCGGTGGAAGCAACAGCGGGAGGCGGCGACCAACGCCGGCGAGCGCATCTCGTTCTTCAGCGGTCTGGCGGGGCTCCTGCGCGAGCGGAAGAACTGGACGGCGCTGCTGTTCCTCCTCGGCGTCTACGGCCTGTGGAACACCGTCGCCGGGCAGGCGGGCATCTTCCAGCCCCGGGTCTACGACGCCTCGGGCCTGCACGACCCGGTGCAGCAGAACCTCCTGCAGGTGCTGGTGTGGACCCTCACCGCGGCCGCGACGTACTTCGGGTTCATGCGCTACGGCGATCGCGTGAGCCGGCGCTGGCTGTACTTCGGCGGAGCCGCTCTCGGCGTCGTCGCGTGGGCCGTGCTGATCTACGCCCCGCCCGGACTGGGCTCGCTGCTGTTCTTCGCGGTGGCGTGGGGTGTGTCGGCCGGACTCGGCGCGCAGGCCTTCTACGGCCTGTGGACGGCCGAACTGTTCGCGACCCGCTACCGGGCGAGCGCGCAGGGCGTGCTGTTCATGCTCGCTCGCGTGATGGTCGGACTGCTGAGCCTGGTGTTCCCGATCCTGCTGGCCCAGACCGGGCTGGCCGTGCTCGGGCTCATCATCCTCGCGCTGCTCGTGGCGGCGCTCGTCATCGGCACCGTGTGGGCGCCGAAGACCGAGGGCAAGTCGCTCGATGAGATCGAGCACGAGCGGTACGGCACCGGCGTGCCGCTGTCGACGCCCGTCCCGCCGAATCTCTGATCCGCTCCCGTCCGATCGAAGGGCTTCCCCATGACCAGTTCCCCCTCCGCCGACACCGCCGCCGCCCTCGTCGCGCGCAGCAACCGCCTCGGCTCCGACCCCAAGGTCACCAACTACGCCGGCGGCAACACCTCCGCCAAGGGCACCGACACCGACCCCGTCACCGGTCAGCCGGTGGAGCTGCTGTGGGTGAAGGGCTCCGGGGGTGACCTCGGCACCCTCACCGAGAAAGGGCTCGCCGTGCTGCGCCTCGACCGCGTTCGCGCGCTCGTCGACGTCTATCCCGGCATCGAGCGCGAAGACGAGATGGTCGCGGCCTTCGACTACTGCCTGCACGGCAAGGGGGGAGCAGCGCCCTCGATCGACACTGCCATGCACGCACTGGTCGATGCCGCGCACGTCGACCACCTGCACCCCGACGCGGGCATCGCGATCGCGACGGCCGCCGACGGCGAGGCTCTGACGCAGAAGATCTTCGGCGACGCGGTCGTGTGGGTGCCGTGGCGTCGCCCCGGTTTCCAACTGGGGCTGGACATCGCCGCGATCAAGGAGAAGAACCCGCGGGCGATCGGCACGATCCTCGGCGG
The DNA here is from genome assembly GCF_041079415.1 of Microbacterium sp. 20-116. Lineage (NCBI taxonomy): Bacteria > Bacillati > Actinomycetota > Actinomycetes > Micrococcales > Microbacteriaceae > Microbacterium > Microbacterium sp. 20-116. Next base: position 61,535 of record NZ_JBFYGP010000011.1, read on the forward strand.
CCACGGCATCACCGCGTGGGGAGACACCTCGGAAGAGGCTGAGCGGAACAGCCTGTGGATCATCGACACGGCGCAGGCGTACATCGACGAGCACGGCGCCGCCGAGCCCTTCGGCGGCGTGCGCGAAGGATTCTCCGCCCTGCCCGCGTCGGAGCGCCGCGCGAAGGCGGCGGCCCTCGCCCCGACCATTCGCGGCCTCGCCTCGACCGACAAGCCGATGGTCGGCCACTTCACCGACGCCGATGTCGTGCTCGACTTCTTGGCATCCGAGAAGGCTCCGGCCCTGGCCGAGCTCGGCACGAGCTGCCCCGATCACTTCTTGCGCACCAAGGTCAAGCCGCTCATCCTCGACCTGCCGGCCGACGCCGCGGTCGACGATGCGATCGTCCGGCTGAAGGAACTGCACGTCGCCTACCGCGCGGACTACCAGGCGTACTACGACGCGCACGCCGACGCCGACAGCCCCGCGATCCGCGGCGCCGACCCGCTCATCGTGCTCGTGCCGGGCGTCGGCATGTTCTCGTACGGCGCGAACAAGCAGACCGCCCGGGTGGCGGGGGAGTTCTACGTCAACGCGATCAACGTCATGCGCGGAGCCGAGGCCCTGTCGACGTATTCTCCGATCTCGGATGCCGAGAAGTTCCGGATCGAGTACTGGGCACTCGAAGAGGCCAAGCTCCAGCGGATGCCGAAGCCGAAGACGCACCAGGGGCGCATCGCGTTCGTCACGGGCGCGGCATCCGGAATCGGAAAGGCCATCGCCACGCGCCTCGCCGCCGAGGGCGCGTGCGTCGTCGTCGCCGACCTCGACCTCGACAAGGCCAGGGCGGTCGCCGCCGAGCTCGGGTCGACCGACGTCGCGATCGGGGTCGCCGCGAACGTGGCGGATGCCGAGGGCGTGCAGGCCGCGATCGACGAGACCGTGCTCGCTTTCGGCGGCATCGACCTCGTCGTCAACAACGCCGGACTTTCGCTGTCCAAGCCCCTGCTCGAGACCACCGAGAAGGACTGGGACCTGCAGCACGACGTCATGGCGAAGGGCTCCTTCCTCGTCTCGAAGGCCGCCGCGAAGGCGCTCATCGAGCAGCGCATGGGCGGAGACGTCATCTACATCTCGTCGAAGAACTCCGTCTTCGCCGGGCCCAACAACATCGCGTACTCGGCGACCAAGGCCGACCAGGCGCACCAGGTGCGACTGCTCGCGGTCGAGCTCGGCGAGCACGGTGTGCGCGTGAACGGCATCAACCCCGACGGGGTCGTGCGCGGCTCGGGCATCTTCGCCGCCGGCTGGGGCGCCAACCGCGCCGCGACCTACGGCGTCGAAGAGAAAGACCTCGGCCAGTTCTACGCCAACCGCACGATCCTCAAGCGCGAGGTCGTGCCCGAGAACGTCGCCGACGCGGTGTATGTGCTCACGGGCCCCGAGCTCTCGCGCACGACGGGCCTGCACATCCCCGTCGATTCGGGCGTCGCCGCGGCTTTCCTGCGATGAGCGGCGCCGAGCCGGCCGGGGCCGCGCCGATCGGAGCCGTCCGTGCCGTGGCGGCCGTGGACCTGGGCGCCACCAGCGGCCGTGTGATGATCGGTCGGGTCGGCGACGCGGTGCTCGAGCTCGAGCAGGTCGCCCGCTTCCCCAACGGGCCCGTCGAACGCGAGGACGGGTGGCACTGGGACATCGAGGCCCTGTGGCGCCACGTGCGCGCGGGTCTCGCCGAGGCGCTGCGCCGCGAGCCCTCGATCGAGAGCGTGGGCATCGACTCGTGGGCCGTCGACTACGGACTGCTGCGCGACGGCGAGCTCGTCGCCGAGCCGTTCCACTACCGTGACGACCGCACCGCGCGCGGAGTGGATGCCGTGCACGCGGCCGTTCCGTTCGAGCAGCTGTACCGCCGGAACGGGCTGCAGTTCCTGCCCTTCAACACGCTGTACCAGTACGCCGCCGATCCGCAGCTCGCTACGGCGGAGTCGAGCCTGCTCATTCCCGACTTGTTCGCGGAGCGTCTCACCGGCGAGCGGGTCGCCGAGCGCACGAACGCCTCGACGACCGGGTTGCTCGACGTGCACACGGGGGAGTGGGACGCCGCGCTCGCCGAGGCGCTCGGCACCCCCGCATCCGTCCTGCCCCCGCTCGTGGACCCCGGAGAGACGATCGGGAACGCGGCCGAGGATCTCGGGGGCCTGCCGGTCGTGGCCGTCGGCTCGCACGACACCGCCTCGGCCGTGGTGGCGGTACCGATGTCGTCGCCGCACGCGGCCTACATCTCGTGCGGCACGTGGGGCCTGGTGGGTCTGGAGCTCGAGGCGCCGATCGTGACGGATGCCGCGCGTGCGGCGAACTTCACCAACGAGGGCGGTGTCGACGGGCGCATCCGCTTCCTGCGCAACGTCACGGGCCTGTGGTTGCTCAGCGAGACCGTGCGGGCGTGGTCCGAGGCCGACGGCGCACCCGTCGACCTCGGACAACTGCTCGCGGCCGCGGCGTCGGTCGCGGCACCCGCGCGCCTGTTCGATGCCGACGACCCCTCGCTCGCCGCCCCCGGCGACATGCCCGCGCGGATCGCGGCCCTGCTCGGCGGTGCCGCCCCGGGGCGCTCGGGCCGCCCGATGTTCGCGCGAATCATCGTCGAGAGCATCGCCGAGGCGTTCGCGACGACCCTGCGCACGGCCGAGAGGCTCGCCGAGCGCGAGATCGACGTCGTGCACCTCGTGGGCGGCGGGGCGCTCAACGCCCTGCTGTGCCAGGCGACGGCCGACCGTTCGGGCCTTCCCGTGCTCGCGGGGCCCGTCGAAGCGACCGCGCTCGGCAACGTCCTGGTGCAGGCCCGCGCGCGGGGGTGCTTCGGCGCCGACGCCTCTCTCGAAGACCTGCGGGCCCGCGTATCGGCGGCCTACCCTCCGAAGCGCTTCTCCCCACGATCCTGAAACCCCTTCCCGACCCGCCCGAGCGGGCATACGATGTGGTCAGACCACACGAAAGAGAGATCCCCCATGGTTCAGCGTCAGCTGCCGAAGGTCGGCGAGCTCCTCGAGCTCATGCAGTTCAAGAAGCCCGAGCTCGACGCGCGCAAGCGCCGTCTCGACGCGGCGCTGACGATCGCGGACCTGCGCGCGATCGCCCAGCGTCGCACCCCCAAGGCCGCTTTCGACTACACCGACGGTGCGGCCGAGGGTGAGCTGTCGCTCGACCGCGCGCGCCGCGCCTTCGAGGACGTGGAGTTCCACCCCGACATCCTCCGCCCCGCCGCCGACGTCGACACCTCGTGCGAGATCCTCGGCGGGCCCTCCGCGCTCCCGTTCGGTATCGCGCCCACCGGCTTCACGCGTCTGATGCAGACCGAGGGCGAGACGGCGGGAGCCTCCGCGGCGGCCGCCGCCGGCATCCCGTTCACGCTCTCGACCCTGGGGACGACCTCGATCGAGGACGTCAAGGCGGCCAACCCCGTCGGCCGCAACTGGTTCCAGCTCTACGTCATGAAAGACCGCAGCATCTCGTACGGCCTCGTCGAGCGAGCCGCCGCGGCGGGCTTCGACACCCTGCAGTTCACCGTCGACACCCCCATCGCCGGCGCCCGTCTGCGCGACAAGCGCAACGGCTTCTCGATCCCGCCGCAGCTGACCGTCGGCACCATCGTCAACGCGATCCCGCGGCCCTGGTGGTGGATCGACTTCCTCACCACGCCCAAGCTCGAGTTCGCATCGCTCAGCACGACCGGCGGCACCGTCGGCGAGCTGCTGAACGCGGCGATGGACCCCACGATCAGCTACGACGACCTCGACGTCATCCGCGGGATGTGGCCCGGGAAGCTCGTGGTCAAGGGCGTGCAGAACGTCCAGGATGCCGCGCGCCTGGTCGACCTCGGCGTCGACGGCATCGTGCTGTCGAACCACGGCGGGCGCCAGCTCGACCGCGCCCCCATCCCCTTCCACCTGTTGCCGAAGGTCGTGCGCGAGGTGGGCAAGGACGCGACGATCATGGTCGACACCGGCATCATGAACGGGGCCGACATCGTGGCATCCGTCGCTCTGGGGGCGAAGTTCACCCTCATCGGCCGGGCCTACCTCTACGGCCTCATGGCGGGCGGGCGCCAGGGCGTCGACCGCACGATCGCGATCCTGCGCAGCGAGATCGAGCGCACGATGACCCTGCTCGGGGTCTCGTCCCTCGCCGAGCTCGAGCCGCGTCACGTCACCCAGCTGACGCGGCTGGTGCCGGTGGCCGACCAGGCGGTCGACGCGCGGGTGTGACGCCGGCTGCGCGACCTCGATGATTCGCGCATCCTCCGGCGGTTCGGCCTGGACGCGGCTGAGGTTGGGCGGATCGGTGAGGGTGCGGCGGTGTCGCGGCCGGGGTCGCGCCGCGCGAATCTCCGCGATTCGCGCATCCTCTGGTCGTTCGGGGCGAGTTCGGCTGAGGATGTGCGGATCGCTGAGGGTGCGCTGGCGTCGCGGCCGGGGTCGAGCCGCGCGGAGCTCCGCGATTCGCGCATCCTCTGGTCGTTCGGGGCGAGTTCGACTGAGGATGTGCGGATCGCTGAGGGTGCGGCGGCGCCCGATCACCGACAGAACGGCCGGCCGAACCCGAGCAGCACGCCTCCCACGGGCACGCTCTCACCCGACTCGGCCGACCACTGCTCGCCCACGTTCGTGCGCACGGTGACCCGGTCGGTGCGAAACAGCGAGTACGAACCGTCGTCCGGCACGCGGGCGGCCCGGAACCGCGGGGGGATGTCGGCGATCACGACGCGTCCGTTGACCAGCAGGTCGAAGCTGCGGGGCTCCCACCCGTCGTATGCCCAGGTCACCACCGCTCCGCCGTCGTTGTAGCAGCCGAGCGTTTCCGGACCGGTGACGCGACCCGCGGTGACGGTTCCGGATGCCGCGGACTCGTCGCTGAACGACGCGGAGGCCGGGGTGCTCACGGTCACCCCCGCTGTCGCGACGGCGACCGCGAAACCGAAGCCGCGTCGGAACAGGCGAGACCTGGCGGGTGGCGCGCGCAGAGCTCGACGGGTCAGAGGGGTGTCCTCGGGCGGCGGGGACGGGTCGTCAGGATCGTCGTCGACCCCGCGGCGCAACGCGACCGCGAGGCAGAGGGCGAATGCCGCCACGACGCCCGCGAGCGGGAGGACCTCGCCGGTGCGCAGCCACACGATCGGCATGCCGATCCCGGGCACCCGCAGCACCCCGACGCCGAGGACGGCATCGGGGTGCAGCGGGGTCGAATCGGCGTCGGGGTTGGCGTCGCCCTTCGTGACGAGATCGCCGTCGGGGCCGAGCTCGGCGATGCGGTGCAGGCGCAACCGGTCAGCCCAGTCGGGGTCTGTCGCCAGCACGACACGACCGGGAAGGAGGGCCTCCCGCGGAACGGGTCGTGACACGACGATGTCGCCCACCTCGATCGCCGGCGTCATCGACGCCGTCATCACGGTGGTCGGCAGCCACCCCAGGGCGACGGGTGCCGCCGCCCAGAACGCCAGCGCCAGTACCAGCGCCACGACCGCTCGCGCCGCCGCCACCCCCGCGATGGAAATGATGCGACCAGAGCGCACGGACTCAGCTGTTCTGGGCTTCCCAGACGAACGAGGCCGAGGCGGTTCCGCCCTGCACGGCATTGGGTGCGTCGTCGGCGAGCTTCCACGTGATGCGGAAGGTGCGCGTCTCGCTCCCGCCCCCGGTCGGGCTCCACGCGGTGACTCCCGAGCCGTACGAGGAGAACGTTCCGGTGAAGCCGGAGAGGCGGCCATCGAACACCGTGCGCTGCGAGGCGAAACCGTCGCAGGTGCCGGAGCCTCCGCCGGTGCCCTGCTCCACGCGCAAGATCAGGTGATCGGCCAGGCCCGCGGTTCCCGAGACGTCCGCGGCGTAGAGGCGAACCTGCGAGGCGAGGGTGCCGGTCGAGGTGACCGCGATGCAGTTCGTCCCCCCATCTCCCGGCTTGGCGTTGCCGGCGGTGAACAGTGCGCGGCCCGCGTCGTCGTCGTCGAGCTGGACGGTCCCCGCCCGCCAGCTGTTCTGCCCGTTGGAGGTGGTGTCGGAGAAGGCGGCGTACGAACTCGTCGACACCAGCAGGCCCGCCGCGACGAATGCCGCGGGAAGGGCGATCGCGGTGGCGATGCGAGAGGAACGGCGTGTGAATTTCGGCATGATGAATCTCCCCACAAGATCAGTAAGCGAATTAGACACCGGCACGATAAAGGAGCCGCCGCGAGATGGGCCCGCGCGCCCACGGGCTTGACAGGCCCCACGGGGATATGGCATCCATTCTTCTGAATGGACTAATCGGTTCGCACGTCGCCGTCGTCGCGCCGCCGCGCACCCGTGCCGAGCGTGACGGTCGAGGCGAGCCCCAGGGTCAGGAAGGCGGCCGCGGTGAAGGCTGCCGCTCGGGTTCCGTCGCTGAACGCCGCGCGGGCGTTGATCGCGAGATCCTGCGTCTCCGGTGAGGCGCCCAGGCCCGCGATCGCGGCGCCGGCGCTGTCGACCACCTCCGAAACCACCTGGTCGCGCGGGGCCGCGGGGATCCCTCGCTCGTCGAGGGTGGATGCCAGCACCCCCGCCGTGGTCGAGAAGAGCACCGTGCCGAGGATCGCGACACCGAGCGCTGCCCCCAGCTGGCGCGAGGTCGACTGCGTACCCGAGGCCTGTCCGCTCGCCGAGGGAGGGACGTCGGCCAGGACGACGCCGGTGAGCTGCGCCGTGGCCAGGCCCACACCGAGTCCGTAGACGAAGAGGAAGGGCACGAGCGGCCCCCAGCCGGCATCCGGTCCGATGGTGAAGGCAACGCCCGCGACGCCCACGATCTCGGCGAGAAGCCCCCCGCGCACCACCCAGACGGGCGCGACCCTGCCACTGAGAGCACCCGCGAACCCGCTCGCCACGAACGAGCCGACGGCCAAGGACAGCAGCAGCAGGCCGGTCTGCAGCGCATCGAAGCCGACGACGAACTGCAGCCAGAGGGGCAGCGCCAGGATGATGCCGAACTCTCCCAGAGACACGACGGCCGCGGCGATGTTGCCGTTGCGGAAGGACGTGATCCGGAACAGGTCGAAGGCCAGCAGGGTCGAGAGTCCCCGACGCTGGCGCCGCAGGCCCCACGCGATGAAGGCGACCAGAGAGATCAGGGCCACCGCGAAGGCGATCGGGATGGGGGAGAGCGAGAGCGGCCAGGTCCAGCCGCCCACCGAGGGCGTCTGATCGAGCGTCCACCACCCGTACGTGCGGCCCTCGATGAGTCCGAAGACGAGCGGGGCCATCGTGAGCACCGAGAGCAGCGCGCCGACGCCGTCGATGCGCTGGGCCTTCTCGCTCCGGGACTCCGCGACGGTCAGGGCGACGCCGATCACGATGACGACGCCGAGGGGGATGTTGATGCCGAAAGCCCACCGCCAGGAGAACGACGTGGTCAGCCACCCGCCGAGGAGGGGACCCACCGCGGCCATGCCGCCGATGGTCGAGCCCCACACCGCGAAGGCGATGCCGCGCTCGCGCCCGCGGAAGGTGGCGTTGATGATCGACAGGGTCGTGGGCAGGATCATCGCGCCGCCCACGCCCTGGATCAGTCGCGAGAGGATCAGCAGGCCGCCGGTGGGCGCGAGGGATGCGGCGATCGATGCCCCCGCGAAGATCACGACGCCGAGCTGCATCAGCCGTCGTCGCCCGAAGCGGTCGGCGAGGCTGCCGAACACGAGCAGGAACGAGGCGAAGACGAGGGTGTAGGCCTCTTGGACCCATTGCACCTCGGTCGAGGAGATCTTCAGCTCGTCGACGATCGAGGGCACGGCGACGTTGACGATCGTCGAGTCGACGATGATCAGCGACACGGCGATGCTGATGAAGACGAGCCCCGCCCAGCGGCGCCCTGCCTGTGTGTGGTTCATGTAGCTAGCTTATCTAGCTATATCGAGGAGCGGGAGGGCTTGCGCGAGCGGCGACGAT
>NZ_JBFYGP010000012.1:0-68732 GCF_041079415.1 Microbacterium sp. 20-116
CGGACGTCGTTCTCGACACGCCGTTCCCGGATGCCGTGACTCGGCGTGTCGTCGACGACCTCCGCCGGACGGCCCGTCCCGCCGCGGCCCGCGCCGGTTCTGCAGCTGCCGCCGGGCCGCCGCCCCGGGCCGTCGTGCGGACGTCGTTCTCGACACGCCGTTTCCGGATGCCGTGACTCGGCGTGTCGTCGACGACCTCCGCCGGACGGCCCGTTCCGCCGCGGCCCGCGCCGGTTCTGCAGCTGCCGCCGGGACGCCGCCCCCGGGCCGTCGTGCGGACTTGATGTTCGACATGCCGTTTTCGGATGCCGTGACTCGGGGTGTCTTCGGCGGCCTCCGCCGGACGGCCCGTCCCGCCGACGCCCGCGCCGGTTCTACAGCCGCCGCCGGGCCGCCGCCTTCGGGCCGCCGCCCCGGGCCGCCGTGCGGATCTCCCGCTCGACATGCCGTTTCCAGACGCCGTGATTCGACGTGTCGCCGACGACCTCCGCCGGACGGCCCGTCCCGCCGCGGGTCAGGCCGCGACGGTCGCGGGAGCCGCGATCAGCTCGAGCGTCTGCGCGCGGCCCTCGGACGTCTCGCCCTCGTACGCGCCCGCCACGGGCGACACCATGATCTCGTCGACCCCGTGCTGTGCGGCGAAGGCGCTGAGCTGCGAGCGCACGTCGTCGCCCGTGCCGACGAACCACTTCTGCCGGGTAGAGGCCATGATCGACTCGGTCATCGCGTCGAACGGGTCGGCCTTGGCGGCCTCGATTGTCTCGAGCGGCGTGAGGGGGCGGTTGGTGCGCAGGCGTGCCATCATGCGCAGCTGCGGGATCGCGCGCTCCTCGGCCTCCTCCGAGGTGGGAGCGGCGACGACGTTCGCGGTGACGAAGGTGCGGGGGCCCTCACCCGACTCGTTCGGCACGAACTGGTCGCGGTAGAGCCGCAGAGCGTGTTCGAGGCCCTCGCCCGCGAAGTGGTTGGCGAAGACGTACGGCAGACCGAAGCTCGCCGCGAGCTGCGCGGAGTAGTCGCTCGATCCGAGCAGCCAGACCTGGGGCATTCCGGATGCCGCGGGCGTGGCCTTCACCTGATACTCGGTGCCCGAGGTGAAACGAACGGTGGCGCCCTCGGGGGAGGTGAGCGCCATGATGTCGGTGACGTGGTCGGGGAAGCGCGAGACGTCGCTCGTGGTACCCGAGCGGTTCAGCAGCTGAGTGATGACGGGGTCGCTGCCGGGGGCGCGGCCGATGCCGAGATCGATGCGGCCCGGGGCCAGGGCCTCGAGGGCGGCGAACTGCTCCGCGACGATGAGGGGCGAGTGGTTGGGCAGCATCACGCCGCCCGAGCCGACGCGGATGCGCGAGGTGCGCGCGGCTGCCGCGGCGATCAGCACCGGGGGAGTGGTGGATGCCACGGAGGGCATGTTGTGGTGCTCGGCGAACCAGTAGCGGCGATAGCCGAGACGGTCGGCGCGTTCGACGAGGTCGAGCGCCGCACTCACCGCTTGGGCACTGGTCTGCCCGTGCCGCACGGGTACGAGGTCGAGAACGGAGAGGGAGGGGATCGCGTCGTTCACCTTCACGGCAACGCGGCGACGGCATCCGATATTCCTCCGTGCCAGTGCGGAGCCCCGCAGAGGCGCCATGTCGTGAAGGCCGGGGGAACGGCATCCATCCTCAGCCTTCTCTCAGAAAAAAGGCGTGACGAATGCGCGGCCCGCCGCGTCTCATCTATGACATCGCGGGACACACGGTCCCGGAACGACGGAAGGAAGCGAACATGGCCGAGAACACCACCACCGCCACGACCACCCCCGCCCACAAGGACGGCGGCTCGACCGTCATCGTCGACGCCGTCGTCGCCAAGGTCGCCGGCATCGCCGCGGCCCAGGTTCCCGGCGTCCACGCCCTCGGCGGCGGTGCCGCTCGCGTCATCGGCAACATCCGCCAGGCGGTCGGCGCCAAAGACCACGCCCAGGGCGTGAGCGTCGAGGTCGGCGAGACCGAGGTCGCCGCCGACATCTCGATCCAGGTCGACTACCCCGAGCAGCTGCAGCGTGTGGCATCGGACGTGCGCGCGGCCGTCCACCAGGCCATCACCGAGCTCGTGGGTATGAAGGTCGCCGAGATCAACGTGACCGTGGTCGACGTCTTCATCCCGGGCGACGACGACGAAGACCAGGCCGACGAGCAGCGCGTCAACTGACAGTCGTTCCGAGAGGGGCGTCGCCGAGAGGCGGCGCCCCTCTCGCGTACCCGGATGCCGGTTCCCCGGCACTCCATGAAAACTGCTTCCGCCTCTGCCTCGGCTAGGTGAGCGGGGGTTCACCTGGCACGGATCGATTCGACCTCGGACGGCGCACGGGCACTCATCGGTGGCGAGCCGCGCGGAACGGCGCCCGGCCGGACGAGACCCCGGGTGTCAGCTCCCGTGCCGCACCTGGGCGTACGCGTCGAGCGCGCGTTTGCGCGTTTCGCCGAGGTCGACCATCGGCTCCGGCGGGTTCTCGTCCAGGTATTCGGGTGCCCACTCGCGCACGTACTGATCGTGCGCGTCGAACTTCTTGCGCTGCGTCTCGGGGTTGAACACGCGGAAGTACGGGGCGGCATCCGCTCCGCTTCCCGCGACCCACTGCCAGTTGAAGGGGTTGCTCGCGGCATCCGCATCGACCAGGCAGTCCCAGAACCACTGCTCGCCGTGTCGCCAGTCGATCAGCAGGTTCTTGATGAGGAAGGATGCCGTGACCATGCGCACGCGATTGTGCATGACGCCGGTGTGCCAGAGCTGGCGCATCCCGGCATCGACCACGGCCACCCCCGTCTTGCCCTGCTGCCAGGTCTCGAGGTGGGAGCGGTTCAGCTTCGGCCAGGGGAAGGCGTCGAAGTTGCGACGCCAGTTCACCGTCGCGATGTCGGGCGAGTGGAACGTGACGTGCCAGGCGAACTCTCGCCAGACCAGCTCGGACAGGAAGCCGCCCGCGCTTTTCGCATGCTCACCCGATCCCTTGTGTTCGAGGGTCTCGTGCCACACCTGGTACGGGCTGAGCTCGCCCCAGCGCAGGCGCGGGGACAGGTTCGAGGTGGCGCCGCCCGCGAACTCGTCGCGATACTTCGAGTAGTCGCCGAGGTCGTCGTCGAGGAACTCCTTGAGACGCGCCTTCGCCGCCGGTTCCCCGGGCTCCCAGGTCTCGCGCAGACCTCCGGCCCAGTCGGGCTTCGACGGCAGCAGGCCCCATGACGACAGCTCGTCGGAGTCGACGGATGCCGACACCCCGGGCACCTTGCGTGCCTCGGGCATCGGCGGACGCGGGGCCGCGAGCTTCTGTACCGCCCGGGCGAACGGGCTGTAGACGCCGTAGGGCTTGTCCGACTGCGTACGCACCGTCCACGGTTCGTACAGCAGGTTGGCGGCGAACGAGGCGACGGTGACCCCGCCGTCGCGGAGCTTCTCCTTGAGGCCCGCGTCGATCTCGCGCTCGACCCCGCCATAGCGCCGGTTCCAGAACACCGCGCCGGCTCCGACCTCTTCGACCACGGCCGGGAGGACCTCGGATGCCTTGCCCCGGCGAAGCACGAGGGTGCTCCCGCGTTCCGCGAGGCGCTCGCCGAGCGACGTCAGCGACCCGTGCAACCACCATCGCGCCGCCCCGCCGATCGCGCGAACGCCATCGGACTCCTCGTCCAGCACGTAGAGCGCGATGATCGGTTCGTCGCGATCGAGGGCGGCTCGTAGTGCCGGATTGTCGGTCAGGCGCAGGTCGTCACGGAACCAGACGATCGATGGTGAGGCCATTCCCCGACGCTATCGATCACGGCATCCGGCTCTTCGGGCTTGACACCCGCCGTGCGGTCGCGCCGCCCCGACGCGCGGCTGGACCAACGAGATCACGTGACCTCGCGCCCCGACGCGCGGCTGAACCGGCGAGATCACGCGACGTCGCCGACGCCACGCGCCGTGGCACGTGCGCTCGGCCAGATCACGTGATCTGGCGCGAACCCCGCCCCGTCAGAGCGTCGAGGTGTCGTGGCCCTTCGGCAGCGCGACCACGAGCCCGCCCGCGATGATGCGGGTGTAGATGCGCGTCGCCTCACCGAACTCGTCGCCGTCCAGCTCGATGGGTTGCGCGGGACTCGTGGCCAGCTCGATGCCGGTGCCACGGAGGTAGCGCACCGAGGTGTCCTTGCGACGCTCGAGCACGCGGCGGCCGGCGCGGAATTTGCGCAGCACCGAGTTGTCCCACACGATGCTGCGCCACACGCCCAGCCAGCCCAGCACACCGCTCGGCTGGAGGACGGCCACGTCGAGTCGGCCGTCTGCGACGGAGGCATCGGGGATGAGCGCCACGCCGCCCTGCAGGGCCCCGCAGTTCGCGAAGAGCACGCTCTGCACTTTCGCCGAGTGCAAGCGGTGTCCGTCCAGCTGGTACATGACGCGGAAGGGCTTCGCCGAGACGAGCGAGCGCGCCGCTCCGTCGACATAGGCGACCCAGCCGACCTGCTTCTTCAGATCGTCACGCGTGTTCTGGATCATCGCGGCGTCCAGGCCGATTCCGGCCATGACCGAGAAGCCATGCTCTTCGACCTCGCCGTCGACGCGTCGGATGCGGGCGATGCCGGTGTCGATGGAGAGGATGTCGCCCTCGAACGTCGCGCGGATCATCGCGTCGGTGTCGGTCAGCGGGAGGTTGAGATTACGGGCGAGCAGGTTTCCCGTGCCGCTCGGGATGATCGTGAGCGGGACGCCCGTCGAGGTCAGAGCCTCGGCCACCGCGCGCACCGTGCCGTCGCCGCCGGCCACGAGCACGGCGTCCACCTTCTCGTCGAGAGCAGCACGGGTCGCGTCGTCGCCGAGGTCGTCGACCGTCGTCTCGTAGAACAGGGGTTCGGCCCAGTCGGCGGCGACCGCGAGCTCGGCGACGCGCGCGCGCAGCGTCTCGGGCTCGACCTTGGTGGGGTTGTAGACGAGGGCGGCGCGCTTCTTCTGGGTCGGCTCGGCATCCATGGGTGCCTCGTCGCCCTCGGCGTCGACGCGCTGGGTCTTGCCCGGCGTCTCTTCCGAGGTGTCGGGGGCGACGTCCTCGGGCTGGCGGATGACGTCGTCCGGCTCGGCCGCGTCCTTCGGGTGGGGGCCGTCTTTGCGTGGACGGTCGCCGACGTCGTCGCCCAGGCGCGCGGCGTGGAAGTGATCGTCGGAGCCCTCGGCCGCGGCGGCATCCGCCTTTACCTCGGCGGGGGCATCGGCGGAGACTGTTTCGGGAGCGTCCGCGTCGTCACGCGGCTCGTCAGGGGCGGCCATGGCATCCACCATAGGTGCGTGCTCGGTCCCGCCACCCCTGGCCGGGCGGGCTTGACGGAGGGATGCCGAAGACCCATGTGCCGCGGAGATGAGCCTGTCGTCACGCGCTGCAGCACCCGCAGCGCGTGGTCGGGACGACGCAGGATCCGCCCCGGCGGCGACCATAGGATGGACGCGTGATCGACCTGACTCTGCTGCGTGAAGATCCCGAGCTCGTGAAGCGCTCCCAGATCGCCCGCGGGGAGTCGCCGGATTCGGTGGACGAGGCCCTCGCCGCCGACCGCGACCGCCGCGCCGCCATCACCGCCTTCGAAGAGCTGCGTGCGGCGCAGAACGCGCACGGCAAGCGCGTCGCGCAGGCACCGAAAGACGAGAAGGCCGCGCTCGTGGCAGAGGCGAAAGAGCTCAGCGAGCGCGTCAAGACCGCTCAGCACGCCGTCGCCGAGGCCGAGGCCGCCGCCGACGACGCCCTCGGCAAGATCGAGAACATCGTTCTCGAGGGAGTGCCCTCCGGAGGCGAAGAGAACTTCGTCACACTCCGCACCCACGGCGAGATCCCCGCCTTCGACTTCGAGCCGCTCGACCACCTCGCCCTCGGCGAGAAGCTCGGCGCGATCGACATGGAGCGCGGCACGAAGGTCTCGGGCAGCCGCTTCTACTTCCTCACGGGGATCGGCGCGCGTCTCGAGCTCGCGCTCATGACCCTCGCTCTCGACCGGGCGTTGCAGGCCGGTTTCACCCCGATGATCCCTCCGACGCTCGTGCGTCCCGAGGTCATGCGCGGCACCGGGTTCCTCGGCCAGCACGCCGACGAGGTCTACCACCTCGACAAAGAGGACCTCTACCTCGTGGGAACGAGCGAGGTTCCCCTCGCCGGGTACCACATGGACGAGATCCTCGATCTGGAGCGCGGCGCCAAACGCTACGCCGGGTGGTCCACCTGCTACCGCAGCGAGGCGGGCTCGTACGGCAAGGACACCCGCGGCATCATCCGCGTGCATCAGTTCAACAAGCTCGAGATGTTCGTCTACACCGACCCGGCCGACGCCGAGGCCGAGCACGAGCGCCTCGTCGCCCTGCAAGAGGCGATGCTGCAGGACCTCGGTCTCGCCTACCGGCTGATCGACGTCGCCGCCGGCGACCTCGGCTCGAGCGCCGCGCGCAAGTTCGACATCGAGGCGTGGGTGCCCACGCAGGGCGCCTACCGCGAGCTCACCAGCACCTCGAACTGCACGACTTATCAGGCCCGTCGCCTCGACACGCGTTTCCGCCCGGACGGCGGCAAGACGCAGCCGGTCGCCACCCTGAACGGCACCCTGGCCACGACCCGCTGGATCGTGGCCCTGCTCGAGACGCATCAGCGCGCCGACGGGTCGGTGACGGTGCCCGAGGTGCTGCGACCGTACCTCGGCGGTCTCGAGGTCATGGAGCCGATCGCGTGACCGACGAGGCCGCCCTGCCCGATACCGGTGTCGTCGAGAGCGCGCCGAAGCAGGAGGCGGCCGACCTGGTCGCCGATCTGGCCGACGAGGCGCCCGCGGGGCGCATGCTGATCGCCCTCGACATCGACGGCACGGTCCTGCTCGAAGACGACACCCTGAGCCCCGGGGTCGTCGAGGCGGCGGCCGGAGCTCAGGCTGCCGGCCACGAGGTCATGCTCGCCACCGGTCGCAGCTGGGACAGCACCCGCCCCATCATGGACCGCCTCGGCATCCGTCCCGAGTATGCGGTCTGCTCGAACGGTGCGATCGTGATGCGCCGGGTCGGAGACGCCGACGCCGCCGTGTACGAGCGTGCTCACGTCGAGACGTTCGACCCCACAGAGGTGCTGACACTTCTCGGCGAGCACCTGCCCGATGCGCACTTCCTCGTCGAGCTGCCCGACGGCTCGCGACTGTTCACCGACTACCTCGACGACTGGAACCTGCAGGGCGCGAACAAGGTGTCGTTCGCCGAGCTCTCGCTGCAGCCGGTCTGCCGGGTGGTCGTGGTGGCGCCCGAGCAGACCGACCAGGATTTTCTCGAGCTCGTCGAGCGCATCGGCCTCAGCCAGGTGTCGTACGCGATCGGGTGGACCGCATGGCTCGACATCGCCCCGCAGGGCGTGGACAAGTCGACCGCCCTCGAACTCGTGCGCGGCTGGCTCGGCATCGCACCCGAAAGCGTGCTGGTGATGGGCGACGGCCGCAACGACATCGAGATGATGCAGTGGGCGATCCGCAACGGCGGCCGCGCGGTCGCGATGCACCAGGGTCCGCCCGAGGTGCACGCCGCAGCCGGCGAGGTGGGCCTCTCGGTCACCGAGGGCGGCGTCGCCGCGATCCTGCGCGCTCTCTGATCGGGCAGCGCCCGGCGGTGCGCCGACCGGCCCCCCGCGGGGTCAGACCCGCGCGGAGCCGCTCGCGACGTGCGCGGCGCGGTCGGCGAGGTACGCGGTGCGGTCCACGACGGTCGCGGGGCGGCTCGCCGCCCGGTGGTCGACGACGCGAGCCGCCTCCCACGCGACAAGACCGATCGGGGGCAGCAGCAGCAGCGCGGTCGCCCAGGCGGCTCTGAGGCCGACGGACGCCTGCGGGTCACGGATGACGACGATCGCGGCAAGGATGGATGCCGCGTAGACCAGCGCGAAGACGGCGAGAACGATCTGCGCGGACAGTGTGGTGACGACCATGATGACCTCCTCAACTCGAACGGCCCGGCGGGTCGTGGGGTGATGTTCCCGGTCTACGCCGGTCGTAGGGAGGGTTCAATCTCTGCGCGCGCGTGCGCAGCAAGTCCATAACTGCGGCGTAAGCGACACTCAGGCGCCGCGCGAGCCCCACGCCTCTCGCGCGGCGGCACGGAGGGTGCGCGCGTCGGAGCGGTCCAACGCCCTCCGACTGCGAGCGAAGGCCGCGCGGGCGGCATCCCGGAAGACCTCGGCCCGGTCCGGAGCGGATGCCGCGAGCGAGGCGAGGCACTTCTGCAGGCGCACCTGTACCTCGACGTCGGCCGCTCCATCGCGCGCCAGAGGGCGGAAGGCGTCGTCGACCAGGTCCGTGAGGTGCGGCGCGGGGACGAACACCCGCTCGAACGCGACGGACGGATCGATCTCGACGGCGAACGCTCGGGAGAACACTCGCTGCAGGGCGGCGATCACCTCGATCGCCGTTCCGGGATCATTGGTCGCGGCCGAAAGCGCGCGGCTGCCGATCTCGGTGAGGGCGATGACCCCGAACCGCGGGTCCTGTTCGTACGTCCGGTGGTGCTCGATGCGGAACGCCCGGCGCACCGCCGCCTCGACGGCGTCGTCGACTCGGCCGGCGACGAGGGCGACGGGCACGCGGGCGTCGGCGATGCGTCCGGGTGTGGCGTGCACGTGCACCTCGAGATCGTGCTGGCGGGCGACGCGGTCGAGTCCTGCGACGTCGACATGAGTGACGTAGCCCACCTCAGTGGCATGCACGGCGACGGCTCCCGAGGGCGGCGCGATCGAGGTGCGAGCCCCCAGCGTCGGCCGTTCCGCGTGCCACTCGAGGGAGGCCGTGGCGGCTTTCTCCACGCGATCGATGACGTCGGCCATCCGCCCGAAGGTCGACAGGTGCGAGATCCATCTCAGCAGGGTGAAGACGACGATCCCGATGACGACCAGTGTGCTGACGAAGAGGATCGCCCGCCCTTGCGGGTGGTAGTAGCCCGTCGACAGGGCGACGATCCCGACGAGCGAGAAGGTGAAGGCGCCGACGAAGGTCGACACGGCGTTCTGCGACGTCGTGTCGGCGATCAGCAGGGGCGTCGAGCGGGGGGTCGCCGTCGTCGTCGCCGAAGAGAACGCCGTGACCATCGCCGTCACCGAGAAGGTGCTCACCGTGAGCATCGCCGTGGCGATGATCTGCAGCAGCGAGCCCACGGCATCCTGGCCCAGCTCCAGACCGAACTGGAACGGCAGGAGCGGTCCGAGAAGACCCGCGGCCAGGGCCACGACGACGCCGATGACCGTGAAGAGCGCCGCGCGCACCCACACCTGCCTTCCGAGTCGGAGGAAGAAGGATGCCAGCGGGCCGCGGGTCGTCATCGCCATGACGACGACGCTATCCGGCGCGTCCTCCCGAACGCGGGGGCTGGACGAGACCCGTCACGCACCTGAGAACGCCGTTTGATGCGCCTATGGATATGCGATGGAAATGTGCGGCAACTTGTCCGACATGCCGCCCTGCCAGAGTCGGGGCACCCCTCACGATCTCCGGATGCCGAGAGGCCCGCGCGGCCCGCGATCGTGCTCGTTCCATCACCCGAGGAGCCTGCCCCCCATGTCTTCACACAGCCCCGTCCCACGCCCGAGAGCGTCACGCCGTCTCGGCGTCGTCCTCGTGGCGGCCCTGGCCCTCTTCGGGCCTCTGGCTGCCGCGCCCGCGGCTCACGCCGCGCCTCCCGCCGCGACGCTCTCGCTCGCGCTGAGCCCGACGAGCGTCACCGCGGGCGAGTCGTTCGTTGCCACCATCACGGGGGCGGCGGTGAGCGACCTGTACTCGTACGACCTGGAGCTCACCTACGACCCCGCGTTCGTCGAGCCCGGCGCCGACGCGCCCACCGGTCCCGCCGGCGGATTCACCTCGAGCGTCACCGGGCCCGGCACGCTCACCGTCTCGCACACGCGCCTCGGGTCGTCTCCGGGACTCTCGGGGGCGAGCGATGTGGTCCTGGCATCCGTCCCTCTCCGTTCTCTCGCGGCGGGGTCCGCCCTCGTCCAGCTGTCGTCGGTGCGTCTGGTGTCGTCGACCGGAGCGGTGGTGACGGCGACCGCCGTGGCATCCGGAACCGTCGTCATCGCGGCAGTGCCCGCTCCCGTGCCGCAGCCCTCGGTGTCGCAGCCGTCGTCTCCCTCGGCCTCCGCATCGGCCACGGCCACCCCGGCGCCCGCGGCCCAGGGCTCGGGTGACCTCGCGACGACGGGAATTGATGCGACCCCGTGGTTGATCTCCGGCGCCCTCGGTGTCGCCCTCGTCGCCGGGGGCGCGCTGATCGTGCTCCGCCGTCGTCAGGCGGTGCGCGAATGACCGCGTCCCGCTCGTCCGTCCCCTCTCGTGAAGGATCCGTCATGACCCCCCTGGCCCGCCGTGTTCTGGCCGTGTCCGTCTCGCTCGGCGTCGTCGTCGCCGGGGCCGTCGTCGCTCCGGCCGCTGCCCTCGCCGCTCCCGCTCCCGCTCCCGCTCCCGTCGAGGCTCCCTTCCAGGCGCCGTATTACACCGAGCTCGACGTCACCGGCGATGAGCAGGTGACCACGGCCGACCTCGAGGCCCTCGCCCCGCACCTGGGGGCGACCTCGGGCGGTGCCGGATGGACGGATGCCGCGCGCTTCGACCTCGACGACGACGGTGCCGTGACGGCATCCGACCTCGCTCTTCTCTCGGAGCGCATCATCTACGACGACGGCCCGTTCGAGATCGTCGAGGCCGACGCGGTGGCGATGCAGGCGGCGATGAACGCCGGTGTCATCACGTCGGTGTCGCTCACCCAGCAGTACCTCGACCGCATCGCGGCGTACGACAAGGTCGTTCGTCCCGCCGGTGTGCGCCCGCTCAACTCGATCATCACGACGAGCGAGGTCGCGCTGAAGGCTGCCGCGGCCGCCGACGCGATCCGGGCCGAGAAGGGCATGACCGGAATGCTCCTCGGCATCCCCGTCGCCCTGAAGGACAACTACAACACCGTCGACATGCCCACCACCGCCGGCTGCGGCTGCTGGAACGGCAACCAGACCTCGACCGACGCCACGATGGTGAAGGGTCTGCGCGCCGACGGAGCGGTCATCGTCGCCAAGGCCTCGATGGACGAGTTCGCCATCAACCTGTCGTCGCAGTGGTCGGCCTTCCAGCCCAACGGAACGGCGCTGACCGTCTCGAGCCCCTACGACACCACGCAGACCTCGGGCGGCTCGAGCGGAGGAACGGGAGCGGCCATCGCGGCCAACCTCGCCGGCATCGGCTTCGGCACCGACACGGGTGGGTCGATCCGCATCCCCTCGACGTACAACCAGCTCGTGGGCGTCCGTCCGACGGTGGGCCTCGCGAGCCGCGACGGCATCGTGCCCCTCGCGCTCTCGCAGGACACCGGCGGTCCGATCGCCCGTTCGGTCCAGGATGCCGCGATCGCCCTCGACGCGGTCGTCGGCGAAGACGCGGGTGACCCCGTCACCGCGCGTCAGGCCGGCAAGGTCCCCGAGACCTACACGTCGTACCTCGACAGCGGGTCGCTGAAGGACAAGAAGTTCGGGTACTTCCCCCGACTGGTGGGCACGAACACATCGACCGTTGCGGCGTTCGAGAAGGCGGTAGACGCGCTGGAAGCGAAGGGGGCGACGGTCGTCGAGCTGACCCCACCCACCGGGTTTGACGCCATCGTGGGCGAGGGCAGCGGCAGTGTTCCGGAGTTCAACCACGACCTGCAGAACTACATCAACGCGTACCTCAACCCCGCGGTGAGCGCGCGGAGCCTGCTCGCGATCTCGCAGTCGCCGAACATCGTTCCGACTCGCGCGAGCAATCCCTACGGTCAACGCGCAGCCGTGACGGAGTCGACCTACCAGGCCTGGGCTGGTCCGCAGGGGTCGCACACCCTGCAGCTCGCCAAGGGCAAGCAGATCATGACCGATTTCATGAACGAGCAGAAGCTGGATGCCATCATCTATCCCAGCGCGAACGCCTACACCGTCGTCTCGACCGCCAACATGCGCTTCAGCCCCAATACGGGCTTGCCGGCGGTGACGGTGCCGATGGGACAGGCCCTGACAAGTGGCGGAACGGCCGGTGGAGTGAACCTGGAGTTCCTCGGTCGCGACTTCTCCGAGGGACCGCTGCTCGGCTTCGCCTACGGCTTCGAGCAGGCGACCCACGCCCGGACGACGCCGGCTCTGTACGGCCCGCTCGGCTGAGCTGCGGCGGTGGCCCCGGGCGCGAAGTCGTCCGGGGCCACCGCTCGTCGCTGTGTGACGCCGCGTTCGCGGCTCGGTAGACTCGGTGCGTTCAGGAGGGTTGTCCGAGCGGCCGATGGACCTGGTCTTGAAAACCAGTGGGCAGCAATGTCCCGTGGGTTCGAATCCCACACCCTCCGCCACGACGAAGGCGGGCCCCAATCGGGCCCGCCTTCGTCGTCTTCGCCCGCCGCGATACCTGCCTGTTACGAACGCGCATGAAACGCCCGATCCTCACGGCATTCACAGATCGCGGTCCCTAGTATTACCCCGACCTCTCGCCGATTCGTCGAGGTCGACGTGCTGCCGGGCCGGTGGCATCCGTCTCGAAAGGACACGAGTGAGCAAGACCTCCACCCCGCGCGGTCAGCGAACCGTCGCGCGTCACGGGCGACTCACGTCGCCGGGCCCTCTGTCTCAGCTGTTCCGCGGTGTGGCGATCGCCCTCGCCGTCCTCTTGGTCTCGGGCGGCGCCGTCCTCGCTTACGCCGCGGTCGACCTCACCCAGAGCTTCACCGCCGACGCGGTCGAGCTGAAGGGCCAGCCGGCCGTCCCGCCCGACCTCGGTGAGCTCAAGGGCGGCGTGAACATGCTCCTCGTCGGCACCGACGAGTGCGAGCCGAGCTTCGCCCAGCTCTTCGGCGACCGTTGCACCGGCGCCGACTCCGAGGGCAGCCTCAATGACGTCAACATGCTCGTGCACATCTCTGACGCGCCTCGCCGCGTCACGGTCATCTCGTTCCCGCGCGACCTCATGGTGCCGATCCCCTCGTGCACCGACAAGGACGGCAACGAGACCTCCGCGATGAGCAAGCAGCAGATCAACTCCGCGTTCTCGTACGGCGGACTCTCGTGCGTCGTGCAGACCGTCTCTGAGCTGAGCGGCCTCGAGATCCCCTTCGCCGCGAAGGTGAGCTTCGGCGGCGTCATCAACATCACCGACGCGATCGGCGGCGTCGACGTCTGTATCGCCAACGGCATCAAGGATCGCTACACCGGCATCGACTGGCCCGCCGGCATGCGCACGGTACAAGGCCTCGACGCTCTGCAGTTCCTCCGTACCCGGCACGGTGTCGGCGACGGTGGCGACCTGGGCCGCATCTCGAACCAGCAGCAGTACATGTCGCGTCTGGCGAACAAGCTCAAGAGCCAGGACGTGCTGTCGAACCCCGCGACGCTCTACAAGCTCGCCTCGACCGCGCTGCGCAACGTCGACCCCTCGACCTCGCTGACGAACCCGCTGACGCTCGTGCAGATCGCCTCCGCGGTCAAGGACGTGCCGTTCAACGAGATCGTGTTCATCCAGTACCCGACGTACACCGACCCCTCCAACCCCAACCGCGTCGTGCCCGACCGCACCGACGCCGACACGCTGTGGGCGGCTCTCTCGGCGAATCAGCCCCTCGAGCTGTCGGGCAATCTCAGCGACGGCAACGGCGTGGTCGTGGACAAGAATGCGACGCCGGCTCCCACCCAGACGCCCACCCCGGTCGAGACCGCCAGCCCGTCGCCGACCGCGACCTCTCAGGCCTCGCCCGCGCCCACGTCGGACGCGATCCAGCTGCCGAGCGGCATCGCTGGACAGACCGCCGCGCAGTCCACCTGCTCGAACGGAAACGTCCGCGGCTGAGTCTCGCCGCCCGGCATCTCGAACGTGGTTCGAATGCCGGGCGGCATCCGGTTAGTATGGACCGGTGTGCTCGCGCCGTCAGGCGTCGATCACCTGGAGACGTCGCATAGTCAGGCCTAGTGCACCACCCTGCTAAGGTGGAGTCCCCGTAAGGGGACCGAGGGTTCAAATCCCTCCGTCTCCGCAGAAAAAGCCCCGGCGCGCCGGGGCTTTTCTCGTTCCTGTCGTCCGCCCTGTCTGCCAAAGGGCGCGTCGGTCGAATGCAGGTACGGGCTCAGCCGGGGCAGCGGCGACGAGTTCCATCGCGCTCGCGTGCACGACGGCCGAGGCCACCTCTCCCCGCTTTCCGCAATGGGCTCGGCGGACGACGGATGCCGTGGCATCCCACCTCGAGAAGCCTGACGGTCAGACCGCCCCGGGGCATCACCGTCGAGCGGAGCCGTTCAGGCGCCTCCGAACCTCTCCGTTCGCACGTGGGCGGGATCATGTCCGGCGTCGATGAGCCACCTCGCGACGGCCTCGACGAAGGGGGTCGGGCCGCAGACGTAGATGCGCGGCCGCTCGTGTGGGGAAAACGCGGCGCTGCGCAGGCTTTCGGGTGTCACTCGGCCGGGCGGTACCGACGACCCGGTCGGCGCGCGACGGGTGTGGACCATGTCCCGACGGAAGCGCTCGTCGGCGAGGGCGGTCAGCTCGTCCGCGAAGAACACGTCTCCGGGAGAACGCACCGAGTACAGCAGGCGGAACGGTGCGGGGTCGTTGCTCATCGCGTGCGAAGAAGCCATCGCGAAAAGGGGGACGACCCCCGAGCCGCCCGCGATCAGTTGCACGGGCGCGGGGTCGTCCGACGGTGTCCACACGAAGAACGCCCCCAGCGGACCGTGCACCTCGATCTGGTCTCCGGGGCGCAGATCGTGGACGAGGAACGGCGAGACCTCGCCGTCGGGTACCTCGTCAACGGCAAGGAGGAGCCGCGTGCCCGCACCCGACGAGGCGAGCGAGTACGACCGCGACGCCTGGTAGCCGTCGGGGGCGGTGAGGCGGACGTTGATGTGAGCGCCCGCGTCGTTACCGGGCCAGGTGGGCACGTCGAGCTCGATGCGGCGCGCCGTCGGCGTCTCGGGGCGCGAGTTGACGACGGTCGCGACGTGCCAGGCGGGGGAGCGGCGGGTCACCCGTACCGCTCTTCCCGCCACGGGTCGCCGTGCAGGTGATAGCCGTTCTGCTCCCAGAACCCGGGCTTGTCGGCGGGCATCGTGATGAGCCCCTGCACCCACTTCGCGCTCTTCCAGAAGTACAGGTGGGGCACGAGCAACCGTGCAGGCCCCCCGTGCTCGGGGGTGAGCGGTGCCCCGTCGGCTTCGAAGGCGATCCAGCTTTTGCCGCCCAGCAGGTCGTCGAGCGCGATGTTCGTCGTGTAGCCGCCGAAGGAGTGCACCATCGCGTAGCGGTGCGAGGTCTCGACCTCGGCGAAGAGGCGGTCGAGGGAGACGCCCCGCCAGGGCATGTCGAGCTTGGTCCAGTGCGTGACGCAGTGGACGTCGACGGTGATGTCCTCCATCCCGAGCGCCTCGAGCTCGGCGCGGGTCCAGCGGTGCACACCGTTCTCTGTACCGATCGCGAACTCCCACGTCTCGTCGGCGACGACGGGGGTCGGGCCGGCCGAGAGCACGGGCCAGTCGCCGACGAGCGTCTGCCCGGGCGGAAGCCGCGGATCGCGCTCCCGTCGCCGGCCCGAGAACCCTCGCGTGATGAACGACATACGACCCCCTGCTGCTCGTGTTGGCCTCACCCTAACCACGGGCGTGAGCGGAACACAGCGCCTGGACAGGAGGAGAATCGGCGAGCGGGGGACCTGACGCCGCGGAATGTCCTCCGCTCGCACGATCCCCCCGCGCGAAGCGACCCCGCGCGCCACCCCCGTCGAGGCGGCGCCCCCGCCCGATAGGGTCGTGCCTGCGGTGCGCGTGCGCCGTAGCCCTCGCACCCCCGGGAGAAGCGCATGTCGGTCGGTCTGCTCGCCGTTGTGGATGACATCCTCAGCGCCGCCATGCGCGCGAGCGCGAAGACGGCCGGCGTCGTGATCGACGACGCCGCCGTGACCCCGCAGTACGTGCAGGGGCTCACCCCCGCGCGTGAGCTGCCCGTGGTCTGGAAGATCGCGCTCGGCAGCATCATCAACAAGTACGTGATCATCATCCCGATCGCGCTGCTGCTCACCGCGTTCGCGCCGTGGGTGCTGCCGTATCTGCTCATCATCGGCGGTGGGTTCCTCTGCTTCGAGGGTGCCGAGAAGGTGCTCGAGTGGTTCGGCGTGAGCCACGGCGAGCACGGCGCCGACGAACCGCGCGACGAGAAGAAGCTCGTCCTCGGCGCCGTCCGCACCGACCTCATCCTCAGCACCGAGATCATGCTCATCGCCCTGTCGAGCCTCGATCCCGACTTCGGCATCTGGATGACGCTGGGGGCCCTGCTCGTCATCGGCCTGGCCATGACGGTGGTCGTCTACGGGGCGGTCGCGCTGCTGGTCAAGATCGACGACATCGGTCTGCGCTTCATGAAGAGCCCGTCACGCGGGGTCCGTCGCTTCGGCGCCCGGGTCGTGGCATCCATGCCCGCGGTCTTCCGCGTGATCAGCGTGATCGGCACCGTCGCGATGCTGTGGGTCGGTGGGCACCTCGTGCTGCAGAACCTCGCCGAGACGCTGTGGTCGGGGCCCTACGACGTGGTCCATCTCATCACGCACGCGATCGAGGCCGCCGGGCCCGTGATCGTATGGATCGTCGAGACCGCGATGTCGGCCGTCTTCGGCCTCATCCTCGGCCTCGTGATCGTCGGCGTGGTGACCGTCATCTCGCGACTGACGCGACGCGGGGCCGCCGCGCACTGACGACGCGACGGCGGACGCGTCGTCGACCCGGCGCGGCGGTAGCCGACGAAATACGAGCTCACGACGGGTCGCTCCCGCGTCGAGATCACCGGCTCCTCGCGACGCGACTCGAGAGCGCGGGTCATGTCACGCGTTCGTGGTCGACTCGCGGTCTCGCCGCGGCGGACGACCGCGTCAGTCGAGTCGCGAGTGCTCGCCGAGGCGGTGCCACGCGCGGTTGTGGTAGACCAGCGCCGCCCCCGGCTCGCCCGGCTCGAGGTCGCGCTCGACGTCGACCTGCAGGGCTTGAGCGGCGATGACCGTGGAGCCGCCGGCATCCATCCGGCTGACGATCTTGCATCGCAGCCAGGCGCGCACTCCGTGGTACACGGGTTCGCCGGTGGCCAGGCGCGACCAGGTGGAGGTGTCGGCGAAGCGGTCGAGGCCGCTGGTGGCTCCGGCGCGGGCGAGCGAGATGTCCTCGGCGTCGAGCAAGTGCACGACGATGGTGTCCGCGGCGATGATCGTCGGCGTTGCCGACGACAGGGCCGACACCGAGAAGATCAGCAGGGGCGGGTCAGCGCTCACCGACGACACCGACGAGGCGGTGAGGGCGACGGGGCCGTTCTCGCCGTAGGCGGTGATGACGGCGATGCCGCCGGGGTGACCGCGGAAGGCCCTCTTGAAGTCGTCCGCCGAGACCGAGGTGCCGATGGCGGGGGTGCCCTCGGGGGCGCCGTGCGGAAGCGAAGTCATGTCTACGACGGTAAGCGCTTCTGCCGGGGACCGGTCCCTCGGACGCAACACGGCGAAACGCTCTCAGCGATCACGCGGAGGGATCACGTCGCGGTGTGAGGCTTCACATTTATCAATCCGTGACCTTCGGTGCGAGGTAATTGCTTGACACATCTCGTTCTGTGAGCGCTAACATTCACACACGGCCCACCCGAGGGGCTGCATCACATGACCGGCATCGGAGCCGGCGAAACGAGGAGGTTTCATCATGAAGGCGAACAAGATCATCGCGGGCATCGCGCTCGTCGGCGCGATCGCGTTCACGGCCACCGGCTGCGCCGGTGCGGGCGGAGGCGGAAACGCCGGCGGCGGAAGCGGCGACAAGATCACGGTCGGCTTCGCCCAGACCGGTTCCGAGAGCGGATGGCGCAGCGCCAACACCGAGTCGATGAAGGAGGCGTTCAGCGAGGCCAACGGCTTCAACCTCGTCTTCAACGCCGCCGACAACAAGCCCGAGGCGCAGATCGCCGCCGTCCGCAGCTTCATCAACCAGGGTGTCGACGCCATCGTGCTCGCCCCCATCGTGAGCGACGGCTGGGACGACGTCCTCAAAGAGGCGAAGGATGCCAACATCCCCGTCATCCTCGAAGACCGTACGGTCTCGGCATCCGACGACCTCTACGCGAGCTGGATCGGCCTCGACTTCAAGCAGGAGGGCGAGACCGCGGGCAAGTGGGTCGCCGACAACTTCGGCAAGACGCCCACCAACCTCGTCGTTCTCGAGGGCACCACGGGTTCGTCCGCCGCGACCGACCGCGCCACCGGCTTCAACGACGCGATCAAGGGCACCGACATCAAGGTCCTCGACTCGCAGACCGGTAACTTCACCCGCGCCGACGGCAAGACCGTCATGGAGGGCTTCCTGCAGAAGTACGGCTCGCAGATCAACCTGCTCTTCGCCCACAACGACGACATGGGCCTCGGCGCCCTCGAGGCGATCAAGGCGGCCGGTCTCAAGCCCGGCACCGACATCAAGATCGTCACCATCGACGCGGTGAAGGACGGCATGACCGCCCTCTCCAACGGAGAGTTCAACTACATCGTCGAGTGCAACCCGCTCCTCGGCGAGAAGACCGCCGAGGTCGTGAAGAAGGTCGTGGCCGGCGAGTCCGTCGACAAGAGCTACATCGTCGAGGACCAGGCGTTCGACCAG
The DNA here is from genome assembly GCF_041079415.1 of Microbacterium sp. 20-116. Taxonomy (NCBI): domain Bacteria; kingdom Bacillati; phylum Actinomycetota; class Actinomycetes; order Micrococcales; family Microbacteriaceae; genus Microbacterium; species Microbacterium sp. 20-116. Next base: position 18,680 of record NZ_JBFYGP010000012.1, read on the forward strand.
GAGCAGGCCAAGAAGGTCCTGGACAGCCGCCCCTACTGATCCGCAGGGATCCGTCGTCGACTCCCCTCGACGACACCCCGGCATCGACGGAACATCCTCCCCGGCGTGCGGGGTCGGTATCCACCGGCCCCGCACGCTCCCGATCCGAGAAAGCGATCGACAATGACAATCGAACGGGTCGCCGTGCAGACAGCCGAACGGGCAGCCGTGGTCGCGATGCGCGGCATCAGCATCCAGTTCCCCGGGGTGAAGGCGCTCGACGGCGTGGACTTCACCCTCTACGCCGGCGAAGTGCACTCCCTCATGGGAGAGAACGGCGCCGGAAAGTCCACCCTCATCAAGGCCCTGACCGGCGTGTACGGGATCGACGAAGGCGTCATCCGCGTCGGCGGGACCGAGCGTCAGTTCCGCGCCACCGCCGACGCCCAGGCCGCGGGCATCGCCACCGTCTATCAAGAGGTCAACCTCTGCCAGAACCTCACCGTCGGTGAGAACGTCATGCTCGGCAACGAGATCCGTCGCGCCGGCATGGTCGACTGGAAGGCCACGCACGCCGCGGCCGCCACCTACCTCGCCGAGCTGGGCGTGCACATCGATACCCGATCGATCCTGGCCAGCCACTCGATCGCCGTGCAGCAGCTTGTCGCGATCAGCCGCGCCATGGTCGTCGACACCAAGGTCCTCGTACTCGACGAGCCCACCTCGAGCCTCGACCGCGGTGAGGTCGAGCAGCTGTTCGGCGTCATCCGGGATCTGCGCGACCGCGGCGTGGCCATCCTCTTCGTCTCGCACTTCCTCGACCAGATCTACGAGATCTCCGACCGTCTCACGGTGCTGCGCAACGGCACCCTGGTGGGGGAGTACCCCGTCGCCGAACTCGGCCGCGAGCAGCTCGTCGCGAAGATGATCGGCCGCGAGCTCGGTGAGCTCGATGCGATCTCCGCCAGTGCCGAGAGACCGATCGACCGCACCGGAACCCCGGTGCTGCGCACTCTGTCGCTCGGGCGCAAGAACGCCCTCGAGCCGGTCGACCTCGACGTCTACCCGGGCGAGGTCGTGGGGCTGGCCGGGCTCCTGGGCTCCGGCCGCACCGAACTCGCCCGCCTGATCGCCGGCGCCGATCGGCCCGACGACGGCACCGTGCAGGTGTCCGGCTCGGGCGCGCGCACCGGGTCGCCCCGTCACGCTCTCGACCGCGGCATCGCGTTCTCGTCCGAGGACCGCCGTGCCGAGGGCATCGTCGGCGACCTGACCGTCGCCGAGAACATCGTGCTCGGCATCCAGGCCCGCCGGGGAGCGTTGCGCAAGATCAGCGCGGCCGAGAAGCAGGCGGTCGTCGAGGAGTACATCACCGCCCTCGGCGTGCGCCCGGCCGATCCCAACGCCCTCATCCGAAACCTCTCGGGCGGCAACCAGCAGAAGGTGCTGCTGGCACGATGGCTCGCCACCGCCCCCGAATTGCTCATCCTCGACGAACCCACCCGCGGCATCGACGTCGGTGCGAAGGCCGATATCCAACGCAAGGTCGCCGAGCTCGCCGAGAAGGGCCTCGCGGTCATCTTCATCTCGTCCGAACTCGAAGAGGTCCTGCGCCTCGCGCAGCGCGTGGCCGTGTTGCGCGACCGTCGTAAGATCGGCGAACTGGCCACCCGCGACGTCGACCTCGACGCCCTCGTGGCCTACATCGCCGAGGGGCAATCCGAGTCGGCGACCGCCGAAACGCCGCACGCCGCACCCGAGACACCGTCGTCCGATCGGGAGAAGATCGCATGAAGAAATTCCTCACCCACCGCCTCGTGTGGCCGATCGCGGCTCTGCTCGCGCTCATCGCCATCAACACGATCTCGCGGCCGTCCTTCCTGAGCATCACGGTGCAGAACGGTCAGTTCTACGGGTCGCTGATCGACATCCTGCGCAACAGCGCGCCCCTCATGCTCGTCGCCCTCGGGATGACCCTGGTCATCGCCACTCGCGGCATCGACCTCTCGGTCGGCGCGATCATGGCCGTCTCGGGGGCCGTCGCGCTCACCGTCATCGAGGCCTCGCCCGACCCCGGCAACCTCGGGGTGGTCTTCACCGCGATCGCCGCGGCGGTCGGCGTCGCCCTGATCCTCGGTGTCTGGAACGGCTTCCTCGTCTCGGTGCTCGGCATCCAGCCGATCATCGCGACGCTGGTGCTCATGCTCGCCGGACGCGGGGTCGCCCTGCTCATCACGGGCGGCTTCATCACCACGATCAACAGCGATCCCTACAAGTTCATCGCCGGCGGGTACGTTTTCGGCCTCCCCTTCGCGTTCTTCGTCGCGATCTTCGCGGTGATCGTCGTCGGCATCCTCGAACGGCGAACGGCCCTCGGCATGCTGACCGAGGCGGTCGGCATCAACCCCGAGGCCAGCCGCCTGGCGGGTGTCCGCTCGCGCGGCATCATCTGGGGGGCCTACATCGCCAGCGGCGCCCTCGCGGGCATCGCGGGCATCCTCTACAGCTCGAACATCATGGCCGCCGACGCCAACGCCGCCGGTCTCTACATCGAACTGGATGCCATCCTCGCGGTCGTTCTGGGCGGTACCTCGCTCGCCGGGGGAAAGTTCAGCCTCGCCGGCACCGTCGTGGGCGTCTTCACCATCCAGACGCTGAAGAGCACCATCACCTTCCTCGGTGTTCCGCCCGCGGTCAGCCCCGTGTTCATGGCCGCGGCGGTACTCATCGTGGTGCTGCTGCAGTCGAAGCGCTTCCGTGCCTACTTCCACACGGCCGGGCGCAGCGCGCTCCGTCCGATCACCCGACGTCCTGACGCAAAGGTGCTGTCCTGATGGCCACTCTCACCGAAGAACGACGCTCGACGTCGTCGCCCGCGGTCTCGTACCGTCGCTTCCTCAGCCGTCACATCTCGTGGGTGCCCGTCTTCGCCGCGGTAGTCATCCTCGTCGTGATGATCGCCGGGGCCATGTGGTACTTCCCGAACTTCCAGCTGAACCGCATCATGTCGTCGATCCTGCTCGACAACGCCTACCTGCTCGTGCTCGCGGTGGGCATGACGTTCGTCATCCTCACCGGCGGCATCGATCTGTCGGTGGGAGCCGTGATGGCGTTCACCGGCATCCTGTGCGCGAAGATGCTCGGCGACGGCGTCCCGGTCGCGGTCGCCATCCCCGCGATGGTGCTCATCGGCGCGGCGATCGGCCTGCTGATCGGCGTGCTGGTGCAGTTCTTCGACGTGCAGCCCTTCATCGCGTCGCTGATCGGGATGTTCCTCGCTCGCGGCCTGGCCTTCGTCGTCAGCCTCGAATCGATCAAGGTCGACAACGAAGGGCTGCTGTGGCTGCAGTCGACGCGCTTCTCGTTCGCGGGCTGGTACATCACCCCGACCGGCATCATCGCGCTGCTGACCGTCGCGCTCGCCGCGTTCGTCCTGCGCTACACGCGTTTCGGACGCACGGTCTACGCGGTGGGCGGCAACGAGCAGTCGGCTCGCCTGATGGGCCTTCCCGTCGTCCGTGCCAAGCTGTCGGTCTACGTCATCAGCGGTGTGTGCGCGGGCCTGGCCGGTATCGTCCTGACCGCGTACTCGGGCGCCGGCTACCCCCTGAACGGCGTGGGCACCGAGCTGGACACCATCGCCGCGGTGGTCATCGGCGGCACGCTGCTGACCGGAGGCAGCGGGTTCGTCCTCGGCTCGATGATCGGCGTCTTCGTCTACGGGCTGATCCGCACGATCATCTCTTTCTCGGGAGCAGAACAGTCCTGGACGCGCATCACCGTGGGCGCCCTGCTGCTGCTGTTCGTGGTCGTGCAGCGCGTGATCGTGTCGCGCTCCGCCCTGAGTCGTTGACTTCCGGCCGGGGCGGCGCGGAACACGCTCCGCCTCGGTGTTAGCGCTCTCGCCCCGACGCGGGCATGATTGACCCCATGCCCGCCGCCGTCGCCCCGCCCCTTCTCGAGGTGCGCGGGGCGTCGGTGCGTTTCGGCGTCGAGTCGGCGCTCTCGGGCGTCGACTTCCGGCTGCAGGCCGGCGAGGTCCACTCGCTCATGGGCGAGAACGGTGCCGGCAAGTCGACGCTGATCAAGGCGATCACCGGAGCCCTCCGCCTCGACAGCGGCCAGATCCTCATCGAGGGCGCGCCCGTGCGACTGTCGTCCCCCGCCGAGGCGCAGGCGGCCGGCATCTCGACGGTCTACCAGGAGATCGATCTCCTCCCCAATCTCACGGTGGCCGAGAACATCTCCCTCGGCCGCGAGCCCCGCAAGTGGGGCATGATCGACCACGCCGCGATGCGTCGTCGGGCCACATCCGCCCTGGCGTCTCTGGGTGTCGAGGTGGATCCGGCCTCGATCCTGTCTTCGCATCCGCTGGCGATCCAGCAACTCGTCGCCATCGCTCGCGCGGTCTCGGTCGACGTCAAGGTGCTCGTCCTCGACGAGCCGACCTCGAGCCTCGACGCCGACGAGGTCGCCGAGCTCTTCCGGGTCATCCGCGAGCTGAAGGACACCGGCATCGCGGTCGTGTTCGTCTCGCACTTCCTCGACCAGGTATACGAGATCTGCGACCGCGTCACGGTCCTGCGTGGGGGCCACCTCGTCGGTGAGTACGCCACGAGGGAGCTGTTGCGCATCGATCTCGTGGAGAAGATGCTCGGTGCCGCCGCGGACGTTCTCGCGCCCCTCGGCCAGCGCACCGTCGATGACAGCGAGGGTCCCGCTGTCGTCAGCGCGCGCGGCCTGAGTGCCGGCTCCCGACTGCGCGAGGCCGATCTCGATCTCGCCGAGGGGGAGGTGATCGGGGTCGCGGGTCTTCTCGGTTCCGGCCGAAGCGAGCTGGCCCGGGCGCTGACCGGCGTGGACCAGCCGGGATCGGGCGAGGTGCTCGTCGATGGTGTGTCGGCGCGATTCCGTTCGCCGCGTGAGGCCATGAGTCGCCGGATCGCCTATTCGTCCGAGAACCGTCGCACCGAGGGCGTCATCGGCGACCTGAGCGTCCTCGACAACATCAGCCTCGCGCTGCAGGCTCAGCGCGGAGTGCTGCGGAGAATGAGCACGGCGCGGCGTCGCGAACTGGCCACCAGCTGGGTCGAGGCTCTGCACATCCGCCCCGCCGACATCGATCGCCCGGTCTCGACGCTGTCGGGCGGCAACCAGCAGAAAGTGCTTCTCGCGCGCCTGCTCGCTCTCTCACCCCGCGTGATCGTCCTGGACGAGCCCACGCGGGGCATCGACGTGGGCGCCAAGGCGGAGATCCAGCGGCTCGTCGGTGAGCTGTCCGACAACGGGCTCTCGATCATCTACATCTCGGCCGAGCTCGACGAGGTGCTGCGCGTGGCGCACTTGGTGGCGGTCATGCGAGACGGAGTCCTCGCGCAGATCGTCCCCGCCGTCGATCTCACCCCCGATGCCCTCCTGGCTCTCGTGGCGGGGCACGAGAGTCCCGGTGAGGCGGTCCATGGCTGACGACAAAGCGGCGCGTACGGCGAACATCTTCGATGTGGCCCGCCTGGCGGGCGTCTCGCATCAGACGGTCTCGCGCGTCCTGAACAACATGCCGAACGTGCGCCCGGCCACGCGCGCGCGAGTCGAGCAGGCCATCGCGCAGCTGCGGTACAGCCCGTCGCCGGCCGCCCGGGCCCTCGTCACGCGCCGGACCCGCACCATCGGCCTCGTCACCCCGGGCAGCGTCGACTACGGCCCCTCGTCGATCGCGATGAACTTCAACTTCGCGGCCCGCGCCGCGCGGTACAACGTCGACGCCATCAGCTCCCCGCAGGGCGACGCCGTGGCGGTGAGAGCGGCCATCGACGGGCTCTTGAAGCAGCGAGTGGATGCCATCGTGCTCATCGTCGTGGACACCGAGGTGCTGGCATCCGTGCAGGCCCTCGACCTCGACATCCCGGTCGTGGCGTCGGCGACGACGAGTCGGCCGCACCCGCGCCTGGTCGCCATCGACCAGTACCGAGCGGCCCGGAGCGCGGTACGACACCTGCGCGAGGCGGGCTACGGACCGATCCGCCACATCGCCGGCCCCGCTCGAAACCCCGACGCCGTCGAGCGCATCCGCGGGTGGCGCGAAGAGCTCGCGTCCTCGCGCAGCGAGTCGATGGACCTCGTGCACGGGGACTGGTCGGCCGAGAGCGGTTACCGCATCGCCGGCGAGGCCGACATCGCCCCGGGCGAGGGCATCTTCGTCGCCAACGACCACATGGCGATCGGCGTGCTCTCGGCTCTGCGCGAGCGTGGGCTGCGCGTGCCGGAGGACGTCGGTGTCGTCGGCATCGACGATGTCCCGGAGGCGGCGTTCCTCTACCCGTCCCTGACGACGGTGCGGCAGGACTTCGCGGCCCTCGGAGAGATCCTCATGCAGAAGGTGCTGCTGGCCGTCGAAGACCCCGACACCGTGAGCGAGAGCACCCCCCTTCCCACGCGACTCATCGTGCGCGACTCGGCGCCGACCGTGCGTCCCGCCGGCTCGCGTCGCTCGCGCTGATCGCGCCGACGCGTCCCGCGGGCGCGGATGCTCGAGAGATCGATGGGCGAGAGGGAGGTCTCGGCCGCGAAACGCGAGGCCGTGACATCGCTCCCACGGCCGGCGGGTGAGGCTGTTGACGTAACCATGCTGGTCATCGCGTGGTGTGAGCGCTAACATGCGAAGGGCCGTCGAAGACGACGGTTCCTGCAATGACGCACCCCGAGAGGACCCCCCGTGACCCCTCACGATCGATTGGCGACCCCGCGCCGCCGTTCCCGTTGGACGCTCGCCGTCCCGGTCATCGCCGCCCTGGTCGCGGCACCCCTCACCGTCCCCGCCATGGCCGGCGCGGTCGCCGCCGACGAGAGCCTCGTGGTGGCATACCCCCTCGACGAGACCACCGGCACCGTCGCCCACGACGCATCCGGCAACGGACGCGACGCCGCCTTCGAGGGCGGGCCGACGCTCACGGGCGCCGACGGCGTCCGTCTCGACGGCGACGACGATGACATCAAGCTGCCCGATGGCATCCTCGAGGGGCTCGATTCGATCACGGTCAGCACCGACGTCATCGTGCGGCCCGAGCAGAGCGGCAACTACTTCATCTGGGGCCTCGGCAATACCAAGGAGTGGTACGGCAACGGCTACCTCTTCGCCACGGGCAACCCGGCGCGCACGGGAATCGCCCTGGGTAACTGGGAGACCGAGCAGAAGGCCGAGAGTACCGATGCCCTCGAGCGCGGCGTCTGGAAGACGCTGACGTACACGCTCGATGCGGGGTCGAAGACGTCGCGTATGTACATCGACGGCGTGCAGATCGCCGAGAACACCAACACCACCACGCTCCCGAGCATGATCGGCGGCGGTGCCACGACCGCGAACTACCTCGGTCGCTCCACCTACACCCCCGACAAGCGCCTGGCCGGAAGCCTCCGCGACTTCCGTATCTACGACCGCGCCCTCTCCGCCACCGAGGTCAAAGCCCTCGTGAAGACGCCCGAGGACAGCACGGCGGTGCAGTCTGCGCTCAGCGCACTGACGGTGACGAACGTCGACGACGTCCGCGGCAACCTCACCCTCCCCGGGTCGTCGCAGGGGCTGCCGGTCACCTGGACGACCTCGGATGCGAAGATCGTCACCGCCGACGGCGTCGTCACGCGCCCCGCGGCCGACACGACCGTGACGCTCACGGCATCCGTCACGAAGAACGCCGTCACCCAGACGCGCGACTTCTCCGCGACCGTCCGTAAGGCGGCGCAGATCGGGCCGTTCGAGGGGTACACGTTCGCGTACTTCACGGGCAACTCCGTCGCGGGCGAGAACATCTACTTCGCCGCCAGCAACGGAAACAACGCCCTGTCCTGGACCGAGCTCAACAACGGGCAGCCGACGCTCACCTCGACGTTCGGCGAGAAGGGCCTGCGCGATCCGTTCCTCATCCGCTCTCCGGAGGGCGACACGTTCTACCTGATCGCCACCGACCTCTCGATCGGCCGCGACGGAAACTGGGATCGCGCGCAGCGCACGGGGTCGAAGTACCTCGAGGTGTGGGAGTCGCACGACCTCATCACCTGGAGCCCCCAGCGCCACGTCAAGGTCTCGCCGGACACGGCGGGGAATACGTGGGCGCCCGAGGCGTACTGGGATGAATCGCTGGGTGAGTACGTCGTCTTCTGGGCGTCGAAGCTCTACCCCGAGAGCGACCCGAACCACACCTCGAACGTCGCCAACAGCATGCTGTACGCCACCACCCGCGACTTCGTCACCTTCAGCGACACCAAGGTCTGGCAGGGCGGTATGTCGCGGATCGACTCCACCGTCATCAAGGCCGACGGGGTCTACCAGCGCTTCACGAAGGATGAGGGCGCGGGCACCACCGGCTGCAGCGACATCATCCAGGAGAGCTCGTCGGTGCTGACGGCACCGCTCGACCAGTGGAAGCCCGTCACCTCGTGCATCGGCAAGAACGCGGGTACCGGCGCCGTCGAGGGGCCGAGCATCTTCAAGTCGAACCCCGGCGACGTCAACGGCGACAAGTACTACCTGTTCGTCGACGAGTACGGCGGACGCGGCTACATCCCGCTCGCGACCACCGACATCGCCAACCCGGACTGGCAGGTCCCGGCGTCGTACCGTCTGCCCGGCAGCCCGCGGCACGGCACCGTCATGCCCGTCACCCAGGCCGAGCTCACGGCGCTCCGTGCGAACCTTCCGCAGCCGCTCGCGGCCAACGAGAAGGGCGAGCTCCTGCGCTACGACTTCACCGACGGCTCCGGCTCGACCCTGCACGACCGCTCCGGTGCGGGGCGCGATGCGCAGATCAAGGGCAATGCCGTCTGGGATGACGCCGCCCTCACCTTCGACGGGACAGACGACTACGTCGATCTCCCCGACAACGTGCTGGCGGGGACGACCGACATCACGGTCCAGGCGGAGATGCGCGTCGACGCGGCGCAGAAGAACCCGTACTTCCTGTACGCGTTCGGCAACACCGCTCAGGACGGCACCGGCAACGGTTATCTGTTCGCGACGGGCGACAACCAGCTCCGCGGAGCGCTCACGACGGGCAACTGGTCGCGGGAGCAGAACGCGCAATCGGCGTCGGCTCTGCCGCGCGACCGGTGGGTGAACGTGACCTACACTCTCAGCGGCTCGACGGCACGTCTCTACCTCGACGGCCAGCAGGTCGCCGAGAACACCAACGTCACGGTGCGCCCCGGCGATATCGGCGGCGGTCGTACCCTCGCCAACTACATCGGGAAGTCGGTCTACAACGCCGACAACCTGCTCCGCGGCCAGGTGCGCGAGTTCGCGCTCTACAACCGCGCGCTGTCGGCCGACGAGATCGTCGCGCAGTCGGGCAACGGATCGATCCTCGGGGCGGTGAGCCTTCAAGACTCCAGCGTGCTGAAGGTCGCGCCGATGGTCGACGCCGACACCCGGACGGTGACGTTCCCGGTCAAGCCCGGCACCGACCTGACCACGCTGCGCCCGACCTTCGCCACCGCGACGGGAACGACCGCGACCCCGGCGTCGGGGACGCTGCGCAACCTCAGCTCGCCGGTGACGGTCACGCTCAAGACGTCCGGCCAGGCCGACACGGCGTGGACGCTGACGGCTGTCGAGATGAAGAGCCCGGTCCTGCCGGGGCTGTACGCCGATCCGAACATCGCGGTGTTCGGTGACACGTACTACATCTACGCGACGACCGACGGTACCCCTGGCTGGGGCGGCAACACCTTCTACGTCTGGAAGTCCAAGAACCTCGTGGACTGGACGCGTTCGGACAAGCCGTTCCTGACCCTCGACGGCGCCGCGGGCAACGTCCCGTGGGCCACCGGCAACGCGTGGGCTCCGACGATCATCGAGAAGGGCGGGAAGTACTACTTCTACTTCAGCGGTCACGAGCCCACCGACAACCGCAAGGAGATCGGCGTCGCCGTGGCAGACAGCCCCGAGGGGCCGTTCACCGCGGAGTCGCGGCCGATGATCACTAACGCCGAGAGCGTCAATAGCGGTCAGGCGATCGACCCCGCGGCGTTCAAGGACCCCCAGACGGGCAAGTTCTACCTGTTCTGGGGCAACGGCCGGCCGGTCTACGGAGAGCTGTCCGACGACATGAAGAGCATCAAGGCGGGAACGATCAAGCCGATCAGCGGCCTGCCCGACTTCCGCGAGGGGCTCTTCATGAACTTCCGGGACGGCACGTACCACCTGACGTACTCGATCGACGACACCGGGTCGCCCGACTACCGCGTCGGCTACGCCACGTCGACGAGCATCGACGGACCGTGGACCTACCGCGGCATCCTGCTGCAGAAGGACCCCTCGCAGGGGATCCTCGGACCTGCGCACAGCTCGATCATCAACGTGCCGGGAACCGACGAGTGGTACATCGCGTACCACCGCTTCGCGATCCCCGGAGGGGGCGGAACCAACCGCGAGACGACGATCGACCGGGTCCCGATCGGTGCCGATGGGCTGTTCCAGACCGTGAAGCCGACGCTGACCAGCGTTGCTGCGCGCGAGGTCCCCACCGAGTCGAACCCCGAGCCGAGCCCGTCGCCGAGCGGCCCGCCCACGGCGAGCCCGTCTCCCACGCCGCCTCCGACCGGTACGCCCACGGCCCAGCCGACCGCCTCACCGACGACAGCTCCGGCGGCCCCCTCGGTCTCGGTATCGGCGTCGACGGTCGAGCGCGGTGGCACGGTACGGGTCACGGTCACGGGCCTCGGAGCCGGCGAGCAGATCACCGCCGAGCTGCGCAGCACGCCGATCCGCATCGCCGGGATCCCCGTCGCCGATGCGGCGGGCCGGGTCAGCTTCGACGTTCGCATCCCCGCGGACCTCGAGGCGGGCGCGCACTCGATCGTGGTGTTCGCGGCGGACGGCTCGGTGATCCAGCGAGTGCCGATCACGGTCGTCCCGCGGGGTCAGCTCGCCGCGACCGGCGCGCAGGGTCCGTTGGGCGCATCGCTGCTCGCGGTCTTCCTCCTGGTCGGGGGAGCGTCGGTCTGGGCAATGCGTCGACCGCGGCGCACGGTGTCGTAAGCACCCGAGAGGGGCGACGAGAAGGGGTCCGGATGCCGCGGCATCCGGGCCCCTTCTCGTGTTTCGCTGACGCCGGGCGGCGCGTGCGGGAGTGCGGTCCGAGAGCACCCGTCGCGGGCGACGGCTACGACAGCGGCGAATCCCCTCTTGACCGTGTGGCGATACCGATCTACCGTTTGTGTCGAACCGGTTCGACAGATGAAACGGTGATCCCCTCGACGACGAGAGAAGAGTTTCCATGAGGCCGACTCGACGGCGTGCCGTACGCGCGCCCATCGCGACCGTCACGGCAGGGCTGGCCGTCGCCGCCCTTGCCATCGGTTCCCCCGCCCACCCCCAGGTCGCTCAGGCGGCACCCGCCGCCGATTCCGGCAGCCATGTCATCCTCGACTACGACTTCGACGCAGAGACCGCCGTCTCCTCGACCGTGAAGGACGAATCGGGCAAGGGACGCGACGGCGTGCTGACCAACCCGGGCTCGGCGCAGCTGGTCGACGGTCCGGCGGGAGGCAAGGCTCTGCATCTCTCCGGCGGCGCAGCCGGATCGAGCACGGCGCCGTTCATCACGGTGCCCTCGGGACTGTTCCAGGGGCTCACCTCGACCACGATCTCGACGTGGGTCAAGTGGGATGGCGGTGACGCCTTCCAGTGGCTGTACACGCTCGGCAAAGACAAGGACAACGCCGCCTTCTACACCCCTCGCTTCCAGGGCGACGACAAGGCGCGCTCGAGCATCAAACCCACTGCTCAGGGCGAGGTGGGAGCTTCCGGATCGACGGCCCTGCCGTCCGGCGAGTGGCACCTGGTGACCACGACCATCGACTCCGAGGCGCTGGTGTACTACCTCGACGGCCTCGAGGTCAGCCGCACCCGGGTCGGAGCCGATGTGTCGACCGCTCTCTTCGGCGCGTCTTCGCCCGACTCGGGCTTCATCGGTCAGCCCTTCTGGACCGGGGTCCACCCCTTCTTCGCCGGGGCGATCGACGACTTCCAGGTCTACGACACCGCTCTCTCGGCGGCCCAGGTGCGCGCGCTCGCCAGCACCGCGGCACCGAAGCCCACCAAGGTGCTGCAGACGAGCGTCGACGTGCAGACCGACGTGGGTAAGGCCCCCGACCTCCCCGGGGTGAAGGCCGAGTTCGACGACGGTCAGCAGCGGCTCGCTCCCGTCACCTGGCCCGAGGTTCCGGCATCCTCCTACGCTCAGCGTGGCGTCTTCGTCGTCACCGGTACGGTGGACGGGACCGACACCGCGGTCACGGCCACCGTCCGGGTCACGACGCCCGACGAGTTCTCGATCGACGTCGGGGATCGCACCGGCGCATTCATGGGCGGCGCGTCGGGAACGCTCTACGGCCTGTACGGTCCCGGTCTGCCCTCGAACAACCTCATCGACGGCATTCAGCTGCGCACCGTCTCCACCAAGGCCCAGGACGGCCCCCAGCACCCCGGCGCCGACGCGCTCGAGGTGGTCAAGCCGCTCGCCGACTCCTCCAACGGTGACGTCTACATCTACATGACCGACATCAACCGCGGCTTCCCGTACGAGGTGCCCGGCGACGACGGCGCAGCGAAGGAGGCCTGGTACCTCGATTCGATCGGCGCGCAGGTCGACCAGGTGCTGCAACTGCCCGAGCAGTACCGCAAGCGCATCGTCTTCGTGCCCTTCAACGAGCCCGAGGGCAATATGTACGGCAACGGGGCTCAGTCGTTCTGGGGCCAGAGCTGGCTCGACAACCCCGACCGCTTCTTCAGCGCGTGGGATCGCGCCTATCGGCTCATCAAGAGCAAGATGCCCGACGCGCGCATCGGTGGGCCGAACACGAGTGTGCTGTTCGACCAGGACTACGGGTTCCTGCAGCACGCGATCGCCAACGACACGGTTCCGCAGGCGTTCACCTGGCACGAGCTGAGCAACCCCGCCACGATCCGCGACTCCGTCGCGAAGTACCGCGGATGGGAAGACGAGCTGTTCGCCGGCACGAAGTGGGCCGGTCAGCACCTGCCGATCAACGTCAACGAGTACGCGTTCAACTACCACACGTCGGTTCCCGCGCAGATGATCCAGTGGATCTCCGCGATCGAGGACTCCAAGATCGACGCGGACATCGCCTACTGGAACATCGACGGCAATCTCAGCGACTCGGCCGTCCAGTCCAACCGCGGCAACGGCCAGTGGTGGTTGCTCAACGCCTACGGCAACATGACCGGCGACACGGTCACCGTGCACCCGCCGCGTCCCGGAGAGAGCTACACGCTGCAGGGGGTGGCCACCGTGGACGACGCCGACAAGAAGGTGCATGCCCTCCTCGGCGGCAGCTCCGGCGATCAGAACGTCTACTTCGACCGTCTGCCCGACTACCTGTCGGGGACCGCTCACGTCCAGGTGCGCGACATCCGCTGGACCGGTCAGATCGGCGACTCGGGCGAGCCGCAGACGGTCGCCGAGTTCGACGCCCCCGTGACGAACGGCTCGCTCGGCCTCGGATTCGGTCAGGGCGGCCTTCCGCAGCTGGGCACCGACTCGGCGTACGAGATCATCGTCACCCCGGGCCAGAACGCCTCGAGCCCGGCGCAGTCGCCGGTGTCGTGGCGCGGCGTCTACGAGGCGGAGGACGCCCGCTTCAGCGGAGCAACCCCCGAGATCAACGGTCCCGAAGGCACGCCGAGCAACGTGGGCGGCTTCTACACCTCGGGGACGAAGGACGTCGGGGGGATCCGCGGCGGATCGAACCTGCAGATCTCCTTCGACGTCGACGTGCCCGCCGCCGGCTCCTACGACCTCAGTGTTCTCGCCAGCGCGTACAACAAGGACCAGCTCAACCTCGCGCAGGGGCCGGTGAACATGTTCGTGACCGTGAACGGCGGCGCCGAACAGGAGATCTACGCGGAGCTCGGATACAAGTGGGTCGTCTGGAATCACAGTGACACGACGGTCGACCTGCAGGCAGGCAAGAACACCATCACCATCGCGGCGAAGAGTCTCGACGGGACCAAGCAGACCGTCGGTACGGCGATCATCGACAAGATCGACCTGACCCAGCCCAACCCCGGGTACACGCCCATCTACGAGGCCGAGAACGCCGTCCTGCACGGCGCCGCGGCCGCGTACGACAAGGCGGGCGTCTCGGGATCGGGGTACGTGCCCGTCGCGAGCGGCGAATCGGTCACGTTCTGGGTCTACAACGCCGACGACTCCGAGAAGTCCCTCGAGGTGAAGACCCTCGGAGGCGGCACCGCGACCCTGCGCGTCAACGGTGTGGACCTCGGTACGGTGTCCGACACCGCGGTGATCCCGGCCTTCCTCGTCGGCGGTATCAACAAGGTGGAGGTCGTCGGGTCGTCCGGGACCCTCGCCCTGGACCGCGTGGCGGTGCGGGCCTCGAAGAACGAGCTGGCCTCGCAGACCATCGAGGCGGAGGCCGGAACCCTCGCGGGCTCGGCGAAGGTTCAGGACCTCTCGCTCGCAAACGGCGGCAAGGCGGTCGTCGGCATCGGCGGCGCCCCCGGCAGCGGCAACAGCCTCACCCAGAAGGTGACGGGCGCCCAGGCGGGGACCTACGCGATGACCCTGCGCTACTCGAACGAGGAGCAGTCGCCGTCCTCGCACTACAACCCCGATCCCGTGGCCCGTCGCGCCGACATCACCGTCAACGGCGGCCCGGTGCAGAAGGTGCTGTTCCCGCAGAGCTACAACGCCAACCAGTTCTGGGATCTGACGGTCGAGGTGCAGTTGCAGGCCGGGGAGAACTCGATCCGCTTCGCATCGGAGGAGCAGCCGGACTTCAACGGCGTCACCTACATCTCCGAGCGGTACCCGACCCTGGGGCTGCGCTCCCAGTGGGCGCCGAACCTCGATCGGATGACGTTCACGGCCCTCCACCCCGATACGTCTTCGGCCCCGACCCTCTCGGCGGGGGCCTCCTCGGTCGCTCAGGGAGCGACGGTGACCGCGTCGGGCACGGGCTTCACCCCGGGAGAGAAGGTCGAGTTCGTCCTGCACTCCGACCCGATCGTGCTCGGTGAGGCGTCGGCGGATGCCGCGGGTGCCGTGTCGGCGACCTTGACGGTGCCCGTATCGGCGCCCGTCGGCGACCACCGGCTCATCGCGACGGGGGCGATCTCGCAGCGCTCGGCGACCACGTCTCTCGCGGTGACCGCCGCGAGCGCCGGCGGCTCGGGCGGGGGCGGAACGGGTGGTACCGGCTCCGGTGGGACCGGTGGCGGGGCGTCGTCGGGGGGAGCGGCGCCCTCGGGCGCCGGCGTCTCGGCCTCCGGATCGCTCGCCATGACGGGCTCCACCTTCGCCGGCTTCGGCGGTCTGCTCGTCGGGGCTGCGGCTCTCGCCGCGGGTGCCGCGCTCATCGCCCGCCGAAGGGAACGTGCGAGCAGCTGACGGCTCGATCGCAGGACGCCCCGGGGACCCGAGCCCCGGGGCGTCCTCGCGTCGTGCGCGGGCACCCGCGGCGGTGACCTGAAGGCGGGTGAAATACCCCGCGTTCGACTGCAAAACTGTTTGCTGTGGTCCGATTACGGCGCTACACTAGTCGAACCGGTTCGATGATGAAGGGGGTGCAGAGATGACCACCATCGGTGACGTGGCCAAAGCTGCGGGCGTCTCACGCAGCACGGTCTCGTACGCGCTCTCGGGCAACCGTCCCATCTCGCGCGAGACGCGGGAGCGCATCGATGCCGCCATCTCCGAGCTCGGCTTCACCGTGAACGCGGGGGCGCGAGCTCTCGCCACCTCGCAGACCATGGTCCTCGGGCTGCTACTGCAATTCCACGAGGACGAGTTCCCGCCGGCCATGCTGCAGTACATCTTGGCGGTGTCCGATGCGGCGCGCGAGCTCGGATACGACATCCTCATGGTCACCGATGGCGACGGTCCGGGGGCGATCCGTCGCATCACGTCGTCGAACATGGTCGACGGCGTCGTGCTCCTCGACATCACGCACGACGATCCTCGCCTCGACGCGCTCCGCCAGGCGCGCCAGCCCGGCGCGCTCGTCGGTCTGCCGCGCGACACGGAGGGGCTCGACGTCTTCGACCTCGACTTCGGCGAGGCCGCGCGCCTCACCGTCGATCACCTCTACGGGCTCGGCCATCACGACATCGTGCTCGTCTCGCCCCCGCGGCACGTCTTCGAGCGCGGTGGCGCCTACGCATGGCGGTTCCGCGATGCCGCCCTCGAGCGGGCCGCGCGCTACGGGATCCGTATCCATGCCCACTACGGCGAGTCGCAGCAGCCCGCGATCGAGCGCAGTCTCAACGCGATCCTCGACACCCGAACCGACGCCACGGCGCTCATCGTGCACAACGATGCCTCGATCGCCGCGCTCCCCGGGGTGCTGCGCGAGCGCGGCACCGTGGTTCCCCGAGACCTGTCCGTCGTCAGCCTCTACTCGAGAGACTTCGGGCGCACCTTCCTGCTGCCGTACACGGCAGTCGAGACCTCCCCCGACGGTCTGGGACGCAAGGCGGTCCAGCACCTGGTCCGGCGCATCGCCGACCCCGACTACGGGCCCCCCGTCGTCGGGTTCATCGAGCCCGAGCTGACCGACCGGGGGAGCACCGCCTGACGGGGCGGAAGACGCGCCCCGTTCCGTCGGTCCCTCGTCGAACCGGTTCAACGCGTCGCTTGAACGACAACGTAGTCACATTTCAGAGAGGAAATCGCAAGTGAGCACGACAATCACCCGTACCCGCGCTCTCGGAGCGCTCGCCATCGGCGCCGTCGCCGTCGGTGTCCTGGCCGGTTGCTCCAGCGGAGGCTCCGGCGGATCCGGAGACTCCGGCGGCAGCTACACCTTCTGGGACCCGTACCCGCAGTACGACGCCACCTCGGACTGGGCCAAGGTCATCGACAAGTGCGCGGCCGACGCCGGAGTCACCGTCGAGCGCACCGGCTTCGACACGAGCGATCTGACCAGCAAGGCGCTTCTCGCCGGCCAGCAGGGCGACTCTCCGGACATCCTCCTCATCGACAACCCCGCGGTCTCGACGCTGGTCGAGGCGGGCATCGTCACCGCAACCGACGAGAACGGACTGCAGGTCGGCGACGTCGCCGAGAACATCCTCGGTGCGTCGGCCATCGACGGGAAGACGTACGGCGTCCCGATCGGGGCGAACACCCTCGCCCTGTACTACAACCCCACCGTCCTCAGCGCCGCCGGCGTCGATCCCTCCTCCATCAAGGATTGGTCGAGCCTCAACAGCGCGATCGAGAAGGTCGTGGCATCCGGCAAGAAGGGCATCACCTTCTCGGGTATCGGCACGGAAGAGGGCAGTTTTCAGTTCCTGCCGTGGTTCTGGGGTGCGGGTGCGGACCTGACGCAGCTCGACTCCTCGCAAGCGGTCTCCGCCGTGCAGCTGTGGACCGACTGGGTCAAGAAGGGCTGGGCGCCGAACTCGGTCATCAACAACACCCAGACCACCAGCTGGCAGGAATTCGAGACCGGCGACTTCGGCTTCGCCGAGAACGGCACCTGGCAGAAGGCGGGAGCGGCGAAGGCCGGTTACCAGGTCATCCCGATCCCGTCGGCCAAGGGCGGCGCAGCCCCCGCTCCCACCGGCGGTGAGTTCCTCACCCTGCCTGTCCAGAAGGACTCGGCTCGTTACGCCACCTCGGCCAAGATCGTCGAGTGCCTCACCAGCACGGCGAACGTGGTCGGCACCGACAACACGCTCAACTACATCGCGGCCACGCCCGAGGCGCAGAAGGAGCAGCTGGCGAAGGACCCCTCGCTCGAGCCCTGGGTCGAAGCCGTCGGCGCGGCCAAGGCCCGCACCGGAGACAACCTCGGTGTGAAGTACCCGATCATCTCCGAGCAGCTCTGGACCGCGGTGCAGAACTCCCTCACCGGCGCGCAGTCGCCGCAGGACGCCCTGAAGGCCGCCCAGCAGGCCGCCTCGTCCAAGTAATCCCATCCATCGAAAGGGGTACGCCGACATGACCGCGACGCAGATCACTGCCTCGACGGGCACCGGCGACGCCGGGAGGGCGGCGGCGCGGTCCGCCGTCCTCCCCGCCCCCGGCGGCCGCCCGCGGCGCCGGGGCCAGTGGACGGCGTGGGCGTTCCTCGCCCCCGTCGTCATCTATCTGGTCGTCTTCTACGCCTATCCGCTCTATCGCAACCTCGACCTGAGCCTGCGCGACTACACCGTCCGCTCGTTCATCGACGGCAACGCCCCCTTCGTCTGGTTCGCCAACTACGTCGCCGTCTTCCAAGACGCCACGTTCTGGCCCGCGCTGGCGAACACGGCCACCTTCACGCTCGTCTCCATCGCGTTCCAGTACACGATCGGCATGGCGCTGGCCGTGTTCTTCTTCCAACGTTTCCCGCTGTCGGCCACGCTGCGCGCGCTGTTCCTCGTGCCGTGGCTGCTGCCGCTGCTGGTCTCGGCCTCCGCGTGGTCGTGGATGCTCAACTCGGACTCCGGAGTGGTCAATGCCGCGCTCGGCGCGGTGGGCATCGATCCGGTGAACTGGCTCACCTCCCCGCAGTGGGCACTGGTGTCCGTGCTGATCGCGAACATCTGGATCGGGGTGCCGTTCAACCTCGTCATCCTCTACAGCGGCCTGCAGAACATCTCGACCGACATCTACGAAGCGGCATCCATCGACGGGGCGAACGCGTGGCAGAAGTTCTGGCGCATCACCTTCCCGCTGCTGCGCCCCGTCTCGGCGATCACGATCCTGCTGGGGCTGGTATACACGCTCAAGGTGTTCGACATCATCTGGATCATGACGCGAGGGGGCCCGGGCTCGAGCTCCACCACCTTCGCGATCTGGTCGTACCGGCTCGGCTTCGGGTCGGCCCTGCCCGACCTCAGCCCCGCGGCGGCCGTCGGCAACCTTCTCATCGTGATCGCCCTGGTCTTCGGGCTGATCTACATCCGCGCCCAGCGCCGTCTGGAGGTCTGATGAAGCGTCGACCGTGGTGGATCACCCTCGTGGGTGTGATCCTGACCGGGATCATGCTGTTCCCGATCTACTGGATGATCAACGTCTCGCTCACCCCCCAGGGCGATATGCGCAAGTCGCCGCCGGATCTGTTCCCCCTCGCCCCTACCTTCGAGGGATACCAGAGGGTGCTCTCCGACCAGTTGCCCTACCTCGGCACCAGCTTCGTGATCGGTGTCGGCACCGTGGTGCTGACGCTGGTGCTGTCGGCACCGGCGGCCTACGCCCTGGCCAAGCTCCGTCCCCGGGGAGGCAACGTGCTCAGCTTCGCGTTGCTCATCGCGCAGATGATCCCCGGGATCATCATGGCGATGGGGTTCTACGGCATCTACCTCAATGCCGGGATCCTCAACACGGTGCCCGGGCTGATCCTCGCCGACTCCACCCTGGCGGTGCCCTTCGGGGTGCTGATCTTCACCGCCTTCATGCGGGGTATCCCCGATGAGCTCCTCGCCGCCGCCCGCATCGACGGGGCGGGCACCTGGCGCACGTTCCGGTCGATCGTCCTCCCGGTCAGCCGCAACTCGATCGTCACGGTCTCGCTGTTCGCGTTCCTGTGGTCGTGGTCCGACTTCATCTTCGCCTCGACGCTGAACAGCGGCGGCAAGCTCCAGCCGATCACGATCGGCATCTACCGGTACATCGGCAACAACAACCAGGAGTGGAACGCCATCATGGCGACCGCCGTCGTGGCATCCATTCCCGCCGCCGTCCTGCTGATCCTCGCCCAGCGCTACGTGGCGGCCGGTGTGACCGCCGGCGCGGTCAAAGACTGACCCCTGAAAGGCCTCTCGTGTCCCTCTCTTCTCTGCCGTCGTTCGACGTGCGCGAAATCCCCTTCAGCCGTCGCGGTTCGTGGATGAACCTGTCTCCCGTGATCGGGCTGCACCGCCGCGTGCGCGACATCCATCTGGTCTCCCACCTCACCGGCATGCACGCGGTGCTGCGTCTGACGCTGAGCCGGGACGGTTCCTTCGTGGATGCCGAGACCGTGGCAGACCCCTCGGCTCTGTCGTGGCTGGTCGAGGGCGAGGTCGTGGCCTCGGCGGTGTTCGAGTCGAACGACGTGGTGCGGCTGGCGGGTACGGGGGTCGACCTCGTCCTGGCGGACGCGGCAGAGGAGCTCACCCCCTTCAGCGGCTCGTACTTCTTCCGAGAGCCCCGCGACCGATCGTGGGTCTTCACCTCGTACGAGACGGGGAGGCGCTACCGGGTGACCGTGCTGTCGGGGACCGCGGCGGCAGAGGGGGAGGAAGCCCTCGGGCAGAACGCCCGCTCGATCACCGTGGGCGGCGTGGCCGGTTGGGAGGTCGCGATCGAGCAGATCGAGAGCGCGGCCCCGGTGTTCACCTCTCTCGAGACCTTCGCCGAGGTGCAGCGGCGGGTCGTCGAGGAGTTCGAGGAGTATCTCGAGGCAGTGGCGGGCTGGCGGAGCGAGGACACACCCGCCGCGGCGCTCGCCGCCTACGTGCTGTGGTCGGCGACCGTCGTCCCCGCCGGCTTCGTCACTCGCGAGTCGGTGCTCATGTCGAAGCACTGGATGGACAAGGTCTGGAGCTGGGACCACACCTTCAACGCCCTGGCCCTCGCGCCCGGTGCGCCGGAGCTCGCCCTCGACCAGTTCCACGCCCCGTTCGACCACCAGGATGCCGCGGGTGCCCTGCCCGACTCGATCACCCACTCCGAGGTGCTCTACAACTTCGTCAAGCCCCCGATCCACGGGTGGGCGCTGACGCGCCTCCGTGAGCGGCTGCCCCGTCCCCTCGACCGGGCGGAGCTCGAAGCGGTGTACGCGCGGCTCGCGCGCTGGTCGCGGTTCTGGCTGGACTCCCGGACGGCCCCGGGTCGCTCGCTGCCCTATTACCAGCACGGCAACGACAGCGGCTGGGACAACTCCACCGCCTTCGACCACGACCGTGTCGTCGAGGCGCCCGACCTCGCCGCTTTTCTCGCAGTCCAGCTCGACGTCGTGGCAGATCTCGCCGACGAGCTCGGGCTCGACGAGGGCGCGCACTGGCGCGACGAGCGCGACCGGGTCGAGCGGGCGCTGCTGACCGAGCTGCGCGACGAGGACGGCTTCTTCGCCGTCGGCGCGCTGAGCCGAACCCGCAGCAAGCGCACCAGCCTGCTCACCCTGCTGCCCGTGCTGGCCTCCCCGCGTCTTCCGGGCGACGTCGTCGACGCCCTGGCCGCCGGAATCGAGGCGCATCTCACCGAATGGGGGCCGGCGACCCAGCTCGTCGACACCGCGGAGTACGAGAGCGACGGCTACTGGAGGGGCCCCATCTGGGCCCCCTCGACGATGCTGATCGAGGAGGGGCTCCGCCGCGGGGGCCGGATCGGCCTCGCCGACACGATCAGCGAGAGGTTCCGGGCCCTGTGCGAGCGGTCCGGGTTCGCCGAGAACTTCGACGCCCTCACCGGTGAGGGGCTGCGCGATCGGGCCTACACCTGGACCGCGAGCGTGTACCTCGTCTTCGCCCACGATCACGTGGAGCGGCGCCGAGCCGAGGAGGCCGAGGGTATCGAGGCGCGGGCGTGAGCACCGTCACCGAGCACTTCTCCATCGAGGGCGACCGCCTCGTGTGGCGGGGCGATGGCGAGACCGTGGTGGTCGAGCCGTGGGGGCGAGACAGCGTGCGCGTGCGCGCGCGTCTCATGCACGACGTGCTCGATAACGACTGGGCGCTCCTGGCCGCCGATCCCGTATCCGCGACGATCGAGATCGAGGGGGAACGGGCGACGCTGAGCAACGGGCGGCTGCGCGTGGTCGCGACCTCGCGCAGCGGCATCCAGCTGCAGACCGGATACCACCGCAACTTCTGCCACCTCGCCTTCTTCGACGCCTCGGGGCGCCTGCTCTTCGCCGAGAGGGATGCGGGAGGCTCGTTGGCGCTCGTCGCGCGCGAGCATCGCCCCATCGCGGGAGGCGACGTCAGGCTCACGGCGTCGTTCGACACCGCCGCGGACGAGCACCTGTACGGCATGGGGCAGTACCAGCAGGACGTGCTGGATTTGAAGGGCAGCTCCCTCGAGCTCGCCCACCGCAACTCGCAGTCGAGCGTGCCGTTCGTCATGTCGAGTCGTGGCTACGGCTTCCTGTGGCACAACCCCGCGATCGGGCGCGCGACGTTCGCGACCAACGGCACCCGGTGGGAGGCCGAGTCGACCGAGCAGCTCGACTACTGGGTGACCGCCGGCCAGACTCCGCGCGAGATCGCCCGGGCCTACGCGGATGCCACGGGGCACGCGCCGATGATGCCGGAGCGCGGGCTGGGGTTCTGGCAGTGCAAGCTCCGGTACTCCTCGCAGGAGGAGCTGCTGTCGGTGGCGCGCGAGCACACGCGCCGCGGTCTTCCCCTCGACGTCATCGTCGCGGACTTCTTCCACTGGCCGAGGATGGGGGACTTCCGCTTCGAGCAGGAGTTCTGGCCGGATCCGGCGGCGATGGTGCGCGAGCTCGACGAGCTCGGCGTCGAACTCATGGTCTCGGTGTGGCCGCAGGTGTCGCTCGAGAGCGAGAACTACGCGCTCATGAAGAAAGAGAACCTGCTCGTGCGCGCCGAGCGCGGGCTCGACGTGCAGATGTCGTTCGAGGGGCCGAGCGCGTTCCTCGACGCCACCAACCCCCGCGCCCGCGACTTCGTGTGGCAGAAATGCCGCGACAACTATGCGCGCCACGGCATCCGCACCTTCTGGCTCGACGAAGCGGAGCCCGAGTTCGGTCTCTACGACTACGACAACTACCGGTATCACGCCGGTCCGGTGCCGCAGGTGGGAAACCTCTACCCCCAGCACTACGCTCGCGCTTTCGCCGAGGGACAGTGGGCAGACGGCGAGACCGAGGTCGTGAACCTCCTGCGCGCCGCCTGGGCGGGGTCTCAGCGCTACGGCGCCCTGGTCTGGTCGGGCGACATCGCCTCGACCTTCGCTGCGTTGCGGGCGCAGATCACCGCCGGGATCCACATGGGGGTGGCGGGTATCCCGTGGTTCACCACCGACATCGGCGGCTTCCACCACGGCGATCCCGACGACGAGGGGTTCCGCGAGCTCTTGGTGCGCTGGTTCCAATTCGGCGCGTTCAGCCCGGTGATGCGCCTGCACGGCGACCGCCTGCCGACGACCCCGGTGCACGCCGCCGACGGCTCGCGGCGGTCCCCGAGCGGCGGACCGAACGAGGTCTGGAGCTTCGGCGACCAGGTCACGCCGATCCTGGAGCGGTACCTGTTCGCGCGGGAGGCGTTGCGACCGTACCTGCGAGAGGTGATGCGCGATGCGCACCGGGACGGGCAGCCCGTGCTGCGCGGGCTGTTCCACGAGTTCCCCGCCGACGAGCGCTCGTGGACCGTGAAGGACCAGTACCTGCTCGGCTCCGACCTGCTCGTGGCCCCCGTTCTCGAGGCCGGCGCGCGCACCCGCCGCGTCCTGCTGCCCGAGGGCGCAGGCTGGACCGACCTGTGGACCGGCGCCGTGCACCTCGGCGGGGGAGAGGTCGAGGTCGAAGCTCCTGCCGACCGCGTCCCGCTGTTCGTCCGCGACGAAGCGCACCCCGAGATCTTCGAGGCCGTGCGTCGCGCTCTGATTCCGTCGTCGGGACGGTGAACGACAAGACCCCGGATGCCATGGCATCCGGGGTCATGTTCTTTCGAGGTCGCGTCAGCGCAGCAGCGGCACCGCGCCCACGAGAACGCCCACGGCGAGCATCACCAGTGAGACGATCGTGGCGCGCCACAGCACCTTCTTGTGGTGGTCGCCGAGGTTGACGCCGGCGAGCGAGACGAGCAGCAGGATCGCGGGCACCAGCGGGCTCTGCAGGTGCACCGGCTGCCCGGTGATCGAGGCGCGGGCCATCTCGACCGGGGCGATGCCGTAGTTCGCCGCACTCTCGGCGAGCACGGGCAGGATGCCGAAGTAGAACGCATCGTTCGACATGAAGAACGTGAACGGGATCGACAGCACCCCGGTGATGACGGCCAGGAACGGGCCCATCGACGAGGGGATCACCTCGGTGATCCACGACGCCATCGCCGTGACCATGCCGGTGCCGTTGAGGACGCCGACCAGGACGCCGGCCGCCAGCACCATCGACACGACGCCGACGATCGAGGGTGCGTGAGCGACGATCTCGTCGGCCTGCGAGCGGAGCTTGGGGAAGTTGACGATGAGGGCGATCGCGGCGCCGACCATGAAGACGAAGGCCAGCGGGAAAAGGTCCATGACCAGCAGCACCATGACCGCGGCCGTCAGGGCCAGGTTGAACCAGATCAGCTTCGGGCGCAGCGTCGCGCGGTTCGGGTCGAGCATGGTGTCGGCCATGGCGGCGTCGGCGGTGTCGACCAGTTGCGCGGCGGCGACGGCGTCGCGACCGCCGCGGACAGTGACGATGTTGCCGGTGCGCAGAGAGGCGACCGCGCCGGGCTTGGATTCGGCACCGCGGAAGATCTTCGGGGCGCCGAGTCGGCCGAAGCCGCCGGGCTCGTCGATCCTGGTGGTGTCGACGGTGCCGGCGAGACGCTTGCGCTCGGACAGCCCGAGGAACCAGGCGAAAGCGAGCGAGACGACCAGGCCGGCCAGCAGTGAGGGGATCATCGGCACGAAGACGTCGGTGGGCTGCAGGCCCAGGGCGGTCGCGGCGCGGACTGTCGGCCCACCCCACGGGACGATGTTCATCGTGCCGTTCATCAGGCCCGCGACGCAGGTGAGCACGACGGGGCTCATACCCAGACGCAGGTACAGGGGCAGCATGGCCGAGGTGGTGATGATGAAGGTCGTCGAGCCGTCGCCGTCGAGCGAGACCGCCCCGGCGAGGATGGCCGTGCCCAGCACGATCTTGGCCGGGTCGTTCCCCAGCACGCGCGTGATCACGCGGATCAGCGGGTCGAACAGGCCGACGTCGATCATGATGCCGAAGTACATGATCGCGAACATCAGCAGGGCCGCGGTGGGCGCCATCTTGCTGATCGCGTCGATCACCATGTCGCCGAGGCCGAGACCCGCCCCGGCGATGAGACCGAAGACGGTGGGGACGACGATGAGAGCGACCATCGGGGTCAGGCGTCGGGTCATGATCAGGGCCATGAACGACAGGACCATGAGGAAGCCCAGGGCCACGAGCACCCCATCGGCGGGCGTATAGGCCACCGGGTACTCGGCGGCGTCGGCCGCAAGGATCAGGGGGGTCATCGCGACTCCTTCGTCGTGACGGGCGCGGCTCTCGCACTCGATCCGGCGAGGTTACGCACGACGAGCCTCCCGGCGCGTGCTTGCTCGCATTGCGGACGGTTATGCGCGTACCGTGTGTTCTGCGCATTTCGCGCACGAGAGTCGAGGCGGGAGGTGCGGATGCGGTTCGCCACGCGCATGCTGGTCGTGCAGGTCGCCACGCAGATGGCCGTCGTCGCCGTGTGCACCGCCGTCTTCGCCTGGCTCGGCGTGCAGCAGCTGAAGGCCGAGGCCGATTCCTCGGCGCTGAACATCGCGCGGTCCGTCGCCGAAGCCCCCGAGGTGCGCGACCTCGTCGAGACCTACTCCGCCGATCCCGGGACGCCGGATGCCGCGGGCTTGCGCGACGGCCTGCTGCAGCGGTACGCCACCGACGTCACCACCCGCACGGAGGGCCTGTTCGTCGTGATCACCGACGATCACGGCATTCGTCTCGCCCACCCCGATCCCGACCGCCTCGGCGAGGTGGTGAGCACGAGCTTCGCGGACGCGCTCGCGGGGCGAGAGGTGGTCACGTGGGAGACGGGAACGCTCGGCGAGTCCGCCCGCGCGAAGGTGCCGGTCTACGCGCCCGGCGGGGGATCCCCGGTGGGGGAGGTGAGCGTGGGCTTCGAGCGGGCGAGCGTCTTCGACGACCTCCCGGCCCTGATCGGCGGGATCGCCGTCGCCGTGGCGCTCGCCGTGGCGATCGGCGCCGTGGTCGCCCTGTTCATGCGTCGCCGCCTCGAGCGGCTCACTCTCGGCGTGCAGCCCGAAGAACTCGTCTCGCTCGTCCAGACCCAGACCGCCGTTCTCGAAAGCGCCGATGAGGGGGTCGTCGCCCTCGATGACGCCGGCGTCGTGCGCGTGTGCACGGCCGCCGCCGAACGGCTTCTCGGAGTGAGGGATGCCGTGGGTCGGCCGGTGCGCGATCTCGGACTGCCCCCGGCGGTCGCCGCGGCTCTGTCGGGCACCGGGGCCTCGACCGGGCTCCCCCTGGGCGACCGCGTCGTGTTCATCGACGTGCGACCGGTGCGGCGCGGGGCCCGCTCCTTCGGCCGCGTGGCGACGCTGCGCGATCGCACCGACGTCATGGCCCTGTCGGGGCGGCTCGACAGCGTCCGCGCGATGAGCGATGCCCTGCGCGTGCAACGGCACGAGAACGCCAACCGGCTGCACGCGGCGGTGGGCCTGCTCGACGCGGGGCGCACCCACGAGGCGCGCTCCTTCCTCGCCGATCTCGTCGACCGGGGCTCGGTCGACTGGGCGGTGCCGGGGATCGACCTCGTGGCCGATGCGATGCTGCAGTCGTTCCTGGGGGCGAAGGCCCTCTCGGCCCGCGAGCGCGGCGTGGTGCTGCGCGTCGCCGACGAGACGTTCCTGCGCACTCCGATCGACGAGGTCGAGGACGTCGTGGCCGTCCTCGGCAACCTCGTCGACAACGCCGTGACGGCGGCAGCGGCGGCGCCGGCACCCCGAGAGGTCGAGGTGGCGGTGCTCGGCGACGGGGATGCCGTCGTGCTCACGGTCGGCGACACGGGGGCGGGTATCGCCGACCCCGAGGCCGCCTTCCTCCCGCGAGAGCGGAGCGACGACCCTTCCGCGGTGCACGGACTCGGCATCGGCCTCCCCCTGTCGCGCGAGTTCGCCCGTCGGCGCGGCGGCGACGTCTGGGTCGTCGACCCGGGAGGCGACGGTCACGGCGCCGTCGTGGCCGCGAGACTGCCCGGCGTGACCCGAGGAGAAACCGAATGACAGACATCCGCGTCCTCGTCGTCGACGATGACTTCCGGGTCGCGGGACTGCACCGCGACGCCGTGACCGCGCGCCCGGGGTTCGTCGCGCTCGAGCCCGCGCGCACCGTCGGCGAGGCCCGCGCCGCGCTCGCCGCGCACGCTCCCGACCTGCTGCTGGCCGACGTCTACCTCCCCGACGGCGACGGCATCGAGTTGGTGCGCTCGGCCGGCGTCGACGCGTTCGTCCTGTCGGCGGCGACGGATGCCGCGACCGTGCGCCGGGCGTTCACCGCCGGGGCCCTCGCCTTCCTCGTGAAGCCCTTCGACACGCGGGTGCTGGCGGAACGCCTCGACCGGTACGCGCGGTACCGCAACCTCCTCGCGAGCCCGCGGCCCCTGTCGCAGGACGACATCGACCGCGCAGCCTCGGTCATGCGCGGGGAGCGCGAGGGTGCCTCTCTCGCCCGATCCGCGACCGAGCAGACCGTGCTCGCCGCCCTCGGCGCTGACGAGGCCTCGGCGACCGAGGTGGCCGAGCGCATCGGCGTCTCGCGCGCGACGGCGCAACGCCACTTGACCGCCCTCGCCGAGAGGGGCCTCGTGCAGGTGAGTCTGCGCTACGGCACCACCGGTCGCCCCGAGCACCGCTTCCGCGCCGGGGGCTGACTCGCGCAGGCGGCACGATTCTTCGACACAGCGCGGGGTAGAGGTGGCTGAGCGTGTCGACGTCACCGGGCGTGCTGCGGAGCCCGGTCCCTTCGACAGGCTCAGGGACCTCGGTGCGCGGGCTCAGGGGCGTCGGTGCGCGGGCTCAGGGACCTCGGTGCGCGGGTCCAGGGACCTCGCGCCGCGGCCCGGGCGCGAGGATCAGCGCGCCGCGCTCAGGCCTCCAGTACCGCCCACCCTCGCGGTCCCAGCTCGATCCGGCCGTCCGCCGGCGCGCCCTCGCCCGTGACCAGCTGCCGTCCGTCGGCGACCGGCAGCGATACGGGCTCGTCGCCGATGTTCAGCGCCACCACCACGGCGTCGTCTCCCACGGCCGTGCGCAGAGCGATCGCCGTGTTCGTCACCTCGATCACGTCGGTGTGCGCGCGCCAGAGCCATGGTTTGCGGCGCCGCAGCGCGATCAGTTCCCGGTGCACCCGCAGGATGCCCTCGTCGGGGTCGACCTCGTCGGGGCGCGCGGGGAACTCCGGGCGCACCGCATCGTCGCCGCCGAGCCGCTCCTCTTTCACCCCGGTCCACCCGAACTCGTCGCCGGCGTACACCGAGGGCGTTCCCGCGACGGTGAACAGCACCGCGAGGGCGTGCGGCACGAGATCCGCGCCCACCGCCGAGGCGATACGGCTGACATCGTGGTTGCCGACGAAGGTCTGCGGGGCGTAGGTCGACAGCAACTCGTCATGCCGCTCGACGGCATGGCTGAGCTCGAAGAGGTTGCCGTCGGAGATGCCGTGCCAGATCCCCTGCCACAGCTCGTACTGCGTCAGCGAGTCGATAGTCGATTCCCGCACGATCTGCGGACCGTCGCCGTGGATGACCTCGCCCAGGAACCATGCGTCGGGGAAGCGCTCGCGCACCCGCGGAAGCACCTGGGCCCAGAACGACGACGGCACCGCGTACGCGGCATCCAGTCTCCATCCGTCGATCCCGTGGTCGAGCCAGTGACACATGACCTCCACCACGAGATCGACGACGTCGGCAGACGCGTGATCCAGCGCGACGAGGGCGTCGTGCCCCTCGAAGACCTCGGGCTCGAAGCGCCCGTCGACCCACCGCCCCCGGAACAGGCTCGGCCCGTCCTCCCGCAGGTCGCGGAACGCCGGGTGCCCCCGCCCGACGTGGTTGAAGACGCCGTCGAGAAGGACCCGGATGCCACGCCCACGCGCCGCGGAGACGAGTCGGTCGAGATCAGCGGTGTCGCCGAGTCGTGGGTCGATGCGGAGGTGGTCGACGGTGTCGTAGCCGTGTGTCTCCGACGCGAACACCGGGCCCAGGAGCAGACCGTTGAGCCCCAGCTCGATGACGTGGTCGAGCCACGGGTCGAGGCGGTCGAGACGGTGCACCGGGTCGGCATCCGGATCCACGCCGTCACGGATCGGCGCACCGACGAATCCCAGCGGGTAGACGTGCCACCAGATGACGTGTTCGGGCCACGCGGGCATGGATTCTCCTCGGCCCGGCGGGTCGGCGCCGGCGCAGTTCGACGCTATCCCTCCGTCGCCGCGGCGACGCGGGGGGTTGTGGGGGCGGATGCCGGGGGTCACGCTCGCGCGCGGTCGTCCGGGAGGGAGAAGACCGGCAGGTCGAGGGCGTGATCGCGTGCGGCGTCGACGGCGGCGGCGACCGCGCCGATCGAGACGATGTCGGCGCCGAGGGTCGAGGCGACGATCGCGGGGGCGGGGAGGTCGAGCGCGCGCGGGAGGGCGTCGATGGCGGCCGTGATGATGGGGGCCGCGCCCGCGGCGATGGCGCCGGAGACGATCACTCGATCCACGTCGAACAGGCTCCCGAAGATGCCCACGACGCCCGCCAGGGCGCCCCCCACCTCGCGAGCGACGGCGAGGGCTCCTGGATCTCCGGATGCCGCGAGGTCGAGCACGCTCTTGGCGTCGATCGCCGCGGGGTCGATGTCGTGCAGGGCGCTCTGCGCGGGCAGCGAGCCGGAGCGCAGTGCCGCCCGCGCCGCCTCGACGCAGCGGGGCGCGAGCCCCTCGGCGCTGCCGACGCCCTCGACGCGGTCGAAGGCTACGGTCTCTCCCGCGCCGCCGTGCTTTCCGCGCAGGAGGTGCCCGTCGAGGCAGATCCCGGCGCCGAAGCGTTCACCGGCCAAGAGGGCGACGAAGTCGTCGCAATCGGCGGCCGCCCCGCGCGCGTGCTCGGCCACCGCGGCCAGGGTCGCGTCGTTCTCGACCCGCACCACGGGCGACCAGCTCTGGAAGGTGTCGATGAAGCCGGGGTTCATCCGTTCCCAGAAGCGGTCGTGGTGCACGGGGGAGCGGCCATCGCGGTCGACCGGGGCGGGAACCCCCGCGCACAGCGCGACGATCTCGGAGCGATCGCGTCGTGCGCGTTTCAGGGTCGCCTCCACGGTCGCCTCCGCCGCGCGTCGGCGCCGTTCGGGCGAATCGCGCTCGGGGTCGACCGTCAGGCGCGAGGTCGCGAGCGTCTCGCCGCGCAGGTCGGCCACCGTGGCCGTCAGATGCCCGCGTCCCGCGTCGACCCCCACCACGACGCCCGCCTCGGGCCGGAAGGCGAAGCGGCGCGCGGGGCGCCCCTTGGAGTACTCGCCGACGGCGCGCGCGTTGGGCATCTCCGCGAGCAGGCGCCGCGCGGTCAGCTCGTCAAGCACGTCGATGGCGGTGGAGCGGGTCACCCCGATCGCGGCGATCACGTCGCTGGCGGTGAAGGCGTCGACCTGCCAGGCGTGGCGCAGCACGGCGTCGAGGCTGTGACGTCGCAGCGAGGGCGTCGCGGTCACGGCATCCATCGGCATCCGCCCTCTCTTCGCGTCGGGCGGTCGCTCTTGACCGCCGTGTGTTCCCCCTGCAATACTGCCTGCACGACATTGATTTGGCGACTAGATTTAGTCATCAACACAACATATTCGCAGTGCGGCGGAGGAGGAACCAGGTGTCGACGAAGACCAGGGCGACCCGGCGGTGGGTCGCGGCGGCCGCGGTGGGGGTGCTCGGGGCGAGCCTGCTCGCGGGCTGCTCGGCCGATGGGCGCGAGACCATCCGCTTCACCTTCAGCAAACGCGAGGCGCTCTCGTTCATGAACGACGTCGTCGCGCAGTACAACGCCTCTCAAGACAGGGTGCGCGTCGAGATGGACAGCTCCGGCGTCGACGTCGTCTCGGCCAGCTTCGTCCGCGGCAACCCGCCCGACATCATGCTGGCGAACTACAACTACGAGGTCGCCCGGTTCGTGCAGCGCTGCGCCCTCTCCGACCTCAGCGGCACCGCGGCGGCGGCGAGCGTGCGCGAAGACCTGCAGCCGCTCATGGACCAGTACGGCTCGTGCGCGGGTCGCACCAGCGCCCTGCCGTACTCGGTGATGGCGGCATCCGTCATCTACAACACGCAGATCTTCGACCAGCTCGGCCTGTCGGTCCCCACCACGTGGGGCGAGCTCCTCGAGGTGTCCGAGACCCTGAAGGCCAACGGCATCACCCCGTTCTACGGCACCTTCAAAGACGACTGGACCGTCGCCCAGGGCTGGTACGACTACTCCGTCGGGGGCTCGCTGGACGTGCTCGACTTCTTCGACTCCCTGGCCGCCGAGGGCGATCAGGTCGGCCCCGACTCGTCGGTGTCGTTCGCGAAGGACTTCACCCAGCCCATGGACCGCATGCTCGAGCTCGCGACGAACTACACGAATGCGGATGCCGAGAGCCGGGCCTACGGCGATGGGAACCTCGCCTTCGCACAGGGGCAGGCGGCGATGTACCTGCAGGGGCCGTGGGCGCTCGGCGAGATCGCCAAGACCGCGCCGGACCTGCCGGTCGGTACCTTCCCCCTGCCGATGACCGACGACCCCGACGACCTTAAGGTGCGCGTCAACATGGACCTCGCCGCCATCATCCCCGAGGCATCGCATCACCAGGATGCCGCTCGCGACTTCCTCGAGTACCTCTACCGCCCCGAGGTGATCGAGGCCTACAACGAGTCACAGCTCGGCTTCGCGCCCACGGCGGACGCCCCGTCGCCGAGCGACCCGCGCGTGGCGGGCATGGTGCCGTACTACGACGAAGGCCGCATCTACCAGGGCGCCTCGGTGCTCGTGCCCAAGACGATCCCCACCTTCAACTACGCGCAGGCGATGATCTTCGGCGCAGCGCCCGAGACCACCCTGCGCACCATGGACGAGGACTGGTCGCGCCTCGCGTTCCGCCAGCCCCCGGCCTCGACGAACGATGCCGCTGGCGAGGAGGCCGCGCGATGACCACCACCACCACGATCGTCACCGGGGGCAAAGCGACCGCGCGTCGCAGCTCCCGCCGGATCGAGCCGATCTACTACCTGTTCCTGCTGCCGACCCTCGTGCTGTTCACGCTCGCGATCACGGTTCCGGGTCTCATCGGCATCTTCTTCAGCTTCACGGACTCCATCGGGCTGGGGGAGTGGAGCTTCACGGGCCTGACCAACTACATCGCGATCTTCAGCGACCCGGCGATCCTGCAGGCGTACCTGTTCACCTTCGGCTTCTCGGTGGCCACGGTCATCGTGGTCAACGTGGCCGCGTTCCTGCTCGCGGTCGGGCTCACCTCGCAGATCCGGTTCACGAAGGCCCTGCGGACGGTGTTCGTCATCCCGATGGTGATCTCGGGCATCATCATCGCCTACGTCTTCAATTTCCTCTTCAGCAACTCGGTGCCCCAGGCCGGGGCTGCCCTCGGCATCCCGTGGCTCGAGACGAGCCTGCTCGCCAACCCCGACCTGGCGTGGGTGGCGATCGTGATCGTCACCGCCTGGCAGGCCGTGCCCGGCACGCTGCTCATCTACATCGCGGGGCTCCTCTCCGTCCCCGGCGACGTCTACGAGGCCGCGGGCCTCGACGGGGCGAGCAAGACCCAGCAACTGCTGCGCATCACGCTCCCGCTCGTCGCGGGGTACGTGGTGATCAACATCATCCTGGGCTTCAAGGGCTTCCTGAACGCCTACGACATCATCGTCGGGCTCACCGGCGGAGGCCCCGGTACCGCGACCCGCAGCGTCGCGATGTCGATCATCCTCGGCTTCAACGGCGGCGACTACGCGTATCAGATGGCGAACGCAGCGCTCTTCTTCGTCGTGGCCATCGTCATCTCGCTCCTGCAGCTCTCGCTGACCCGGGGAAGGAACACCCTGTCATGACCGCTCTCAACCAGCCGGCCCTCGCCTTCGAGCAGGCCGAGCTCGCCGTCCCCGATCGTCAGGGCCCCCAGGCTCCCCGCCGCCGTCGTCGCGTCGGCATGGAGCGCATCAACTGGTCGACGACGACGATCCTGGTGCTCTGTTCCCTTACGGTGCTGCTGCCGTTGTACGTCACGGTCTCGATGGCGCTGAAGAGCGGCACGCAGGTCGTCGACGGCAACGCGTTCTCGTTCCCCTCGCCGCTCAGCTTCGACGGCTTCGTCCAGGCGTGGACGCTGACGAAGTTCCCCGTGGGTCTGGCGATCTCGCTGCTGGTGACCGCCGGCACGGTCGTGGCGACGATCGTGCTCGCCGCCTTCGCCTCGTACGCGATCGCGCGCAACTGGGACCGGAAGCTCTTCCGGTACTCGTTCTTCTACCTGCTCGCGGCGATGTTCATCCCGTTCCCCGTCGTGGCGCTTCCGCAGATCCAGCTCACCGGTCGGGTGGGGCTCGACAACCCCGTCGGCGTGATCATCCTCGCTACGATGTTCCAGCTGAGCTTCAGCGTGCTGCTGTTCACGGCCTTCCTCCGGTCGATCCCGCTCGAACTCGAAGAGAGCGCACGCATCGACGGGGCGACGACCTGGCAGACGTTCTGGCGGCTCATCTTCCCGCTCCTGGCCCCTATGAGCGCCACCGTCGGCATCTTCGCCTTCCTCTACGCGTGGAACGACTTCATGATGCCCTCGCTCATCATCAGCGACCCGGCGCTGCAGACCCTGCCGGTGCGGCAAAACCTCTTCCAGACGCAGTTCAGCAACAACTACAACGTCGCTTTCGCGTCGTACCTCATGGCCATGGCCCCCGCCATCATTGCCTACCTCTTCACCCAGCGCTGGGTGATGGCGGGCGTGACCCAGGGCGCCGTCAAGGGCTGACCGACCACCCCCCTCGAAAGGAAAAACGTGACCACCGCCGCACCCTCCGTGCAGACCCGCGAACTCAGCGCAGCCCCCGACTGGTGGCGCCAGGCCGTGGTGTACCAGGTGTATCCCCGCAGCTTCGCCGACACCGACGGCGACGGCCTGGGCGACATCCGCGGAATCACCTCGCGCGTGCCGTATCTGGCAGAGCTGGGGGTGGATGCCGTCTGGCTCAGCCCCTTCTACCCCTCCGATCTCGCGGACGGCGGCTACGACGTCGCCGACTACCGCGACGTCGACCCGCGGCTGGGGACCCTGGCCGACATGGACGAGCTCATCGCGCAGCTGCACGCCCATGGCATCCGGGTCGTCGTCGACATCGTGCCCAACCACACGTCCGACAGGCACGCCTGGTTCCAGGAGGCGCTGGCCGCGGGCCGCGGGTCGGCGGCGCGTGCGCGTTACATCTTCCGTGAGGGCACCGGGCCCGACGGCGGGGAACCGCCCACCGACTGGGTGTCGATCTTCGGCGGCTCGGCGTGGGAGCGGGTGGAGGACGGGCAGTGGTACCTGCACAACTTCGACGTGTCGCAACCCGACCTCGACTGGTCGAACCCCGCGGTGCGCGCCGACTTCGTCACGACGCTGCGTTTCTGGAGCGACCGGGGAGTCGACGGCTTCCGCATCGACGTGGCGCACATGCTCACGAAAGACCTCAGCGAGCCGCTGCCCTCCCGCGCCGAGCTCGAAGCGCTTCCGCAGGACGGCTCCCACCCGATGATCGATCGCGACGACGTGCACGAGGTCTACGCCGAGTGGCGCGCGGTCTTCAACTCGTACGATCCGCCGCGGACGGCGGTCGCCGAGGCGTGGGTGCACCCCTCGCGGGTGCCGCTGTACGCGAGTGCCGACAGCCTCGGGCAGGCGTTCAACTTCGACCTGCTCGAGGCCGACTTCGACCCCGCGCAGTTCCGCCGCATCGTCGCCGACAACCTCGCGCTCGCCGCGGAGTCGGGATCGTCGACGACGTGGGTGCTGTCGAACCACGACGTCGTCCGGCACGCGACGCGCTACGGGCTGCCCGATGCCGAGCGCGGGGACGACGGACGCCCGACGCTCAAGCACGGCAACGAGTGGTTGCTGTCCGGGGGACAGTCGCCGACGCTCGATGCCGCGCGCGGAGAGCGCCGAGCCCGCGCCGCCGCGATGTTCGTCCTGGGCCTGCCCGGTTCGGCGTACCTGTACCAGGGTGAGGAGCTCGGTCTGCACGAGGTGGCCGAGATCCCCGACGCCGCGCGGCAGGATCCGACGTTCTTCCGCAGCCCCGGCATCGATCAGGGTCGGGACGGATGCCGCGTGCCCCTGCCGTGGAGCGCGACCGGCCCCGCGTTCGGCTTCGGAGCGGGCGGCGCGCACCTGCCGCAGCCGGAGTGGTTCGGCTCCTACGCGGTCGACGCGCAGGACGGCGATGCCGACTCGACGCTGACGCTGTACCGGCGCGCTCTCGACCTGCGGCACGAGCTGCAGACCGACGAGCAGCTGCGGTGGATCGACGGCACTCCCGGCGAGGTCGTGGCCTTCGAGCGCCCGAACGGCTGGACGGTCGTGACCAACTTCGGCAGCGAGCCGGCCGCCCTCCCCGCGGGTGACGTGCTGCTGTCGAGCACGGCGCTCGAGGGCGATCTGCTGCCCGGTGAGACGACGGTCTGGCTCCGCCGCGCCTGACGCCTCACGCACGCCCCGCTACCGCGAGTGCCGGGGCGTGCGTGCGCTCACGCACTGCCTCGATGATGTCGAGCGTCCGACACATCCGGGACGAGCCCTCGGACGATCCGGATGTGTCGGACACGCGACGTCGTCCGCAGATCGCCCGATCGCTCAGGAACGCCGGATGGACTCCCGGACCACGACCGGCATGTCGACGAGGTGGTGCCCCGCGGGCGGGCCCCCGGGCGACAGGAGCAGCTCGACGGCGCGACGCCCCATGTCCTCGTGCGGGAGGCCGATGGTCGTGAGCCCCGGGCGGAGATACGCGGCGAGCTCGTCGTTGTCGAACGAGACGAGCGAGACGTCCTCGGGGACGCGGAGCCCGGCATCCCCGAGGGCCTGGAGGGCGCCGAAGGCGAGCCGGTCGTTGAGGCAGACGATCGCGCGCGGCCGCAGACCTCCCGCGAGCAGGCGCGCGGTGAACTCGTAACCGGGAGCGGGCTCCCACAACCAGATCGATTCCTCGTGGAGGAAGCGCGCTCCGGCATCGGCCATCGCCGCCGAGATCCCGCGGACGCGAGCGGCCACGGTGGCGGAGCGGAAGAGGTCCCGTTCGGCCTCGGCGTCGTATCCCAGCAGCAGGATGCCGTCGCGGATTCCCGCGTCGACGAGAAGCTCGATCGCCCGCCGGCCGCCGGTCTCCTCGTCGGGGAGCACGCTGCAGCGATGCACCTCGTTGGTCGCGTTCAGCATGACGACGCGCAGGTTCGAGGGGAGTGGCGGGACGAAGGTCTCGCGTGCGCGCATCGAGGCGAAGATGATGCCGTCGACCTGGCGGTCCAGCAGTGCCGACACCGCCTCGGCCTCGCGCTCGGGCTCGCCGCCGGTCTCGGCCACGAGCACCACTTGCCCCGCTGCCTCGGCCGCACCGAGGGCGCCCTTGATCAGTCCACTGGCGAATCGGGTCGTGGCGACCAGGTCGGAGACGAATCCGACCGTGTGCGAGGTGTCGGTGCGCAGTGCCCGAGCGGCCATGTTCGGGCGGTAGCCGAGCTCGGCCGCCGCGGCGTGGACGCGTTCGTGAGCGTCCTGCGACAACCGGGTGTCGGGTCGGCCGTTCAGGATCATCGACGCCGCCGCGGGAGACAAACCGGCCAGGCGTGCGACGTCGGCCAGCGTGACCCTCTTGCCCATCGATGCCCCCGTTCTGCGGCCTCGATGCCGCGGTCACGATCTTCGCAGCGATCTTGACAGCGCCGTGGAGGTCTGTATAAATAATCCTGCTAAATCCTTTCAGCAAGGGTATCGCACCAGAAGTCCCGACGCCGGAACCGCCCGAGCGCCGGCACCGCAGCATTGACGAAGGAGTCGACATGAACACCCGTTTCCCGCGCCGTCGCCGAGGGGTATCCCTGGCGCTGCTGACCATCGCGGGCCTCACCGGCGCCGCGCTCACCGGTTGTGCTCCCGGAAGCGCCGCCCCCGCCGCGCAGAACGACGTCCAGGTGAGCACCGAGCTGACGAGCGACCCCGTCCAGCTCACGATCGCCGATGAGACGGGCTTCCCGGTCACCGACAAGCTGACCGAGGAGTTCACCAAGCAGCACCCGAACGTGACCTTCACGATCAACCGCGACACGTTCCAGAACCTCACCGCGAACGCCCCGAAGCTCCTCGCCAGTGCGACGCCGCCCGACCTCATCCGCCTCCCCACGCTCGGCGACACGGTCCGCGACGGTCTGGTCGCGAACCTCGACCCCTATTTCGACGCGTACGGATGGAGCGCGTGGCCCGCGTCTCAGCTCGCTCCCCTCCGGATGAACGACGACGGCGTGCGCGGTTCCGGCTCGCTGTACCAGCTCGGCCTCGGCTACAGCATCACCGGGATCTACATGAACACCACCTTGGCCGCGCAGGTGGGCATCGACTCTCCGCCGCAGACACTGGCCGAGCTCGAGGCCGACATGGCGAAGGCGAAGGCCGCCGGCATCCTGCCGATCATGGCGGGCGACAAGGACGGCGTCGTCAACTTCGTCGTGCAGGCCGCGATGAACCAGTACGTCGACAAGGACAAATTCCTGTCGTGGATGTTCAACGAACCGGGAGCGCGCTACGACGAGTCCGGAAACGTCGAGGGTGCCGAGCTGGTGCGCAAGTGGGCGGACGCCGGATACTTCCCCTCCGACATCAACGCGATCGACTACTTCACCTTCACGAGCCGGTTCTCCGGCGGAGAGGGCCTCTTCACCTTCAACGGCAACTGGGAGGCCGCGAACTATCAGAAGGCACTCGGCTCGAACGTCGAGTTCTTCTTGGTGCCGCCCGCAGAGGCGGGAGGCGACCACGTCGCGATGGGAGCGGCGAACTCGTTCTCGGTCGCGGCGAAGTCGCCGCACATCAACGAGATCGTCTATTTCCTCAACTGGGTGCACACCGACCCCACGGCCCGACAGATCATCGTCGATGTCACGGGGGCGTCGCCCGGTGGCGACCCGGCGCAGGACCTGCCCACGGTGGAGTCCGGCTCGCTGATCGAGAACGCCCTGAAGATGTCCGCGCAGATCGGCGCCGAGAACGGGCAGGTCGACTTCATGGCCAACACCACCGCGGGAATCTACGCCGGCTCGATCATCCCCGAGTCGCAGCTGCTGGTGACCAGTCAGATTACCGGTCAGGACTTCGTCGACCGCGTGCAGAAGTTCTACGAGAGCGAGGTCGGCAAGTAATGACCGATCGTGCGGTCGCCGTCGCGGCGGCCCCTCGACCCGACGGCGCCCCTCCGGCGACGACGACCGCACCTCCTCGTCGGGCTGCCGCACGCGCGGTGGCCCGACGGGCGGCCCGCACCGGATGGCTGCTGCTCGTGCCGGCGCTGGGGTTCTACGTCGCGTTCGTGGTCTGGCCGCTCCTCCAAGGCGTGCAGTACTCGTTCTACGACTGGAACGGTATCGGCGTCGCCCGATGGGTGGGCTTCGGCAACTACCTCACCGTCTTCACCGACCCCGACCTCCTCGGCGCCATCCGCAACGCCTTCATCCTGATCGCGTTCTTCACCGTGATTCCCGTGAGCCTGGGACTCGTCCTGGCCACGCTCATCCGCGGCATCCGATACAAGGGATTCGCGGCGGCCGCGCAGACCGTCCTCTTCCTCCCGCAGATCATCCCGCTGGCCGCGGCGGGTATCGCCTGGTCGTGGATGTACGCCCAGACCGGTGCGATCAACCAGATCCTCGGAGGGGTCGGCCTCGGCTGGATCACGCGGCCGTGGCTCGCCGACTACGGCACCGCCCTCCCCGCGGTGGGACTCATCGGTTCGTGGGTGCTGACGGGCCTGTGCACCGTGCTCCTGCTGACCGGCCTCGGCAAGATCGACGTGTCGCTGTACGAGGCGATCCGTCTCGACGGCGCCGGATGGTGGCGCGAGTTCTTCACCATCACCCTGCCCGGGTTGCGTCAAGAGATCGCGGTGCTCGTCACCGTCACCGTCATCGCCGCGCTGTCGAGCTTCGACATCATCTACACCTCGACCCAGGGCGGTCCGGGACGGGCGACCCTCGTTCCCGGCCTGTCGATCTTCCGCATCGGTTTCACACAGAGTGACGTGGGCCTGGCCTCCGCCTTCGGCATCGTGCTCATGGCGCTCGTGCTCGTCGTGGTCCTTCCCATCCAACGCCTCTCGAGAGCGAGCGACTCGTGATCGCCAGCCGCACCGAGCGCCTGCTCGGCATCCTCCTCCTCAGCGTCGCCGCGATCGTGACGCTCCTGCCGCTGATCAGCATGCTGTCGGCCGCCCTGCAGCCGGCCGACCGCAACCCGACGGGGCTGACCTGGCCGACCGATCCGCAGTGGGGGAACTTCGCCACGGCCTTCGAGACGGGTCACGTCTGGCAGCTCATGGGTTCCAGCCTGCTGATCGTCCTCGGAGTCGTGCCGGTGAGTCTGGTGGCCGCGACCCTCGCCGGATTCGCGCTGGGATCCCTTCAGGTGCGCTTCGGTCGCGGCATCCTGGTGTTCTTCGTTCTCGGGCTCACCATCCCGTTCGAGGCCCTGATCATCCCGCTGTACTACCAAGCGCAGTCGTTGGGCACCGTGAACACCCCGTGGGCGGTGATCTTCCCCCTGATCGGGCTCTACATGCCCTTTGGCGTCTTCTGGATGCGCGCCCACTTCATCAACGTGCCGCGCGAGCTCTCCGAGGCGGCGCGGGTGGACGGCGCGTCGATCTGGCGCGAGTTCCGCAGCATCCAGCTGCCGTTGGCGGCCCCCGCTCTGTCGGCCCTGGCGATCCTGCTGTTCATCTGGACGTGGAACCAGTTCCTGCTTCCCGTCGTCCTCATCGCCGACCCACTGCAGCGGACGGTTGCGGGCGCCCTGACCTTCTTCCAGGGCCAGTACTCGCTGAGCATCCCGCTGCTGAATGCGGGGGCCCTGATCATCATCACTCCCGCCGTCCTGCTGTTCCTCGTCTTCCAGCGCCAGTTCATCCGCGCCCTCGTCCAGGGCGCGGTCAAGGGCT
The DNA here is from genome assembly GCF_041079415.1 of Microbacterium sp. 20-116. Taxonomy (NCBI): domain Bacteria; kingdom Bacillati; phylum Actinomycetota; class Actinomycetes; order Micrococcales; family Microbacteriaceae; genus Microbacterium; species Microbacterium sp. 20-116. Next base: position 58,577 of record NZ_JBFYGP010000012.1, read on the forward strand.
GAGCGCTCCCACCATCTCGAAACGGATCCCCATGACGTTCACGCTGCCCGACCACTGGGTCTGGGACTTCTGGCTCGCCCACGACGGCGACACCCACCACATGATGTTCCTCCAGGCGCCCATGAGCCTCGGCGACCCGGATCTGCGCCATCGCAACGCCAGTGTCGGCTACGCCACCTCCGACGACCTGCGCTCGTGGACCGTCCACGGGACGGTGCTGGAGCCGTCGGGCGGTCAGGCCCCCGACGCCACGGCCACCTGGACGGGCAGCATCGTGCGGACGGATGCCGACTGGCGCATGTTCTACACCGGATCGCGGTTTCTCCGCGAGGGCGAGATCACGAACGTCGAGACGGTGCTGGCCGCCGCCTCGGACGACCTCGCCGCATGGACGAAGGACCCGGCTGTGGTCGTCTCCGCCGACCCCCGGTGGTACGAGACGCTCGCGCACGGAACCTGGCACGAAGAAGCCTGGCGCGATCCGTGGGTGTTCGCCGATCCGGACGGGGACGGCTGGCACATGCTCGTCACCGCCCGTGCGCGGGAGGGTGTCTCGCGCGACCGCGGGGTGATCGGTCACGCCTGGTCGGCCGATCTGCGCCGTTGGGAGGTGCGGCCTCCGCTCAGTGCCCCGGGCGCGGGATTCGCCCACCTCGAGGTGCCGCAGGTCGTGCACGTCGAGGGACGGTGGGTCCTGCTGTTCTCGTGCGACTCCGCGCATCTCGCCGGAGCGAGAGAAGGGCAGGTCGGCGGGATCTGGGCCGTCGCCCTCGACGATCCGCGGGGGCCGTATCCGGTGGAGCGCGCCACCCTCGTGACCGACGAGAGCCTGTACAGCGGTCGCATCGCGCAGGACGCCGAGGGTCGCTCCGTCATGCTTGCTTTTGAGAACACGAGCTCCGACGGGGTCTTCGTCGGAACGCTCTCCGATCCCGTGGCGGTGCGATGGAACGACGACCGCCTCGAGACCGAGGGAGCGCTCCGGTGACGGCTGTGGAGGGCACCGTCGCCCCCGGGTTCGAGGCCGTCGCCGACGCGTTCGCCGCCGCCTTCGAGGGGCTGCCCGAGATGGGCGGCGCTCTCGCTGTGCGCGTGGAGGGTCGCAGCGTCCTCGACCTGTGGGGCGGCGTGGCCGACAGTCGCGACGGTAGACGATGGCAGCGCGAGACGCCGTCCGTGGTGTTCTCCTGCACCAAGGGCCTCATGGCGATCCTGGCGGCGCGGCTGGTCGCGTCGGGCCGTCTCGACCTCGATGAGCCTCTCAGTGCGCTCTGGCCCGAGTTCGGTGCGCGCGGGAAGGACCGGGTGAGCGTCGGTGACGCCCTCGCCCACCGCGCCGGAGTGTCGGCTCCCAGAGAGGACGTCTCGCGCGCGCAGCTCCTCGACTTCGACGCGATGGCGGCTCTGCTCGCGCGACAGCAACCCTTGTGGCAACCGGGCGAGGGATGGGCCTATCACGCGCTCACCCACGGCTGGATCTCCGGAGAGATCGTTCGTCGCGCCGGCGCGACGGAACCGGGAGCGGCCTTCGCCGAGATGGCGGCGGCCGTGGGCGGGGGCGCATGGCTCGGGATGCCGCCCGAGGTCGCGGCATCCGTCGCGCACCTGCGCGTCGGGCCCACGCTGGCCGCTCATGTGGCCCGGCAGCGGGAGGGGCGGGAACCCGCGACCACCGACTGGCTCGAGCGGGCGATGACCCTCGGCGGCGCGCTCCCCGAGACGCTGGTCACCGATGACGACGGCTTCAATGCCGACGACGTCCGCGCCGCGGTCATCCCCGGCGCCGGCGCCATCGCCACCGCTCGTGCCGTCGCGGCGATGTGGTCCGCCACCGTCGCCGTCACCGAGGGCGTCCGCCTCCTGGACGACGAGACCCTTCGGGTGGTGACGCGGGAACGGACCGCCGGTCCGCCGGTCTTCGCCGCTCCTGCGCCGTGGCCGCGGTGGGCGGCCGGCTTCCAGCTCGACTCCGAGGCCCGCCGTTACCTGGGCCCCACGAGCTTCGGGCACGATGGAGCCGGTGGTCAGGTGGCGTTCGCCGACCTCGACTCCCGGATCGGATTCGCCTTCGTGACCAACTGGATGGAGGCCGACGATCCCCGCGCGACGCGCATCGTCGACGCGCTCCGCGAGGTCGTGCGCTGATCGGGATTCAGCGCACCCGCGCCCACCCGTCCTCGCGTCGCTCGATGGCCCCGGCCGCTGCGAACGCCTCGAGCCACCCGCCCATCGGCCACACGCCCCACCGTTCGTGGAAGGTGGCACCGTTGCGCAGGATGTCGTCGAGATGCTGCCACGGGGGAGAAGACACCGGATGCCACTGGTGGTACGCGTCCGCGCCGCCCACCCAGAGCATCTCGATGTCGGCCGCTCGCGCCGTCCAGGCGAGGTCGGTGTCTTCCGCGCCGTACCCCTCGTAGCCCGGGTGAAACCCCCCGATGCGCTTCCACGTCGCGGGGGTGACGGCGAAGGACAGCGACCAGAACAGGTCGTACTCCTCCGGGGTCGCTCGGCGGGTCGCACCGGCGGGCAGGGCGGGCCGGGCCCGGTGGGGACGGGTGAGGAAGGGCAGATCGGATGCCGTTTCCGGCCGCTGCACGCTCACCAGGTACGTGACCGCTCCCGAGAGGACGGCGTCGGGGTTGCTCGAGGCCGCGGTCCGGTATGCGGAAAGCAGGTCGGCGCCGGGCAGGCAGTCCACGTCGAGGAAGACGAGCAGCTCGGCCCCTGCCTCGATGGCCGCCGCGGCGGCACGGTTGCGACCTTCGCCGACGCGGAGCCCCGTCGACCCCGGTGGAACGTGCAGCGTGAGGGTGCCGGCATCCGGGACGTCGGTCGGCGGTGTCTCATCGAGCCAGACCTCGACGCGCACGATGTCGTCGGCGACCTCGGCGAGCACGCGTCGTTGGCGGTCCAGGTGCTCCCGCCGGGATCGCGAGGCGACCGTGAGGACGGCGGTCTTCACGGCAGCGCCGCCTCGATCGCCGCGGCCATGCGCGCGGCCGCTCCGTCGACCTGCCACCGCGACCAGTCGGGGTCGTCTCCGGCGGCGAGCTCGACGAGCGCCACGAGACCCGCGGCGTCGATGCCGCTGCCGCCCTGCCGGGCGAGCCCCCACCGCTCGAGCGCTGCGGCCGTGTCCCGCTGCTCGTCGAACGGGCGCTCCTGCGCGACGACCACTGCACGCGCGCCCGCTGCAGCCAGATCCGCCACGCTGTTCTGCCCGGCGGCGCTCACCACGACCGTGCTGCGTGCGAGAAGCGGCCACGGATCGTCGACCCGGGAAGAGGGGTCGTGTCCCGCCGAGGTGACGTCCCATCCCCGCTCGCGAAGCCGTGCGACGGCATCCTCGCGGACGTGCTCGTCGACCACCCGGCCCAGCAGCAGCACCGACCGTTCCTCGCGCGGTGCGTCGCGTTCGCGTCCGTCGAAGCGCGAGATCCCGCCCGTCCAGACCACGCGATCGGCGTGCGCCGTCAGTGCGTCGGCGCAGACGGCGCCGCGCGGCCAGGGCGCGAGGATGGCGTCGGCGAGGTCGTAGGCGAGCGCGTGCGGCGCGTCCGTGCGCGTCCCGGGCTGCGTCATGGCGAGGGTGCGCAGTCCGAGCAGGCGCGCGAGCGCCACGACCTCGACGCTCACGTCCACCACCAGGGCCGTCACGGACCGTTCGGCGGCGGTCGAAGCGATGAGTGCCAGACGGTCGCGATGGCCCGGGTGATCGTGCGGTGCCCAGTGCAGATGACCGCGCACCGTGGGGTCGGCGTCTCGCGGATCGGCCGTCGACCCATCGGCCCGGGGGAAGGGGTCGGCATCCGGGGGCAGTTCGATCCAGTCCACCCCCGCAGCAAGGCCCGCCGGGCGGGGCATCGACGAGAAGGCGACGACGGGCGTCCGCAGGTGCGGGGTCACCGCGAGGAACCGCGCGACATGCCCGTAGCCGTGATGGTGGACGTACCAGCCGATCACCACGACACCGCCGGCACCCTGCGCGCGGCGGCGGGCTGCGCGACGTGGGTGAGCACGCGCTCGACCTCGCGGTGCCGGTGAGCGAGGGAATGCTGACGTACCGCGGCTTGGCGTGTCCACACGCGCGTGAGCGGCTCGCGAACGCCCTCGGCGGCGAGGTGGGCGGCGGCCTTCGCGAGGGCGACGATGTCGCCGGGCATGACCGTCGCCGAACCCGGCATGCCCGCGAGCACCTCGGAGACGCCGCCGATGTCGAAGGCCGCGACGGGAGTCCCGGTCGCGAGGGCCTCGGCGATCACGAGCCCGAACGGCTCCTCCCACATCGGCGTCACGAGAGCGACCGCCGAAGACCCGACCAGGCGGCAGAGATCGGCCTGGTGAAGCGGGCCGACGTATCGCGCGTGCACGCCGAGACGGGGGACGATCTCCTGCTCGAAATAGTCCACATCGCCGATCCGCCCGGCCAGCACGATGTGCGCATCGGCCTCGCGCGCCGCCTCGATCGCCAGGTGGGGGGCCTTCTCGGGGACGACGCGCCCCGACCAGACCCACGAGGGTCCGCCCGCACCGCGGATCCACTGATCGGTGTCGACACCGTTGGGGAAGACGAATGCGTCGACGCCCTCGACCGACCAGGCGCGCGCGGTGGCCTGGCTCACGGCGACGAACCGATGGGAGGCCTCGGACACCTCGGCTGCCGCCTCGAGCAGGGCCTCCAGCGGAGGCGTGTGCAGGGTCGTGACGACGGGGATGTCGGCCTCGACGCTCCAGCGGATGGGAGCCGGGTGCAGGCTGTGGTTGTCGACGACGTCGAAGTGATGGCGGTCGGCGATCAGCCGGTCCCGGGCGGCGTCGAAGGCCGCGTCGACGGCTTCGGCGTATCCCCGCGGGTACTCGGTGTCGGAGGAGTGCTCCGGCCGCGTCCACTCCGGCGCGGGAAGGCGGAACTCGGGCACGTCGTCGAGGAAGTCGGAACCCTCCGCCGCGCACAGGGTGACCTGGTGTCCGCGGGAACGGAGCCAGCGCACCCGATCCCAGACGGTGGCCTCGAGGCCGCCCGCGTGTGGTTGTCGAAGCGGGTAGCGCGACGGCGCGACGACCAGCACGCGCAGCGGCCGCTGCCCGCGGATCACGCGGCCACCTCGGCGGCGAGCACGCGGCGATAGACGGCGAGGTGCGCTGATCGCACGTCCTCGAGCTCCGCGGAGCGCTCGCTGCGTCGGCGCAGGACTTCGCCCTCGCGTCGAGCGGAACCGGGCGTGGACCACACCTCGTGCGTGGCGTCGAGGATCGCTCGCGCGAGGGACACGGGCTCACCCACGTCGAAGGTGTGGAAATCGTCCGGATGCTGAGCCGCGACGTGTCCGATGCGCGTACCGATCACTGGGACGGCCAGGTCGTAGCAGAGCTCGGCCCATCCCGACTGCGTGCCGTGTCGGTAGGGCAGCACGCACGCGTCGAGGTCGGCGAGCCAGCGGGCGAGCGCGTCGTCGTCGAGACGGGGCCCGCGCTCGACGCGGACGCCCTCGGTCCCCGCGGCCAGCAGATCGATGGATGCCGCGGCCTCCTCGTCGCGTACCCGCTCGTTCACCCGCACGACGGCCTCGACGCGCGCTCCCTGAGCGCGCAGGTCGGAAATGGCCCGCACGAGCGTGGCGGTGGTTCCGACGCCGTCGATGTTGGGGCGGAGGTCGCGCAGGTGAACGCCCACACGGGTGGTGTCGTGGGCCGATCCGGTCGGACGCGGATCGTCTCCGAGGAGGGTCGGATGCGGGATCACGGTCGTGGCGCGGTGCGCGATCGTGTGCACCTCGGCCCCGGCGGTGTCGGTGAGGGTGATGAGCTCGTCCGCTGCGGCGGCGAGCACGGCGAGCGAAGCGCGGTGCTCGTCCTGCGCGCTCAGCTGGGGGTTCTCCAGATCGTGCACCGTGTAGACCAATGGCCGACCGAGGCGGCGCAGGGTCGCGACCGTGTCCTCGAGTTCCGCGGGGCTGTACGACTCGATCCCGAAATGCACGTGGACCAGGTCGAAATCTTCGACGTTCGCCTCGAGCCACGCCGGCAGCAGGACCTGCGGGGGCCACCACTGGCCGGCCGGAGCTCCCGGCGGCGGCGGGTCGGCCAGCACGCGAACGTGGTGCGGATCCGCGATGGCGGCGACGTAGGGATGGGCCGAGGGAACGGCGGCGACTCGAATGGGGGTGACGACGATCTTCTCTCCTCCTCGTGATTGCGTGCGTGACGGTGCGCGTACCGCATCGCCAGGCACATCGCAATGCAACGGGGCGGTTGGGACGACGACGACACCGACGGATACGTTCACATCATGGGTGCGGAGAGGGCAGGCGCGACAAGCCTTGCGGACCAAGGCGACGCGGTGATAGCGCGTCGTGTCCACTACGCCGAGTTCTTCGGCGACGCACCCGCCCCCGACGGCTACGGCGTCGTCGTCGGCAACTGCCAGGCCGAGTCCCTGCGGCTCGTCATCGCCTCCGAACAGCTGCCGGCCGTGCGGATCCCTGCCGTGCACGAGCTCGACGCCGCCGAAGCGTCCCGTCTGCACGCTCTGCTCGCGGGGGCGTCCTTCCTCGTGTCGCAGCCCATCCGCGACGACTACCGCGGCCTCCCGCTCGGCACCGCGCAGTTGCGGGCTTCGCTTCCTTCCGGCGCCCGCGTGGTGCTCGTTCCCGCTGTTCGCTTCGCGGGTCTGCACCCGTTCCAGGCGGTGCTCCGACTCCCCGCGTTCCCCGAGGACCCGCCCCTGGTGGCCTATCACGACGTCCGCACGGTCGCCGAAGCGGCCGGGCTGAGCGTGCCCGCGCACCTTCCCGCCTCGGCGGTTCGCGCTCTGGCCGACGCCTCCGTTGCGGAACTGCGTCGCCGCGAGGCCCTCGGCCTCGACGTCGCGGCATCCGACCTCTTCTCTCCCGTCGTCGAAGACCTCGCGCGCACGGTCAATCACCCCGGCAACGCCCTCTTCCTGCCTCTGGGGGAGCGCATCGTCGAGGCACTGGGCTCGCCCGGACGCGTCGTCGATCCGGGGCGGCCCATCCTCGCCTCGGTGCGCGCGCCCCTCGAGTCGTGGGTCGTCGACGCGTGGAACCTCGACGCCGCACCTCGCCCCGAATGGATCGTGGCCGGCGAGACCGTCTCGGCCGACGCCGTGCGCCGCGCCCACCTCGCCTATTACGCGAAACGTCCCGCCCTCCTCGCCGCCGTCGTCGACCGTATGGCCCCGCTGCTGCGCACCTGGAGCGCCGCCGCATGAGTTCGAAGATCTCGATCCCGGATGCCACCCTCCCGGTGCTCCTCGTCCATCCCGGCCCGCACGGCGTCGCGGTCTACGCCCGGCAGATCGCGGCCGAAGTCGTGGCGGCGGAGCCGCACGCGCGGATCACGACCGTCGATGCTCTCGCCGCCCTCCCCGAAGGGACGCCGGTGCACGCTCACGTCACCGACCGCCTGTGGGGAGCATCGCCCGAGGAGGCGACGCACGCGCTCACGGGCCTCGCCGCCCGGCATCCGCTCACCGTGACGCTGCACGACGTGCCGCAGGAATCCGACGGCGAACGCAACCGCCCGCGGCGCCGAGCCTTCTATCGCGCCGTGACCGAGGCGTCGCGCGGGGTCGTCGTCAACAGCGCCCATGAGCGCGAACTGCTGCGCGAAGAGGGCGTCTTCGACGGCCCGGTCGCCGTCGTGCCTCTCCCGGTCGATTCCGTGGCCGTGCCGCTCGCAACGCCGGAGGTCGACGACTCCGTCGGCGTCCTCGGATACTTCTACCCCGGCAAGGGTCATGACGAGGCGCTCGAAGCCGCTGCCACCGCGGGGCTGACGCGACTGACCGTGCTCGGACGCGCCTCCGACGGCCACGCGGGCGACCTCGACGCCTTCGCGCGACTCGCCGGCGCGCGGGGGGTGTCGGTGGAAGTGACCGGGTGGCTCGACGACGCCGAGATGGCCGACCGGGTGCGTCGCATCGCCGTCCCGGTGATCGCGCACCGGCATGTCTCGGCGTCGGGCTCTCTGGCCTCGTGGATCGGCTGGGGACGCCGTCCTCTCGCCGTCCGCAACCGCTACAACGACGAGATGGCCGCGCTCAGGCCCGACACCGTCACCCTCGTCGAGCCGGACGCCCTCGCGGCGGCGATCTCAGCCGCCCGTGTCGACGCACCCTCCACGTGGCACGGCCAGCACCCTGTGCCTTTCGGACGCGCTGACGCCGCCCGCGCGTACCTCCGCTGGTGGAGCGAGGTCACGTCATGACGGGGGACACCCCCTGGAACGACCGGATGCCATGGGTGCCGGGCAACCGCTGGGACCGGGTCGCACACCTCGAGCCCCAACCGCCGCGCGTGAGCGTCATCGTCACCCATTACGCTCAGCCGGCGGAACTCGCCCGCACCCTCGAGGCTCTCCGCCGACAGGATCACCCGCGCAACCGTCTCGAGATCATCGTCGCCGACGACGGCTCTCCCGAGGCGCCGTCGGTCCCAGAGGGCGTCCTGCTGGTTCGTCAGGAGGACCGCGGTTTCCGCGCGGCTGCCGCTCGAAACCTGGGAGCGGCGGTCGCGTCGGGCGATGTTCTCTGCTTCTTGGATGCCGACACCAGCCCGGAACCCGAGTACGTGCGACGGATCTCGCGTCTTCCCGCACTCCTGTCCGAGGCGGTGACGGTGGGGCGCCGTCGACACGCGGACTTCGCGGGCGTCCCGGCCCAGATCCCGGTCGAGGAATGCGGTCCCGCACGGGAACTCCCCGAACCGGCCTGGCTCCGAGACGCGTACCAGCGCAGCCAGAATCTCCTGCTCGCCGACGACCGGTCCTATCGGTATGTCATCAGCGCCGTCGTCGCCTGCTCCCGATCATTCTTCGACGAGGTGGGCGGTTTCGACGAGACCTTCTCGTCGTACGGAGGAGAGGATTGGGAATGGGCGCACCGGTGCTGGCAAGCCGGCGCGGTTCTCGCGCATGTTCCGGATGCCGTGGCCTGGCACGACGGCCCGGACTGGGCGGGCCGGGGGGACTCCGAGCGTGAGGCCGAGGGCAATCGGCAGTCGATTCAGCTGGTGACGAAGATCCCCGTCGATGGGTCAGCGGCACGAGGTCTCCTTCCCGCGATGCCCGACATCGAGGTACGCGTGCCGGTGACGACGACCGCGGCCGCGTTCGTGTGCGCCGACTCGCTCCTTGCGGCGCTGCCGAGAGCCGCTGTCGTGATGGCGCCGGTCCCGGATGCGGCCGCGCTGCGCGCTGACCCCCGCGTTCGCTCTGCCGTCACCGAGGACCCGCGCGTGAGGGTGGAGCTGGAGCACCCGGTGGTCGTGTTGCGTCCCGATGCGCTGAGCGATGCCCTCGCCGTCCTCGGCGAAGGTGACGTGGGACGAGTGCATCTGCGGTCTGCGGAGGGGGTGCCGCTCGGGTCGGCGACGAGCCGCCGGGCCCGCGCCAGGAGCACACGGTGGAGCACGAGGTCGGGGCACGCAGAGACCACTCGCGTCATCGAGGGCATGCACGTCCTGCGGGCGGAACCGTCGGTCGAAGCGTGGCTGGGCGCGTGGGGCGGAGCCCCTCGGTTCCTCTGAGTCCACCGACTTCCGCGAAATTCCGCGGAATCAGCTTCGCGACACGCCCGGGAAGCGCATGAGTTCGACCGAACCCGGGGTCGCACGTAAGCTCTTACATGTTCGCCCCACAGGGGAGAGCGGAGCGGCCGAAAGGCCCCGCGTCCTCTCAAGCGGCGAACCACCCCCAACACCAACACTTGAGAGTTTCGACTCTTTGGTCTACAGTTGGGATCCTGCCACTCGGCACACAAACTCAGTCTGACTGCTTCGTAGCGAAGCTCAATTGCGCTGGTTTGGTTGTCGAGTCCGCAGGTCAAATGAAGTGAACCGCCTCACGGGTAGGTCGAGAGATCGTTCTGTGGGTGCGTCCGTTCCTTGAGAACTCAACAGCGTGCACTTGTCAAATGCCAATTTATTCCTCGTCGGTCTGACTTTTGTTGGATTGCGAGAAATTCCTTTGGATCAAAGACCAGCCCTTCCGGGGGTTGGCATATGAATTCGTCAGTTTTGATGTTTTCTCTTTGGTCAGTTTCAAACTCGCTATGACTGTCGTTTTCCCGGTGGTTGTATGCATTTCTTTTTTACGGAGAGTTTGATCCTGGCTCAGGATGAACGCTGGCGGC
>NZ_JBFYGP010000013.1:0-45429 GCF_041079415.1 Microbacterium sp. 20-116
CTCAGTGATTCGCGCATCCTCAGCCGCTCGGCCCTGGATGCCGCTGAGTTTGTGCGGATCGCTGGGGTGATGTGGCGTGGGTGGGGCGGGCGTCGCGCAGTCTCAGTGTTTCGCGCATCCTCAGCCGCTCGGCCCTGGATGCCGCTGAGCTTGTGCGAATCGCTTGGGTGATGTCGAGTGGGTGGGTCGGGCGTCGCGCAGTCTCAGCGATTCGCGCATCCTCAGCCCTTTCGCCCCGGATGCCGCGCACCCTGTGCGGATCGCTGAGGGTGCGCGGGCGACACGCCGACGCGCGGAAGGCCGGCGCCCCTCGGGGCACCGGCCTTCTGGCATCCGGACGCGGGCTTCGCGTCAGGCCTTGGCCTTCGCCTTCGGCTTGCGGACGAACAGGGTCTCGGTCTGTTCGAGCTCCATGCCCTTGGTCTCGGGGATGCGCAGGGCGACGTAGACGAACGACAGGGCCGCGAACAGGGCGTACATGCCGTAGGTGAGGGGCAGCGACCAGCCCGACATGGCCGGGAACGACACCGTGATGGCGAAGTTCGCGATCCACTGGGCTCCGGCGGCGACGCCGAGGGCCTTGCCTCGGATGCGGCTCGGGAAGATCTCGCCGAGCAGCACCCAGACCAGCGGGCCCCACGACGCCCCGAAGCCGACGACGAAGACGTTCGCGGCGACCAAAGCGACTCCACCCCACGGGGCGGGCAACGACACGTCCGTACCCGAACCGGTGGCGAAGGCGAACGAGAGCGCCATCGCACCGAGCGAAACGGTCATGAGGATCGAGCCGGTCAAGAGAATCGGCTTCCGGCCCACCCGGTCGACGAGGAAGATCGCGACGAAGGTCACGACGACGTTCGTGACCGAGGTGATCACCGAGATCAGCAGAGAGTTGCTCTCGTCGAAGCCGACAGCCTTCCAGAGGGTCGTGGAGTAGTAGAAGATCACGTTGATGCCGACGAACTGCTGGAACATCGACAGCAGAATGCCGGTCCACACGATCCCCTGCAGTCCCAGCACCGGCCCGCGCAGCGAGACGTTCTTGTTCTTGCGGTCGGCCTCGATGGCGTTCGAGAGCTCGTTCATCGTCTTGTCGAGGTCGGCCGGCGGCACCAGTCGCGCGAAGATCGCCTTCGCCTCGTCGCGCTTGCCCTTCGAGAGCAGGTAGCGGGGCGATTCGGGAACCGTGAAGGACAGGACTCCGTATACCGCTGCCGGGACCACACCGACGAGGAACATCCAGCGCCAGGCCTCCATGCCCAGCCACAGCTGATTGGCCGCGCCGCCGGCGGTGTTGGCCAGCAGGGCATCCGAGAGCAGGGCGCCGAAGATACCGAGCGTGATCGCCAGCTGCTGCAGGGAGGCCAGGGAACCACGGATCTGACGCGGGGCGACCTCCGCAATGTAGGCGGGGGCGACCACCGAGGCGATGCCGATTCCCAGTCCGCTCATCACGCGCCACAGGATGAGGTCGGGCACGCTGAAGGTGAGGGCGGCGCCGATCGACGAGACGAAGAACAGCACGGCGCCGAGGAGCATGACCTTGAGGCGCCCCCAGCGGTCCGACAGGGCGCCGGCGACGATCGCGCCGACGGCGCAACCGAGCAGGGCGACGGCGACGACGAAACCGGTGAGCACCTGCGAGAGCTCGAAGTTGCCCTGGACGGCGTCGACAGCGCCGTTGATGACCGAGGAGTCGAAACCGAAGAGGAAACCGCCCACCGCTGCCGCGAGCGAGAGCCCGATGGCTCGTCGCCCGTAGGGGCTCCTGAGGGTGAAAGCGTTCGAGGGGATGGACTGCGTTTGACTCACCTGATCACGCTACTCCTGCCCATCGGGAGCGTCGGGTACTGGCGGGATCGCTGACTACAGTGGAACAATGCCCGTTTCCCTCCTCGGTGCCTCCGAGATCCGTCGGCTCGCCGCCGAGCTCGATGTGACCCCCACCAAGAAGCTCGGGCAGAACTTCGTCGTCGACGCCAACACGGTGCGCAAGATCGTGCAGGCGGCTCGGGTCACGGCATCCGATCGTGTCGTCGAGATCGGTCCCGGTCTTGGATCCCTCACTCTGGCGATCCTCGAGACGGGCGCCTCGGTCGTTGCCGTCGAGATCGATCACCGGCTCGCGGAGCGGCTTCCCTCCACCGCGGCAGCCCACGACGTGCCCGCCGGCCGCCTGACGGTCATCGACGCCGACGCTCTGCGCGTCGATGAGCTGCCGGGAGAACCCGGTGTCCTGGTCGCGAACCTGCCGTACAACGTCTCGGTGCCCGTGCTGCTGCACTTCCTCGAGACCTTCCCCTACCTGCAGCGCGGCGTCGTCATGGTGCAGGCCGAGGTGGGGGAGCGCCTCGCCGCCCCTCCCGGGTCGAAGATCTACGGCGCCCCGAGCGTCAAGGCGGCCTGGTACGGCTCATGGCGACTGGCCGGCACGGTGTCGCGTCAGGTGTTCTGGCCCGTGCCGAACGTCGACAGCGTGCTCGTCGGCTTCGACCGGGATGCCGAAGCCCGCGGCACCGAGGAGCACCGACTCCGCACTTTCCAGATCGTGGATGCCGCTTTCCAGCAGCGCCGCAAGATGCTCCGCCAGGCGCTGTCGGGCGTGCTGGGCGGCACGGCCGCGGAGGCGTCAGCTCATCTCGAAGCGGCCGGCGTGGATCCCACGCTGCGCGGCGAGCAGCTGACGGTTGAGGACTACGCGCGCATCGCCGCGGTCTGATCGCCGCGCTCTGACCCGAGGTCGGGGCGCCCCGACGTGACCCGCGTTCGAGGTGACCCCTGTCCGCCGAGAGGACCCGCGTTTCGCGCTCGTCTCGGGTCATCTCGCGCATCGCGGGTCATGTCGCTCGACCGGGCGGGATGCGGCGCGGCGTCCACCCCACACGACGTCCCGTGCCACCGCGCAGTGCGGCCACGTTGTGAACTGTCGGGTGAATTCTCGCCGTGTTCATCACGCGTTCCAGAAACATGTCTGTAACATTTCGAGCCAACCGGGAGCATCACGCCGGTGACGAGGTCGTACCCGACGGCCCGAGAGGATCGAGATGCGCTACGCCGAGTACCCCCGAGCCGAACGTGTGCTGCTCCACCTGAGCGACACCCACCTTCGCGCCGGCGGTGCACCGCTCTACGACGACGTCGACTCCGAGGCGTACCTCGCCCGTGCGGTCGAGGCGATCGGTGCGTCGGGCATCCGCCCCGACGCCCTCGTCTTCACCGGCGACCTCGCCGACTACGGCGAGGCTGACGCCTACGACCGTGTCCGCGCGTTGGTCGAGCCGCTCGCCGAGCGCTTGCAGACGCGCGTGGTGTGGGTCATGGGCAACCACGACGACCGGGCGGCCTTCCGCTCGCGGCTGCTGCCCGGTGACGAGGGCGACCGCGACGCTCCGGTCGACCGCGTCGACGAGTTCGACGGCTTGCGCATCGTGACGCTCGACACCTCGGTGCCCGGTGCCCATCACGGCGAGGTCACGGCGGCTCAGCGCGAGTGGCTCGCCGAGGTGCTGGCCACCCCCGCGCCCCTCGGCACGATCCTCGCGATGCACCACCCGCCCGTCCCGAGCGTGCTCGACCTCGCGGCCTCCGTTGAACTGCGCGATCAGCGCAGTCTCGCCGCGATCCTTCGAGGATCCGACGTCCGCGCCATCCTCGCGGGACACCTGCACTACTCGACGTTCGCCACGTTCGCCGGCATCCCGGTGTCCGTCGCCTCGGCCACCTGCTACACGCAGGACCTCATGGTGCCCGTGGGCGGCACGCGCCCTCAGGACGCGGCGCAGGGCTTCAACATCGTGCACGTGTACGACGAGACGGTCGTTCACTCCGTCGTTCCGCTCGCGACGAGCGCGGCCTTGCAGTATGTCGACGCGGACGAGTCGCAGCGGCGGCTGCACGACGCCGGCGTCGTGGTCCCGACCTCGCGCGAGCTCAGCGGCCGGGTGTCGCCGCCGACGACGCCGCTGCCGATCCTTCGCTGACCGAGGTCTTCTCCCACGGCGCAGCGACCGGGAAGTAGCGCTCGAGGCAGGCGCGCAGCGCCGGGACGCGCACCTCCTCGGGGATCTCGGGCACGCTGCCGTCGTTGAGGCAGAACATGTCGGTGTCTCGGCGCGACACGAGGCGCTCCATGGTGCGGAGGGAGTCCAACTGCGTGGTCTGCACGTAGCGGGTGCGCGGCTCGGTCGTGATGACCGCGCGACCGGTCGCCAGAGCGTAGTGGTGGTACAGGCTGTTGGTGACCGAGATGTCGGTCGCCGAACGGAACCGGCTCGCGGCCGTGCGTGCATAGTCCTCGGCGAACTCCCGCTCGAGCTCGAAGGCCACGGAACGGCGCAGCGGCGTCGCGCAGTGCTCGAGGTCGAGTGTGATGACACGGCCGAAGCGCTCTTTGAGCAGCGCCCGGTTCACGCGCAGGCCGTTGTCGTGGCCGGAGCGGTCGACGTGCGCCGGACCGCTGCCGATGCGCACACCGCTCTCGACGAAACGGCTCACTCCGCCACCGCTGAAGAACAGTTCGGGGGTGACGGGGCGCCCGAAGAACATGTCGTCGTTGCTGTAGAGGAAGTGCTCGGCCAGACCGGGGATGCGGTGCAGCTGCGCCTCGACCGCGTGCGAGTTGTGCGTGGGAAGGACCGAGGGATCGGCGAAGAACTCCTCGCTGCGCACGATCGTCACTTTCGGGTGATCGGCGAGCCATTCCGGGGTGGGGGAGTCGGTGGCGATGAAGATGCGGCGCACCCACGGCGCGTACATGTGCACACTGCGCAGCGCGTAACGCAGTTCGTCGACCTGTCGGTACCGGGCGGCGTTGTCGTCGCCGTCGCCGACGACGTAGCCCTTCATCCGGGCAGCGCGCTGACGTTGGAACTCGCTCGAGGATCCGTCGACCCACGAGAAGACCATGTCGACGTCGGCGGTGAACTCGTTCGGGTGGGGGTCGAACATGCCCGAGACCGTCATCCAGCGGCGGCCGTAGCGCTCGACCTCGACCAGATCGAGGTCGGCGGCGGCGAACTTGCGGCGGGTGAGGGCGCTCGGGCGGGGTGCCTCGATGGTCTTCTCGCCGAAACGCCAGAGCTCCATCCGCGGAGCCAACGCCGAGCCGTAGCGGTACGACCCCTCGGTCGAGGTGCGCGGGCGGAAGACCGCGTAGGCCTGCACCGACCCGGGAGCGGGCTCGACGCTGTGTGCGGGCACCGGGTCTTCGCCACGGGCCTTGAGGTACATCGGGCCGAGGTCGGGATCGCGCAGCGCGGCGAGGGCCTTCGCGGCATCGGCGGTATCGACGACGAGCTTGGGACGACGGTTGGCGTCGCGCACCAGCAGCACCCTCACCCCCGCAGCTTCGATCGCGGACGCTGCGGTGAGCAGGTCGTCGCGCTCGGCCATCGCGGGCGTCGAGGAGTCGTCGACGACGTGCAGGATGCCGTCGTGCATGCGGATATCGGACCGGGACAGCAGGGCGCGCCAGGGGTCGGTGTCGATCGACAGGGGGACCATCGGGCGCATTCTGCCTCCTCGGGGGTGGGTGCAAGGGATCCGGTCACCGTATGGTTCCGGGGTTACGAAGACGTTTCGGCCTCGGCGCCGAACGACGGGGGAGCGGAGCACTACTGTCGAAGAGTGACTCAGATCGCTCGCTCCGGCCCGTACCTTTCCGTACCGCCTTGCGAGCGTTGGCGGGAAGCGGGCCGACGTTCCAGTTTCGCACACCCCGACAGCCCCCGGCGCGCGGGACGGCGGCAGGGACGATGAGCGTCCACGCCCCGGCATCCGTCCGCGTTCGCGCGCCCGGGAAGATCAACGTCTTCCTCGAGGTGGGCGACGTCCAGGACGACGGTTACCACGAGCTCGCGACGGCCTTCCAAGCGGTGTCCCTCTACGAAGAGATGGTCGCGACGCCCGCTGACGACATCACGATCGAGGTGTCCGCGCGCGGTCCGGTCGATATCGATGGTGTTCCCACCGACGACCGCAACCTCGCCGTTCGCGCGGCGCGCCTTCTCGCGCAGACCGCGGGAATCGACCGAGGTGCCCATCTCTCGGTCCGCAAGGCCGTTCCCGTCGCCGGCGGCATGGGTGGGGGATCGGCCGATGCGGCTGCCGCCCTCGTCGCCTGCGATGCGCTCTGGGGGCTCGGGATGCCGACGAGCGAGCTCGCCCGCCTGGCTGCCCGCCTCGGCGCGGACGTCCCCTTCGCCCTGCTCGGCGGGACCGCCATCGGCACCGGTCGCGGCGACCAGCTGAGTCCGGCTCTCGCGCGTGGGCGCTTCGACTGGGTGCTCGTTCCGAACGAGACCGGCATGTCGACCCCCGTCGTCTATGGCGAGCTCGATGCGCACCGCAGACGTCACGCCGTCGACATCGGTCCGGCTCCGCGCGTGCCCGTGGTCGACCGTGACGTGCTCCACGCCCTTCGTCAGGGCGACGCCGGCATGCTCGCCGCGAGCCTGCGCAACGACCTCCAGGCGCCGGCCCTCCACCTCCGCCCCGATCTCGCCCGCGTGCTCGAGCGCGGCGAGAGCTCGGGTGCCCTGGCGGGGATCGTTTCGGGCTCCGGGCCGACGCTCGCGTTCCTCGCCGCCGACGAATCATCCGCCATCGACCTGCAGGTCACCCTCAGCGCCGCCGGTCTGGTCGCCCTGCACGTGCACGGGCCCGTTCCCGGCGCGCGTGTGGTCTGAGGGCGCCGCACCCTAGCCCAGGTCGTCACACGGGGCAATCTGCGCTTTGCGTGCCGACCGTCTGGTTAGCCTCATGCGAGGTGGTCCGTCACCGATGGGCGCTGTGCCCGCGGGACGCCACGGAGGGGGTAAACCATGAAGGCAGTGCTCGACGGCGTCGTGATCGCCGAAGCCGACCGCAACGACCTGGCCTCGATCGAGGGCAACTGGTACTTCCCGCCGCAGTCCGTCCGCGAGGGCGCTCTGCATGAGAGCCCCACCCCGTACACCTGCCCGTGGAAGGGCGCTGCACAGTACTGGAACGTCGCGCTCGACGGTGTCGAACTGGCCGACGGTGCCTGGTCGTACCCCGACCTGTACCCGGGCGCTGTGGAGCGCGTGGGCAAGGACTTCGCCGGCTACGTCGCCTTCGACCGGAAGGTCGTGGTCTCCGACTGAGGTCGGGTGAGCACATGATCGAGTTCTCGGCCGTCTCCAAGGTCTTCCCCGACGGCACGCGCGCCGTCGACGACTTCCATCTCGTCATCCCCTCGCGAAAGACGACCGTCTTCGTGGGGTCGTCCGGCTGTGGCAAGACGACATTGCTGCGCATGATCAACCGCATGGTCGAGCCCTCCTCGGGCACGATCGAGATCGACGGAGCAGACATCGGCGGCAGCCCCGCCGTGCAGTTGCGCCGCAGCATCGGCTACGTGATGCAGAACTCCGGCCTCTTGCCGCACTTCACCGTGGCCGACAACATCGCCACCGTGCCGGTGCTGCAGGGGCAGAACCGTAAAGCCGCTCGCGCCCGGGCGCTCGAGCTCATGAAGACGGTGGGCCTCGACGCGGCGATGGCCGACCGTTACCCCAGCCAGCTCTCCGGCGGGCAGCAGCAGCGCGTCGGCGTCGCTCGCGGCCTCGCCGCCGACCCCAACATCCTGCTGATGGACGAACCCTTCGGTGCCGTCGATCCGATCGTCCGCGATGAACTGCAGCAGGAACTCCTTCGTCTGCAGAGCGAGATCGGCAAGACGATCGTCTTCGTCACCCACGACATCGACGAGGCCTTCCTGCTCGGCGACCAGGTCGTGATCCTCGAGAAGGGCGCGAAGATCGCGCAGGTGGGAACTCCCAGCGAGATCGTCGAGAACCCCGCCAGCGACTTCGTCGCGAGCTTCATCGGCGCGGTCAAGGGCAAGCGCGCGCTCCATCTGAAGCAGACGCCGAGCGGCACGGTCGTCGTGGATGCCGAGGGACGCACGCAGGGTGCGCTCGTGGAGGATTCCCGCCCGTGAACTGGGTCGGCAACAACCTCGAGCTGATCGGGGAGCTCACGCTGGTGCACCTGCGCCAGAGCATCATCGCGTTGATCGCTGGCTTCGTGTTGAGCGTCCCGCTCGGCTGGGTCGCGTGGCGGTATCGCCTCGTGCGCAGCGGTGTCATCACCATCACCGGCTTGCTCTACACGATCCCCTCTCTCGCCCTGCTGATCCTCGTGCCCGTCGTCACCGGTTGGTACAGCATCGTCAGCGAGACGAACCTCATCGTCGCTCTCGCCATCTACGCGGTCGCGATCCTCGTACGCGCGGTCGCGGACGGTCTCGATTCGGTGGATGCCGGAGTCCGCCAGGCCTCGACGGCCATCGGCTACGGCTCCTTCCGTCGCTTCTGGGCGGTGGAGTTCCCGCTCGCCGGCCCCGTCGTGCTCGCGGGTCTGCGCGTCGCCTCGGCCAGCACGATCGCGCTGGCCACGGTCGGCATCCTCGTCGGCATCCAGAACATCGGCTACCTGTTCACGAACGGGCTGCAAAGGCGCATCATCCCCGAGGTCTTCGCGGGCGTGATCGCCGTCGTGGTGCTCGCTCTGATCATCGACCTGCTGCTCGTGGTCGCGGGCCGCCTGCTCATGCCGTGGACGCGTGGGACGAAGACCGTCTCGCGTCAGGCCAACCGAACGCTGGTGAAGGCATGAACCTCCTCGGCGACGCGATCGCCTGGATCTTCTCCGGGGATTCCGGCCAGTTCGACTCGATCCCCGCCGCCATCGGCGTCCAGTTGCTGTACACGCTGGTCGCCGTGGTGATCGCGGGAGCGATCGCCATCCCGCTGGGCTGGTACATCGGCCACACCGGCAAGGGGCGCGAGAGTGCCGTGGCGATCTCGGGTGCGGCACGGGCGATCCCCTCCTTCGGCTTGCTGATCCTCCTGACACTGCTCCTCGGCGTCCTCCACAAGCCCGAGGCCGCGGTCATCTCGTTCATCGTGCTGGCGATCCCGTCGCTGCTCGCCGGGGCGTACACGGGCTTCGAGGCCATCGACCGCCGCGTGATCGACGCGGGACGCTCGATGGGCATGACCGAGTCGCAGATCCTCTGGCGCATCGAGGTTCCCCTCGGTCTTCCGCTGCTGGTCGGCGGCATCCGTGCGGCGACCCTGCAGGTGTTGGCGACCGTCACGATCGCCGCGTACATCGGCCTCGGCGGGCTCGGGCAGTACATCATCGCCGCGATCCCGCTCCGCCGGTTCGACATCCTCATCGGCGGGGCGATCCTCGTGGCCGTCCTCGCGCTCGTCATCGACGGGCTCTTCGCCCTGCTTCAGCACCTGGTCGTACCCCGTGGCATCCGTGCCGCAGGTTCCGCTCAGCCGCAGCGGCGCTCCGTTCGTCAGCGTCGCGCCGAAGCCCTCGCCGTGGGGGCACCGACCGCACCTCCGGCGACCCCCTGACCCACACTCGATTCCCGAATCACCAGAAAAGAGAGCACCCATGTTCACAGCACGAACCAAGAAGGGCCTCGGCCTGTTCGCCGGCCTCGCGGTCGCCTCGCTCGCCCTCGCCGGTTGCGGCGGCGGCTCCAGCGATCCCCTCAGCAACGGCGGCGGCGACGCCAGCGCCTCGAGCGACACCATCGTGGTCGGCTCGCAGGCCTACTACTCGAACGAGATCATCGCCGAGATCTACGCGCAGGCGCTCGAGGGTGCCGGCAAGACCGTGAAGCGCCAGTTCCAGATCGGTCAGCGCGACGCGTACATCCCGCTGCTCGAGGACGGCACCGTCTCGGTCTTCCCCGAGTACACCGGCAACCTGCTCCAGTTCTTCGAGAAGGACACCACCGCGCGCACCTCCGACGACGTGTACGCGGCTCTGCCGGCCGCCCTCCCCGAGGGTCTCGAGGTCCTCGACCAGTCGCAGGCCACCGACCAGGACTCGTACACCGTCACGAAGGCGTTCGCCGACGCGAACGGGCTCACCTCGATCGCCGACCTCGCGAAGGTGACGTCGGGTGTGACCCTCGGGGGCAACGCCGAGCTCGCCGAGCGTCCCTACGGACCCACCGGTCTGCAGTCGACCTACGGCGTGAGCGTCCAGTTCTCGCCCACCGGTGAGACCACGGTCGACGACCTCGTCGCCGGTACCGTCCAGGTCGCCAACGTCTACACGGCCGACCCCCGCATCAAGACCGACAACCTCGTCACGCTGACCGACCCCAAGGGCCTGTTCCTGGCGTCGAACGTGGTGCCGGTGGTCAACTCGAACGTCGCCTCCGAGGTGTCGGACGTGCTCAACAAGGTCAGCGCCGCCCTGACGGCCGATGCCCTCGTCGAGATGAACGTCGAGTCCACGGTCGACCAGAAGTCGTCCGCCGACATCGCCAAGGAGTGGCTCTCGGCCAACGGCTTCTGAGCCGTCGAGTCACGCGGGGTCGTCCGGTTCGCCGGGCGGCCCCGTCGTCGTTCCGGCCGCGGCCCCGGGTGCCGGCATCCGGGGTGCGCCTGCGATCGTCTCGTCCGTGGCGCGCCAGATGGGCGACGGGAAGCAGGAGATCCCGGATGCCGGCACCCCCGCGCGCTCGCACACCCCGGGCACCGCGTAGCCTGGGACGGATATGGCACACCTGCTCGGGGGCGAAGCCCTGCACCTGGAATACCCGACCAAGGTCGTCTTCGACTCCGTCTCGCTCGGCGTGAACGAAGGTGACCGAATCGGCATCGTCGGTCGCAACGGCGACGGCAAGTCGAGTCTGCTCGGCATGCTCGCCGGCACCCGCGAACCCGACGGCGGGCGCGTGACGGTGCGCGGCGGCGTCACCGTGGGCGTGCTCGACCAGCAGGACACCCTCGACGACGACGACACGATCGGGCACGCGGTGGTCGGCGACCGCGCCGAACACGAGTGGGCCGGTGACGCGCGCACGCGCGACGTGATCGCGGGTCTGCTGGGTGATCTGCCCTGGGACGCGCGCCTCGGCGACCTCTCGGGCGGTCAGCGCCGCCGCGTCGCGCTGGCGGCGCTGCTCTCGGGCGATTGGGATGTGCTGTTCCTGGACGAGCCCACCAACCACCTCGACGTCGAAGCCATCACCTGGCTCGCGGGGCACCTGAAGAAGCGGTGGGCGCCGTCGGCGGGCGGTCTGCTCGTCGTCACGCACGATCGGTGGTTCCTCGACGAGATCTGCACGGTCACCTGGGAGGTGCACGACCGTCTCGTCGAGCCCTTCGAGGGCGGGTACGCGGCGTACATCCTGCAGCGCGTGGAGCGCGACCGTCAGGCGGCATCCATCGAACAGCGCCGACAGAACCTGGCCCGCAAAGAGCTGGCGTGGCTGCGTCGCGGGGCGCCGGCGCGCACGTCGAAGCCGAAGTTCCGCATCGATGCGGCCAACGAGCTCATCGCCGACGTGCCCGAGATCCGCGACAAGGTCGCGTTGCAGTCCCTCGCCGTGGCACGGCTCGGCAAAGACGTGGTCGACCTGCTCGACGCCGGTGTGACCTACGGCGATCACACGGTCCTGAAAGACGTCGAGTGGCGCATCGCCCCGGGTGAGCGCACCGGCATCCTGGGGGTGAACGGCGCGGGCAAGTCGACCCTGCTGAGCCTGGTCACCGGCTCGCTCGAGCCGACGAGCGGCCGGGTCAAGCGCGGCAAGACGGTGAAGGTCGCCACCCTCACCCAGCGCCTCGACGAGCTCGACCAGCACCTGAACGACCCCGTGCGCGTGGTGATCTCGGGGCTGCGGACCACCTATTCGTTCGGCGCGGGGTCGAAGGCGAAGGAGCTCACCCCCGGCGAGCTGCTCGAGCGCCTCGGGTTCTCGAGCGCCCAGCTCTCGACCCCCGTGAAAGACCTCTCCGGCGGTCAGAAGCGGCGCCTGCAGCTGCTGCTCGTCCTGCTCGACCAGCCGAACGTGCTCATCCTCGACGAGCCCACCAACGACCTCGACACCGACATGCTCGCGGCCATGGAAGACCTGCTCGACTCGTGGTCGGGCACCCTCATCGTCGTCTCGCACGACCGGTACTTCCTCGAGCGCGTCACCGACCAGCAGTACGCGATCCTCGATGCGAAGCTGCGGCACCTGCCCGGCGGCGTCGACGAGTACCTGCGTCTTCGAGCGATTCAGGATGCCGAGCCCTCGCGGTCCGCGACGACGGGCGGCGCCACCGCGACCTCGGGTCTGCAGGGCGCGGAACTGCGCGCCGCGCAGAAGGAGGCCTCGGCCACCGAGCGGCGCATCGAGAAGCTGCAGCAGCAGATCGACAGGGCCAAAGCCGCGCTCGTCGACCACGACCAGGCGGATTATGAGGGACTCGGCAAAGAGATGCAGCGCATCTCGGCCCTCGAGGGCGAGCGCGACGAGCTCGAGATGAAGTGGTTCGAGCTCACCGAGACGATCGGCTGAGCTCGTCCCGAGCGAGTGCCGCCCAGCGGAGGATTTTCGTACCTCGATCGTCCTCGGCCGCCGAGATCTCCTCCCCGCACGGCGAACGGCCCGCCCCCTCGGGTGACGGGCCGTTCGCGTCGTCGGGTCAGTGCACCGAGACGAAGATCGGGTTCGTGTAGAGCCACGTGTCGAGCCAGGGGTTTCCCTGCCCCGCCGCGTGCGGCTGAGGAGCGCGCGGGTCGACCTCGGCGCCGCGGGGGCCGGTGCCGTGGACCTTGCCGTCGGAGCCGCGCACGCGCACGTAGCCGTCGACGTCGGCCGTGCCCACCGGGATCACGATCTGGAAGGGCGAGCCGCTGCGGTCGCTCACGTCGCGCAGCTCGACGACGCGGGTGCGGGGAGCGATCATGGTGTCGCGGTCGGTCACCGCGCCGGTGATCTCCCCGCGGATCACATCGAGGTGGGCCAGACGGGGCAGGATGCCGGCGGAGTTGCGCTGCGTGGTCGGCTCGACGTCGATCACGATCTCGATCTTCGTCCCCGTCGGCACGCGCAGGGTTCCGCCGAGGGTGGCGGTGTTCGCGGTGTCGTCGACCGCGCGGAGGGTGACCCCGAGCCCGGCGACGAGGTGGCCGTGGTCGACCCACATGCGCCCCGCTCGCACCGCGTCGAGGACGGCCGTGTGCGTCTTCGCGGTGGCGCCCACGTGGGTGCGGCTGAACTCGCCCGGCCAGAGGTCGCTGCCGCCCTGCGGTGCCGCCGTCGACACGGGATCGGGGCGGCGGCCGGCGCGGTTGAAGTTCGCCAGCGTCGCGCCGTTGTCCCAGCCCGAACCGGTGGGAAAATCGCCCACGCGGGTGTTGTCGAAGTTCTTCAGGTGCAGGTCGCTGTTCGTGGTGATCCACCAGCGGCGTCCCTCGCTCAGCAGTGCGTCCCACATTCCGCCGACGACGGCCGTCATCCAGTCGAAGCCGCCGTGCGCCCGGTAGGCCTCGCTGGGGAACCCGGGGTACGAGTAGTCGCTGCGCGAGTTCTCGTACTCCCCGCGCTGCGAACGGTCGGTGGTGTTGGCCGCGAGGCCCGAGGCCTGCGCTCCCGGTGCACCCTCGAATCCGACGAAGATGTCGGGGTCGGCATCCTGCCACGCGCGCAGTTCGCCGGGGGAGTCGATCCCCAGACGGCTGGGATGGTTGGCGAGCACCAGCACGTCGGCGATCGCCCCCGCGGTGCGCTGCTGACCGAGCCACGAGATGCCGTCGACCGCGTGCTGCAGCCAGTCCGCGGCGTCGCTCGTGTTCGGCCGCGGCTTCTCCCACTTGTTCAGCTTGCCGTCGTAGTCGAGCTCGAAGCGTCGCAGCACCTCGGTGACCCGGGGGCCGGGTGCGACGAGAACAGTGCCGTGCTCCGCGGCCGGGATGTACCACTCGAGCCCCTGGAACACGAGCAGGTCCGGGCGCGCCGTGCGTGCCGCCTCGATCTCCCGGGCGGCGTTGAAGACGCCTCCGACGTTGGCGTGACCGACGTTGCTGTGCTCTGTGAAGGCGATGGCATCCACCCCGAAACGCTGCGCCTGGTCGAGGATCGTCGTCATCGCGTACTTCGCGTCGTGCGAGTACACCGAGTGCACGTGGTGGTCGAAGACCAGCCAGCGCAGGGTCTTCGGGTCGGTGACGGCGGCGGGCGCGGCGGTCGCCGCCGCAGCTGTCGCGGCGGCGGCGGGACCGAAGGACGACGCGGCGGACGCGGTCGTGACGGCCGCCGCCGCGGCGGCGAGGAAGGCGCGGCGGGAGAAGCCGGAAGGGGTGTGAGTGGGCATTGGTCACTTTCGTGAGAGGGGTCGCCGGGAACGTAGGGGCCGCGGGTGAATAGCGGGTGGCCTGCGGGTGATGTTGGCGTCATCATCCGTTCACCGGGCGGACCGAACCGTGGGGCACAGTCCGTTCGTCCTCACCACCCGATCGAGAGCAGCCATGTCGTCCACGCCCGTGCCCACCCGCCTTCTCCCCATCGCCGCCGCCGTGGTCCTCGTCGCGGGTATCGTTCCGCTCAGCTCCCTGGCCGCTTCCGCGGCGAGCCCCCTCGTGCTGCGGGATGCCGACGGTGCGGCCGTCTTCTCGGGCGACGCCGCCGCATACCCGTCGTTCGCCACCGCGGACTTCGCCGACGGCTGCCCGGCCGGCACACGCGACGGGGCGCGCCTGACCGTTTCGGCGGGCGGCAGCACCGTGGTGGTGTCGGCGACCGTGCCCGTGGACGGGGGAGCGGCCGTGAGTGTCCCCATGGGGTCGTCGTTCCGTGCCGTGGTCCCGGCGGGAACGACGGCGGCGACCCTCAGCCTCGAGTGCCTCGCGCTGTCGTCGGGCGTGCCCTCATCGATCACCTCGGCGGCCAGTCTGCCCGTGACCCTCACCGCAACGGGCTGGTCGGTCCCGGGCCAGTCCGCTCCGACTCCGACGACGGCCCCGACGACCGCCGCTCCGTCGCCGAGCACCTCGGCGTCGGTCGGCCCCGACCCGGCGGCCGCCGCCACTCCGCGCCCCTCGGTCTCGACGGCCGCGGTTCCCGTCGCCGCGGGCGGGGCGGACCTCGCCGTCACGGGGGCGCAGGTCGCGGGCGTTGCGGGACTCGGGGCCCTCCTTGCCGTCGTCGCCGGCTTCGTCCTGCGCAGCCGCGCCCGTCGCCGGGCGGTCGCTCGGGACTGATGGCCCTTCCCACCGCGTCGTTGCGAGAGCGATGAGACGGTCGGCGTCAGCGGAAGGCGCTCGTGTCGCCCGCGACGAGATGTCGACGAGGGATGCCGTCAGTGGATGGCGTACTCGAGCGCGATGATGAACACGCCGAGGCAGGCGGTCGCGAACGCTCCCAGCAAACGCACCGCGATCCGGGCCTTCCGCCTCGCGTACGCGCCGTACCCCAGCAGCGCGAGCACCGCGAAGGTCGCCCACATGCAGGCCTCGAACGCATCGTCCACCGAGACGCCGGTGAGGCCGGCCCACACCAGCACGAGGATCGAAGGAACCGAGGCGTACAGCATCCCGGCTCCGTGGCGCATCCCCTCACGCGTGGCCAGACGCAGGCCGTGGTCGGCGTGTTCGGTCAGGGTGTGGGCGAAGACGTGCGCGATGAAGAACACCACGAGCGACACCGACGCGCTCGCGAGGACCTCCCACACGTCCTCGGCGTGATCGTCGGCGATCGAGACGAAGGCCGCGAACACGATGAGGCCGTAGATGGCGGCGGGGGAGCGGAAACGAACGCCGAACCACCCCCTCACACGGGCCCAACGCGAGGGGGACCCGATCGGAGCGCTCACGCGTCGAACCCCAGGCTCAACTTGCGCAGGAGGGTCGCGAGGCGGTCGCGGTCGCCGCGGGAGAGGCTCTCGAGCAGCAGGGCCTCGGCATCGACGAGGCGGGTGATCGCGGCATCCACTCGTATTCGTCCGTCATCGGTCAGAGTCACCAGGATGCTCCGTCCGTCCCCGGGGTCGGCCTCCCGGCGCACGAAACGGCGAGCGACCAGCCGATCGATGCGGTTCGTCATCGTTCCGCTCGACACCAGCGTCTGCTGAAGAAGCTGCTTGGGGCTCAGCTGGTAGGGCTCGCCCGCGCGGCGCAGAGCCGAGAGCACGTCCCACTCCCACGACTCGATGTCGCTGCGGCGGAACGCCTCCTTGCGGGCGATGTCGAGGTGCCGTGAGAGGCGGGCGACACGCGAGAGCACCTCGAGCGGCGAGAAGTCGAGATCGGGGCGCTGCCGCATCCACGCATCGACGATGCGGTCGACTTCGTCGCTGTCCCGGCTCACGGTCTCATTATGTCGAGTGCGCGGTCCACCGTCGTCGCGCGCCGCAAGTCGGAACGCGCGGCGCTCGGGTCTGGCAGACTTGACCGGTGCCCGCGGGCACGGTCCGCCGTGGTGTAACGGCAGCACGACAGCCTTTGGAGCTGTTAGGTCTAGGTTCGAATCCTGGCGGCGGAGCATGACATCACCGACCGAGCTGGCTGTCGTCGTCCTCGCCGCGGGTCAGGGGACGCGCATGCGCTCCCGCACCCCCAAGGTGCTGCACCCCGTCGGCGGTCGCCCGCTGGTCGGTCACGTGCTCGACACCGCGGCCTCCCTCGACCCGGCGCGCATCGTCGTGGTCGTGCGTCACGAGCGAGAGCTCGTCGCCGAGACCGTGTCGGAGCTCGCGCCCGGCGTCGTGATCGTCGACCAGGACGAGGTGCCCGGTACCGGTCGTGCGGTGGAGGTCGCCCTCGACGCGCTCGACGGATTCGAGGGCGATGTCCTCGTGCTCAGCGCCGACGTGCCGCTGCTCGAGACCGGAACGCTGACCGAGCTGCTCGCGACGCACCGCACGGGCGGCGCCGCCGTCACCCTGCTCAGCGCTCGCGTCGACCAGCCGTTCGGCTACGGCCGGATCCTGCGCGACGAGGCCGACGGCGTGCGTCGGATCGTCGAGCAGAAAGACGCCTCGGCCGAGGAGGCCGCGGTCACCGAGATCAACGTCGGGGTGTACGTCTTCCAGGCGGCGCCGCTTCGCGCCCAGCTCGCGCAGGTGGGTACCGCCAACGCGCAGGGCGAGAAGTACCTCACCGACGTGGTCGGCCTGCTGCGCGACGCGCAGCTGGGGGTCGCCGCTTCCGTCACCTCCGACGCCTCGGCCGCCCTCGGAGTCAACGATCGCGTGCAGCTGTCCGAGGCCGGGCGCACGCTCAACGCCCGCACGGTGCGTCGCTGGCAGCTCGAGGGCGTCACCGTCGTCGATCCCGCCACGACCTGGATCGACGTGACCGCCACCCTGGCTCCCGACGTCACGATCCTCCCCAACACTCATGTGCGCGGGGCGACCGTCATCGCCTCGGGCGCCACGATCGGCCCCGACACGAGCCTGGTCGACTGCGAGGTGGGAGAGGACGCCACGATCACCCGCACCGACGGCACCCTCGCCGTCGTCGAGGCCGGGGCGACCGTCGGCCCGTTCGCCTACCTCCGCGCGAACGCCCGGGTGGGCGTGAACGCCAAGGTCGGCACCTTCGTCGAGGTGAAGAACTCCTCGATCGGCGAGGGCAGCAAGGTGCCGCACCTCTCGTACATCGGCGACACGGAGATCGGCCGCGGGGTCAACCTCGGCGCCGGCGCCATCACCGCCAACTACGACGACGTCGCCAAGCACCGCACGGTGATCGGCGACGAGGTGCACAGCGGGTCGCACAACGTCTTCGTCGCGCCGGTTACGATTGGAGCGGGTGCCAAAACGGGCGCCGGAGCGGTGATCCGCAAGGATGTCCCGGCCGGTGCGTTGGCGCTCAGCGTGGCACCCCAGCGCAACGTCGAGGGGTGGGTCGAGAAGAACCGACCGGGCACCAGAGCGGCCGACGTGGCCGCGCGGGCTCGGGCTGAACAGGAAGCGGCCGATGGCTCGTAAGAAGAATCGTGTAGACCTCGACCGCGACAACGGCATCGCCCCCGGGCTCGTCGCCAAGACCAAGAAGCGGCTCGTCGTCGCCTCGGGTCGTTCGCACCCCGATCTCGCGGCACAGGTCACGCAGCACCTGGGTACCGAGCTCGCCCCGACTGAGCACCGCACCTTCGCGTCGGGCGAGATCTACACCCGGTTCGAGGTATCGATCCGCGGCTGCGACGTCTTCGTCATCCAGTCCTTCGGTCCTCCGGTCAACGAGTGGCTGATGGAGCTGCTCATCATGCTCGACGCCCTCAAGCGCGCCTCGGCCAAGCGCGTCACGGTCGTCGCTCCGTACTTCCCCTACTCGCGTCAGGACAAGAAGGGCCGCGGCCGCGAGCCGATCAGCGCCCGCCTCGTCGCCGACCTGCTCAAGACCGCCGGCGCCGACCGCATCATGAGCGTCGACCTGCACGCGGCACAGATCCAGGGCTTCTTCGACGGCCCGGTCGATCATCTCTTCGCCAAGCCCGTGCTGCTCGAGCACTTCGAGCAGGGCCTGTCGGCCGAAGACCGAGAGACCCTCACGGTCGTCTCGCCCGACATGGGTCGCGTCCGCGTCGCCGACACCTGGTCCGACAGCCTGGGGGCCCCGCTCGCGATCATCCACAAGCGTCGTGATCCCAAGGTCGCCAACCAGGTCTCGGTGCACGAGATCGTCGGAGATGTGAACGGGCGCACCTGCCTGCTCGTCGACGACATGATTGACACCGGCGGCACGATCCAGAAGGCCGCGCAGGCTCTCAAGGCCGCGGGCGCCCGCAAGGTCATCGTCGCCGCGACGCACGCGATCTTCAGCGACCCGGCAATCGAGCGCTTGCAGGACGCGGCGATCGACCAGGTCGTGGTCACCGACACCATCCCGATCGAGGCCGAACGCCGGTTCGAGCGCCTCACCGTGCTGCCGATCGCGCCGTTGCTGGCTCGCGCGATCCACGAGGTCTTCGAGGACGGCTCGGTCACGAGCATGTTCGGCGGCGACGCGTAGGCGTTCGCTGCTTCGATACTCAGCCACCTCCCCTCGGGGAGGTGGCTGAGTCGTTCTCGTGCCGGGCCGTCCTGCGGAGTCGCGTGGCACACGCCGCTCCGGGATGCCGCGGCACGGCGTGTCGCCGAAGACCTCCGACGGAGGGTACGGGCGGCTGCCGGCCCGCTCGCGCGGCCGCGGCCGGGCCGTCGTGCGGAGTCGGGGTTCGACACGCCGGTTTCGGGTGTCGTGAGCACGGCGTGTCAACCGCGAACTCCGCTCGGCGGCCCGGGCGGCCCCCCATTGCCATCTCGCCCCAACCGCCCACCACACATAGCTTGCACAAAAGAATGAACCGGTGAGCGGGCAAGGTCGTGTCCCTACCGTGAGCACGTACGCGCCGCGAGGCACGACCGAAGGAGGACCCTCATGATCCGCACCACAGCCGTACCCCGTCCCGTCCGCATCGGCACCGCTCTGCTGGGTGTCGCCGGCATCGCCACCCTCGCCGGGTGCGCGGGCGGCACCACGACCGGCGACGCCGCCCCCGCCGAAACCGCGGCCCCCGCCGCGAGCTCGGCTCCCACCACCTCGGGTGCCGCAGCCGGATCCACCGGCTCTGGCTCCTACAAGGACGGCGAGTACGAGGCCACGGGCCAGTACGCCACCCCCGAAAGCGTCGAGACCATCGACGTCACGCTCACGATCGCCGGCGACACGGTCACCGCGGTCACGGTCACGGGCGATCCACAGGCCGCGGAGTCCAAGCGCTACCAGGGCGAGTTCATCGGCGGCATCCAGAGCGAAGTCGTGGGCAAGAAGCTCGACGAGATCTCGGTCAGCAAGGTCGCGGGCTCCTCGCTCACGAGCGGCGGTTTCAACAAGGCCGTCGACACGATCAAGTCCGAGGCCCAGGCCTGACAGCCATGAGCACTCCGATTGCGACGGGTTCGACCTGGACCTTCGACGCGATCGGCACGTCGTGGGCGATCGAGACGGCGGATCCGCTCTCCTCGATCGCCCGCGACGCGGTGTCGTCGGTCATCGAGCGCTTCGATCGGGAGTGGTCGCGATTTCGCGACGATTCGCTCGTATCCTCGCTCGCCGAGGGGCGCACGGCATCCGTTCCCGCCCCGGAGGACGCGGATGCCATGTTCTCGCTCTACCGAGAGCTCGACGCGGCGACCTCCGGCGCGGTGAACCCCCTCGTCGGCGAGGCGCTCGCGCGCCTGGGCTACGACGCACGGCTGACCCTGGCTGCGTGGGGAGACCCGCAACCGGCGCCGTCCTGGCGCGACGTCCTCACCTGGGACGCCGACCGCGTGAGCGTCGCGACTCCCGCGACCATCGACGTCGGGGCGCTCGGCAAAGGACGGCTGGTCGACCTCGCGCTCGACACGCTGAGCACGTTCGTCGAGGGCGACCTCGTCGTCGACGCCTCGGGAGATCTCGCCGTTCGCGGGACCCCGCTGCGCGTCGGGCTCGAGCACCCGTTCGACGCCACGCGCGCGATCGGCGTCGTCACCGTGACCGACGGGGCCCTCTGCGCCTCGGCGATCAACCGCCGCGCGTGGGGAGACGGGCTTCATCATGTGCTCGACGCCCGCACCGGCGCCCCCGTCCGCGCGTACGCCGCGACGTGGGCTCTGGCCGACACGGCCATGCGCGCCGACGCCCTGGCCACGGCGCTGTTCTTCGACGGCGGCCCGGAGCTTGCGGCATCCTGGAACGCGAACTGGGTGCGCATGCGCACCGACGGCCGTGTCGAATGGTCGCCCGGCTTCTCGGGCGAGATCTTCTCCTGACTCCCATCTTTCGAAGGGTTCCCTCTCATGAGCACCACGCTCGCCGCCGGTTCGACCCGGGTCCTCGGACTCATCGGACGCGTCTCGATGTACCGGCTCGTCATGGCGTCGCTCGGCCTTCTCGCCGTGATCTCGCTCGTCCTGGCGTTCGCCGGGCTGGTCGTGCCGCAGCCGCTGGCGATCGTCTCGAGCGCCGTGGTGCTCGCCGCCGCGTGTGCCCTCACCGATGTCGTGGCGCAGAGTGCGCTCCGGATGCCACATCGTGTGGAATCCTCGCTGATCACGGCCGCAATCCTGCTGTTCGTCCTGCGCCCCTCGATCGAGCCGTTGGGTCTGGCCGGTCTCGCTCTCGCCGGGGTGGTGGCATCCGCGTCGAAGTACCTGCTCGCGTGGCGGGGCCGGCACATCTTCAACCCCGCGGCCACGGGGGCGGCGGTGTTGACGATCGTGAGCATCTGGGCGCCCGATCTCGGTTCCTCGGCCTGGTGGGTCGGCTCGCCGTGGCTCGCGGGTCCGGTGCTGGTGCTGGGCGTTCTGCTGCTGTTGCGCACCGACAAGCTGCCGATCGTCGTGGTCTTCTGGGTGGTCGCCATGGCCGTCGCCTTCTTCCGCACGAGCGTGCAGTTCCAAGCCGCGGGCTTCCCGGTCGACGTGCCGAGCGTGCTGCTGCAGGTGGCGTTCTCGTCGCCCTTCCTCTTCCTCGGGGCGTTCATGCTGTCCGAGCCGCTGACCCTTCCTCCGCGTCGCGTCCAGCAGTACCTGGTCGCGATCCTCGTCGGCGTCCTCGCGGGTTGGCCGCTGCCGCTGGGCGAGATCACGCTCGGCCAGGAGCGCGCCCTGCTCATCGGCAACCTGCTCGCGTTCCTGTTCTGCCTGCGCGCGGCCGTCCGTCTGCGGGTCGAGCGCCGCCGCGATGTGACGCCCACGGTGCGCGAGCTGTCGTTCCATGCCGCCCGCCCCTTCTCGTTCCACCCCGGGCAGTACCTCGAGCTCGACGTGCCGCACCGCCGCCCCGATGCCCGCGGCACGCGGCGGGAGTTCTCGATCGTCTCGGCGCCGGAGGACCTGCCCGAGGTGCGCATCGCGTTCAAGGACGGCTCGCAGTCGTCGTACAAGCGAGCGCTGGCGGCGGTCGAGCCGGGCTCGACCCTCGCCGTCACCGGCGTCTGGGGCGACTTCGTGCTGCCCTCGCGCCCGACCTCCCCGGTGCTCCTGGTCGCCGCCGGCATCGGTGTGACCCCGTTCGTCTCGCAGCTGCGTCACCTCGTGGCGACGAATCAGGACCGCGACGTCGTTCTCGTCTACGTGGTGTCGGAGGCATCCGAACTCGCCTTCCGCGACGAGATCTCCGCCAGCGGCATCCCGGTGGTGGTGTTCTCGCGCGACGCGCCGCTCGACCTCCCCGCGGGCTGGGTGTGGGCGGGACCCGATCGCGTGGATGCCGAGGCGCTGCTGCGCTCCGTTCCCGATATCGCGCAGCGAGCGGCGTACGTCTCGGGCCCGCCGCGGCTCATCTCGGCCCTCGCCCCCGCGCTCGCGAAGGCGAAGTCGCTGACCACGGACGCGTTCGCCGGGTACTGAATCGAGGGTGGCGGAGGAGGGCCCGAGCGGGAAGGGTGGGGGGATGACCCCCGGTTTTGTTCCCGCCGACCCTCGGAGGCCGGTCGGCCACTCTCGCGGACGAGGTGCGAACGCGGTGGGGCGGAAGTGTTCTCAGGCTTTCCTCGCCCTCCTCGCCGTGACTCTCGTGCTCAGCGGCTGCTCGGCCGACAGCGGGGGAGACGAGGTCGCAGGCTACGTCGAGGCAGCGATCGCCGAGATGCGCGACGGCATCCACGCCGACACGGACGAGTTCCGGGATGCCGTGTCTCGAGTCGAACCCGAGCTGAAGGCGAAGACGACGATAGCCGAGACCCACCGGGGGCTGGGCGAGTTGGTGGTGGTGGTGGCGGGCGGGGTGCACTCGTGGCTGCAGACGCCCGCGGATGTCGCCTCCATTTCGGCGCAGAACGCGCCGGCGGCGTCCTTTCCCGTGCCGACGGCCTCGACGCGGGACGGCATCAGCATCCTGTCGCTGCCCGGGTTCCAGGGGGAGGAGCCCGAAGCGATCGAACGGTACGAGGCAGCGGGACTGCAGGCGATGCGGGCCGCCGCCGCGGCGACGACCTGCGGCTGGATCGTCGACCTGCGCACGAACGGTGGGGGCAATGCGTGGCCCATGCTCGCTGTGGTCGCGCCGCTGCTCGACGACGGAGACGTCGTCGGACTCGAGCGAGACGGGCAGGTGCAGTGGGCACGTGTGGCCGACGGCGGTGTCGTCTCGACGCCCGGGGGAGACGACACCTCGTCTCCCGGGGGAT
Organism: Microbacterium sp. 20-116; assembly: GCF_041079415.1. Taxonomy (NCBI): domain Bacteria; kingdom Bacillati; phylum Actinomycetota; class Actinomycetes; order Micrococcales; family Microbacteriaceae; genus Microbacterium; species Microbacterium sp. 20-116. The sequence continues at coordinate 22,931 of NZ_JBFYGP010000013.1, forward strand.
TCACCGTCGACGCCCCAGTGGCGCTGCTTACGTCGGGGATGACGAACAGCGCCGCCGAGATCGTGGCCATCGCCTTCGCCGGTCAGGCCGATGCCCTACGGGTCGGCAAACCGACGGCGGGAATGACGACCGGTAACCAGGTCCGAGAACTCAGCGACGGCGCCCGCCTCATCCTCACCACCAGCTACGACGTCGATCGCACCGGTCGGGTCTACGACGGTCCCCTCGCCCCCGACATCGAGGCGGCTCCCGGCCCCGACCTCGAGGCCGCGCGGACGGCGGTCAGGTCCCGCTGCGCCTGACCGCCGGCATCCGAAATCTCAGACCGGATCCGCGGGCTTCGCGGGGAGGCGCACCTCGAACGTCGTGTCACCGGGGCTGCTCTTCACGTTGATGGTGCCGCGGTGGGCGTCGACGATCGCGCGGGCGATTGAGAGGCCGAGGCCCGTGCCGCCGGTCTTGCGGTCGCGGGAACGGTCGGCGCGAGCGAATCGCTCGAACAACTGGGAGGCGACCGACGGGTCGATGCCGGGTCCGTTGTCGTGCACGCGCAACACGGCCTCGGCTCCCTCGTGGGCGACGGAGACGTTCACGACGCTTCCGGCCGGCGTGTGCGTGCGCGCGTTGGCGAGCAGATTCGCCACCACCTGGTGCAGGCGCGCGGCGTCTCCGGCGAGTTCGACGGGGGTGTCGGGCACGTCGATCGTCCACGAATGGTCGGGGCCGGCGGGGCGCGCATCGCCGACGGCCTCGACGGCCAGGCGCGTGAGATCGACCGAGCCGTAGACGAGCTCTTGGCCCTCGTCGAGGCGCGCGAGAAGAAGCAGGTCCTCGACGAGCGTGGTCATGCGCAGCGACTGCGCCTGAATGCGCTCGAGCGACTGCTCGGTGGTCTCGACGGCCAGGGCGATGCGTTGGCGACTCTCGTCGTCCTGCGCCTGACGCATGGCGCGCAGCGACAGCTCAGAGAAACCGCGAATGGATGCCAGGGGCGTCCGCAGTTCGTGGCTGGCGTCGGCCACGAACCGGCGCATGAGTTCCTCGTTGCGCTGGCGCGCGCTGAGCGAGGCGTCGACGCGGTCGAGCAGGGTGTTGAGGGCGGTTCCCACTTGCCCGATCTCGGTGTGCTCGTCGACCTGGTCCGCCGGGACGCGCTCGGTGATCGACACGTCTCCCTGATCCATGCGGATCGACGCGACGCGCGTGGCGGTCTCGGCGACCGCGCGCAGGGGGCGCAGCCCCAGACGGATGACGATCGCGATGATCACGGCGAGCAGCAGCAGGCCTCCGGTGGTGACGAGCGCGACGGTGGTGAGGATGGCACCGATCGTGCTGGTCACGCTCGACAGGGGGAGACCCACGAGGAAGACGCTGTCGCTTCCGGGTGTCGGGAACGCTCGGACGAGGTACTCGCCGAGATTCGGCAGATCGACCGTCTGAGCGGTGGGGTCGGATGCGGCAGCCTGGAGGCTGTCGGCGATGCGACCGAGGTCGTCGGTCGTGAGCGCGCGCACGCCGTTGTCGCCGACGACAGCTCCGGTGATCCCGGCACCGCGCGAGTTCATCACGAGCAGCGTGCCGGAGTCGAAGAACCCCGACTCCAGGACCTGCTCCGCCGAGCTCTGGAACGCCGCCCGCGGCTGTATGGAGGCAGCCGCTTCGTCCACCTGGGCGCCGAGGTTCACGTAGAGAACCTGGCTGAGGATCGCACTGGTCGAGATGCCGATCATCACGAGGATGAACGCGACCATGCCGATGACGGCCGTCATCAGACGCGCCTGCAGCGTCCACGGGCGGCGGAGCCGCGTCGACAGGGGCTCCCGCTTCGGCCTCGGCTCCGGTGTGCCGGTGTCGGCGACTGCGGGGTGGTCGGTCTCCCAGACCTCGGACGGGGGAGCGGGGGGCGCTGGTCTCGGCGGAATACTCACTGAGGCGCTTTGATCATGTACCCGACACCGCGCACGGTGTGGATGAGCGGGTCGTTTCCGGCGTCGATCTTCTTGCGCAGGTACGAGATGTAGAGCTCGACGACGCTGGAGCGACCGCCGAAGTCGTAGTTCCAGACGCGGTCGAGGATCTGCGCCTTCGACACCACGCGACGCTGGTTGCGCATGAGGAAGCGCAGGAGCTCGAACTCGGTCGCGGTCAGCTCGATCTCCTTGCCGCCGCGGATGACCTCGTGGCTGTCCTCGTTCAGCGAGAGGTCGCCGACGCGCAGGATCGGCTCGGAGTCGCGCGTGAGGGCGGTGCCGGCGCGACGCATGAGGCCTCGCAGGCGCGCCACGACCTCTTCGAGGCTGAAGGGCTTGGTGACGTAGTCGTCGCCACCGGCCGTGAGACCCGCGACGCGGTCGGCCACGGCGTCCTTCGCCGTCAGGAACAGCACGGGCACGTCGTTGCCCGAGTGACGCAGGCGCTGCAGCACCGCCATGCCGTCGAGGTCGGGCATCATGATGTCGAGCACCATGGCATCCGGCTCGAAGTCGCGCGCGGACTGCAGGGCGTCGAAGCCCGATCCGGCGGTCTTCACGTCCCAGCCCTCCATTCGCAGGGCCATCGACAGCAGGTCGGTGAGCATCTGCTCGTCGTCGACGACGAGGACGCGCAGGGCGCTCCCGTCGGGGCGGGTGAAGGTGGGGGCGGCGGCGGTCGCGGTCATAGAACTCATTGTGCTCTCGTATCTATGAGCTTTCTATGGCGAGCCTTATGGGAATCCTGGGAACGGGAGATCCGACGGCTGAGAACGAGCCCGTGCCGACCCCGACCGCGGCACCCGGGGTTGTTCGCGACGACGTCGCGGACGTCCGCGACGCGCCTTGGCGGCCTTAAACGCACGAGGCGGCGACGAGCCATGCTCGCCGCCGCCTCGTCAAGACAGCTCTCAGTGGGTGTCTTCGGCTTCGATCTCGGTGCGGTCGCCCGACCACAGGGTGTGGAAGGTGCCCTCCTTGTCGATGCGACGGTAGGTGTGTGCACCGAAGAAGTCGCGCTGGCCCTGGATCAGGGCGGCGGGCAGGCGCTCCGCGCGCAGGCCGTCGTAGTACGCGAGCGACGAGCTGAACGCGGGGGCGGGGATGCCGCTCGCCGCCGACAACGACACGATGTGGCGCCATGCGTCCTGCGCCCGGCCGAGGGCCTCGACGAAGTACGGGGCGGTCAGCAGCACGGGGAGGGTGGCTTCGGCGTCGTAGGCCTCGGCGATGCGGTTGAGGAACTGCGCACGAATGATGCACCCGCCGCGCCAGATCTTCGACACCGCGCCCAGGTCGATGCTCCAGTCGTACTGGGCGGCACCGGCGCGGATCTCGTCGAAGCCCTGCGAGTAGGCCACGATCTTCGAGGCGTAGAGCGCGAGTCGCACCTGCTCGATGAAGGCGTCGGCATCTTCGCCCGAGAGCACGTCGGTGCCCGAGGGGCCGGGGAGCTCGCGCGAGACCTCGCGCTGCTCGGGGTGGCTCGACAGCGACCGGGCGAACGTGGCCTCGGCGATGCCCGAAACGGGGACGCCCAGGTCGAGGGCCGTCTGCACGGTCCACGCGCCGGTGCCCTTGGCGCCGGCCTGGTCGAGGATGACGTCGACGAGGGGCTTGCCCGTGTCGGCGTCGGTCTGGCGCAGCACCTCGGCGGTGATCTCGATGAGGTACGACTCCAGTTCGCCCCGGTTCCACTCGGCGAACACGTCCGCGATCTCGGCCGGGCTCTTGCCCGTGGCGCGGCGGATGAGGTCGTAGGCCTCGGCGATCAGCTGCATGTCGGCGTACTCGATGCCGTTGTGCACCATCTTCACGAAGTGACCGGCGCCATCGTGGCCGACGTGCGTCACGCAGGGCTCGCCCTCGGCGACCGCGGCGATCGACTTTAGGATCGGGCCCAGCGTGGCCCAGGCCTCGTCGGAACCGCCGGGCATGATCGAGGGGCCGCGCAGGGCACCCTCTTCGCCGCCCGAGACGCCCATGCCGACGAAGTTGATGCCGGTGTCGCGCACGGCCTTCTCACGGCGGATGGTGTCGGTGAACAGCGCGTTGCCGCCGTCGACGATGATGTCGCCCGGTTCGAAGACCTTCACCAGCTCGTCGATGACGAAGTCGGTGGGACGGCCGGCCTTGACCATGATGATCGCGGTACGCGGCTTCGCCAGCGACGCGGCGAAGTCCTCGTACGAGAACGAGGCGACGAAGTTGGCCTCGGGGTGCTGCTCGAGAACGTGCTCGGTCTTGTCCTTGCTGCGGTTGAAGATGGCGACCGTGTTGCCCTCGCGGCTGGCGAGGTTGCGGGCGAGGTTCGAGCCCATCACGGCCAAGCCGACGACGCCGATGTTGGCGCGGCCGTCGCCCTCGCCCTGGGGGCGTGAGTCGGCGTCGGCGGTGGGACGGTCCACCTCTTCGATGCCGGGCGCACCCTCGTGCACCTGTGCGGCCTGATGCGGGGACTGGTCCTGGTCGGTCGAGGGGCCGGTCGGGGAGGCGTGGGACGTCATGGGTGCTCCGTCTTCAGGTGCGAGGGGTGTGGGCAGGCTCACGTGGGCCGCCTCCGCCACTTTATCGGCTCGGCCCGCGCGTGTTTCAGGACGGGGTGTGAGTGAGCTGGAGACGCTCGACGACCTCTCGCACCTGCTCCTGGGGAGTGAGGTCGAGGTCGATGCGGATCGCGCGCTCATCGGCATCCGGGATCTCCAGGGTCTCGAACTGCGAGGTCAGCAGCGACGGCGGCATGTAGTGGCCCTGTCGACGCAGCAGGCGTTCGAGCACGAGCTTCGGGTCGCCCATCAGCAGGACGAAGGTCACATCGTCGCGGCGCAGTACGTCGCGGTAGGTGCGCTTGAGGGCCGAGCACGTGATGACGCCGGGGCGTCCGGCGGCGATCTGGCCGTCGATCCAGCCGGCGACGCGATCGAGCCACGGCCATCGGTCATCGTCGTCGAGGGCGTGACCGGATGCCATCTTGGCGACGTTCTCCGCGGGGTGCAGGTCGTCGCCCTCCTGGAAGTCCCAGCCGAGGCGACCGGCGAGCATGCCGGCGACGGTGGACTTGCCGGTGCCGGCGGGGCCCATGAAGACGAGGACGGGGTGGGACGTCATGATTCTCTCTTCCTCTCCCATCAGACGAACACGCTGATCGCGAGAACGCCGGCCAGGCCCATGACCGAGATCACGCACTCCAGCACGCTCCATGTTTTCAGTGTCTGCGGGATGTTCAAGCCGAAGTACTCCTTGATGAGCCAGAAGCCGGCATCGTTCACGTGGCTCAGGAACACCGAGCCCGCGCCGATCGCGAGCACCAGCAACGCCGTCATGGGGGCGTCGAGGGTCTCGGTGAGCGGCTGCAGGATGCCGGCGGCGGTGATCGTGGCGACGGTGGCCGATCCGGTCGCGACGCGGATGACCACGGCGACCAGCCAGGCCAGCAGCAGCACGGAGACACTGGAGCCCGCGACGAGATCGGCGATCACTTTGCCGATGCCGGTGTCGACGAGCACCTGCTTGAACCCGCCGCCCGCGCCGACGATGAGGAGGATGCCGGCGATGGGCCCGAGCGAGGAGCCGACGACGCTCGTCAGCTTGGCGCGGTCGAAGCCGGCGCCCCGGCCGAGCACGACGAAGCCGACGAGCACGGCCAGCAGCAGCGCGATGATCGGCAGGCCGAGGAAGTCGATGACCACCTTCCATACGGCGGTCGAGCCGGGCGCGACGATGTCGGCGACGGCCTTCAGCAGCATGAGGAACACGGGCAGGAGGATGCTCGCCAGCGTCGCCGCGAACGACGGGCGGCGAGCGGGCTCTTCGCCCTTCTCCTCGGCCGAGACGAACAGCTCGGGCACGGGAACGGGGGCCCAGCGGGCGGCGATCGGGGCGAACAACGGGCCGGCGACGATGACCGCGGGGATCGCGACGATCACGCCGAACGCGAGGGTCAGGCCGAGGTTGGCGTCCAGTGCGTCGATGGCGGCGAGCGGCCCCGGGTGCGGGGGCACGAGGCCGTGCATCGCGGAGAGGCCTGCGAGGGTCGGGATCGCGATCTTCATCAGCGAGACGCCCGAGCGGCGGGCCACGAGGATGATGACGGGGACCAGCAGTACGAGACCGACCTCGAAGAACATCGGCAGGCCGATGATCGCTCCGATCAACCCCATGACCCAGGGGAGTGAGCGCGGGGTCGCGCGGGCGACGAGGGTGTCGACGATGCGGTCGGCGCCGCCCGAGTCGGCGAGCAGCTTGCCGAAGATCGCACCGAGGGCGATGAGGATGCCGACGCCGCCCATGGTCGAGCCGAAGCCGCCGGTGAAGCTCGTCACCGAGGTGGCGATGGGCATGCCGGCGACGACGCCCGTCGTGAACCCGCCGATGGTCAGGGCGAGGAAGGGGTGCAGCTTGCCCCACGTGATGAGCACCACGATGAGGGCGATGCCGATGAGGGCGGCGGTGATCAACTGCCCGGCGGGGGCGGTGGTCGCGGACTCCGCGGCGGCGAGCACCAGCGTGGAGGGGTGGGGGGAGAGGGCCATGAGCGTCCTTGATCCGGCGAGCGGCAGCGATGCCGTGGGTGATGGTGCAGTGGGTATTTGTCGTACATAAAACCACAAGATGCAGGGATGTGCACGACGAATGCGTCCGTCGGAGCGCATCACGTCTGTCATCATCGAGCAATGACGTTGGACCGTCCCGCCGTGTCGACGCTGCACGACGCCCTCGTCGACCGCCTGGGCTCGGCGATCGTCGACGGGGAGCTGGGCGCCGGCTCGCGCCTCATCACAGCCGAGCTCTCGCCCGGATCGTCGCGCGGAGCGGGCCGTGAGGCCGTGCGCGTGCTGCAGTCGCTCGGGCTCGTGCGGGTGCGTCGAAAGACGGGTGTCGAGGTGCTTCCGTCGACGCAGTGGAACGTCTACGCGCCCGAGATCATCGCCTGGCGCCTCGCCGGTCCCGGCCGGCACGCGCAGCTACGCGAGCTCAGCGAGCTCCGCGGTGCGATCGAACCGCTCGCTGCGCGTGCCGCGGCGACCCACGCCACCGACGCGCAGCGCCAGGTGCTGGTGGCCGCGGTGATGGAGATGGCGCGCACCGAGCACGACGCGGACGGCGCCGAGTACCTCGCGGCCGACATCCGCTTCCACCGCACGGTGCTCGCGGCATCCGGCAACACGATGTTCGCCGCCCTCGGCGCGGTCGTCGAATCGGTGCTGGTGGGGCGGACGCGACACGAGCTCATGCCGCACGATGCCAACCCGCATGCCGTGCGGTGGCACCAAGACGTGGCCTTCGCCGTCGCGGCCGGTCGCGCCGACGACGCCGTGCAGGCGATGCACCTCATCGTGCGCGAGGCGGGGGATGCGATGGCCTCCGCGGTGAGCTCGGAGTAAGGCCTCGGCGGATCCGTTGCGCGCAGGGACGAGTCGGTCGTGGTGGGCTCGTCGCTCGCGGTCGCTCCGGCGCTCGCCGATGTCAGTCCGTGTGGGTGGGGGCCGAGCTGCGCTCCGCCGTGAAGCGGCGGGTGACGGCGATGTCGCGGCCGCCCAGGCCCCGCTCGACGATCTCGTCGAAGGCGGCTCGCAGGGCCGGCAGCAGCGCGGGCCGCGTGTCGGTGGATGCGGCGATGTCGGCCGCGAAGCGCAGGTCTTTCACCATGTACTCCGCGATGCCACTGGGGGAGTCGTCGCCCGTGACGAGGCGCTCGCGACGGCTCTCGAGCAGGCGTGATCCGGCGTACCCGCCGCCCAGAAGCTCCCACAAGGTGGCGGGGTCGACGCCGGAACGCGCGGCGAGCTCGGTCGCCTCCCCGAGCGCGAGGATCGTCGAGGCGACGACGAGTTGGTTGCAGGCTTTCGCCACCTGCCCGGCGCCGAGGGGGCCGAGACGCACGGGCGTTCCGCACGGAGCCAGAAGTGCGGCAGCCCGGTCGGTGTCGGCGGGGGAGCCGCCGAGCATGATGGACAGTCGTCCGGCTTTCGCGCCGTCCTCGCCGCCCGAGACGGGGCAGTCGACCACCCGGATGCCGTCGGGGAGGCGGTTCGACAGCTCCCGCACGCCCACGGGTGACGAGGTCGAGCCGATCATGACGAGAAAATCGCGGTCGCCGATGCCTGCCAGCAGCCCGTCGGGCCCGTCGAGGTGCTCCTCGAGCTGCGGAAGGTCGGGCAGCATCACGAGCACGGCGTCGGTGTGGGCGGCGAGGTCACGGGCCGTCTCGGCCCACTGCGCGCCGGCCTCGATGAGCGCCGGGCGTCGCCGACGCGCGTGGACGGTCAGGGAGCCGCGGGCGGCGAGCAGGTGGTGCGCCATCGGTGCCCCCATCGCCCCGAGGCCCCATACCCCGAGTCGGACGGTGGCGGGGGTGGTCTCGTCGTCGAGAGGTGTCATGCACGGCATCCTATCGACTGGACAACAGGTTGAACAGGGTTCACTATGGTGAACGTATACCGAGGTGTCGAGCGGCTCGCGGTGCCCGCGATCGCGGCGAAGGGATGGACGAAGATGTCGACGCACAAGAGCCTACGCGCGGTGGTCGCCGTTCCGCTGTCGGAGGAGCACTGCCGGCTCATCGAGCGGCTGGAGCCGCGGCTCGAGCTGGTGCGCGATGCCGCTCTCACGCGCCCCATGCGCGGCCCCGCCGACTGGTCGGGTGACCCGGCCCACGTGCGCACCGACACCGAGCAGCGCGCCTTCGAGGCGATGGTCGACTCGGCCGAGGCGCTTTTCGGCATTCCCGACGTCGAACCGGCCGCGCTCTCGCGCACGGTCGCGGCCAACCCGGGGCTGCGGTGGGTCATGACGACGGCAGCCGGTGGCGGCGGGCAGGTGAAGGCGGCAGCCCTCGACGACACGGCTCTCGAGCGCATCGTGTTCACCACGAGTGCGGGCGTGCACGGCGGGCCGCTCGCGGAGTTCGCGGTGTTCGGAGTGCTCGCGGGGGCCAAGGGCCTGCCGCGCCTGCGGGCAGACCAGGATGCGCGCGTCTGGTCCGATCGCTGGGAGATGCGCCAGATCGACGAGATGACCGTGCTCGTCGTGGGGCTCGGCGGCATCGGTGCCGAATGCGCTCGCCGCTTCCACGCTCTGGGCGCCGAGGTGTGGGGCACGACCCGCTCGGGCACGCCCGTCGAGGGGGTCGACCGCCTCGTACCGCTCGACGATCTCGCCGAGGCCGTCGGGCAGGTGGATGCCATCGTCGTGACGCTCCCCGGGACCGATCAGACGCACCACCTCATCGGTGCGGACATGTTCGCCGCCGTCCGTCCGGGGGTCGTCCTCGCCAGCGTCGGGCGCGGCAGCGTCATCGACGAGAGCGCTCTGCTCGCGGCCCTCGACGATGGCCGGGTCGGTTTCGCGGCGCTCGACGTGTTCGAGGTCGAGCCGCTGCCCGTCGACTCGCCGCTGTGGGGGCACCCGCGCGTTCTCGTGAGCCCGCACACGGCCGCGCTGAGCAGCAGGGAAGAGGAGAGGATCGCCCGTCGCTTCGCCGAGAATGCCACGCGCCTGATCGATGGACAGCCGCTGCGCGCGGTTGTCGATACGGTCGAGTTCTACTGATCGAGACCATCGAGGGGAGCCGGCATGACCGACGACGACGACGGCCGGCTCGCACGGGATCCCGCCCCGGCGGTGGGACGCAGTATTCGCCTGCTCGGGCTTCTGGCCGAGGCCGAGCGTGCGCTCACCCTGACCGAGCTGGCATCGGGGCTGGGGCTGGCGAAGTCGTCGACCGCCAACCTGTGCCTCTCGCTCGAGGCGGAGCGCATGATCGAACGCGTCCCGCTCGGCTATCGCCTCGGCATCCGCACCGCCGAGCTCGGCGGAGCATTCGCGGCGCAGTTCAACCAGGTGCGCGAGTTCTACGCCGTCTGCGAGTCGTCGCCCGTGCTGGCGCGCGAGCTCGTGCAGGTGGCGGTGCTCGATGACGCCGACTCGCTCTACCTCGCCCGGTACGAGGGCTCGCGCTCGGTGCGTCTGGGCACGCCGCTGGGCTCCCGACTTCCCGCCGCCCTGTCGGCGACGGGGCGCGCGCTGCTCATGACGCGCGACGACGCCACCGTGCGGGATCTGCTCGCGCGTCGAGGCCCGCTGCCCGCGCTGACGGCGCACAGCACGGTCGATGTCGAGGGCATCCTCGTGAAGCTGGCGGTCGCTCGCGAGCGCGGATGGGCCATCGACGAGGAGGAGTCGTTCCGGGGGATCGTCGGGGTGGCCGTGCCCCTCGAGGGGTGGGCACCGGGCGATCCGCAGTTGGCCCTGGGTGTCGGCATCCCCGTTCTGGATGCCACGCCCGAGCGCATCACGCGTGTCGGAGAGGCGCTGCGCGGGGCCGCGTCGGCGCTGACGAATCCGTTCAGCGCGGCACCGCGCCCCTGAGTGCGCTCGTCTCGCCCCTCCGTGGAGGGGTATTCGTCGCGCCTCCCGATCGATGGAGTGGAAACGGGCTCAACGAATTGTGTTCAACATATTGAACTCAGTTCAGAGGGTTGATACAGTCCCGGTGTCGGGAGACCCCAGCCGATCAAAGGAGATGGCCGTGACCACTGCACCCACCGCACCGCCCGTGCCGCAGGACGACCCCGAGTACGCCGCCAATCTGCGGAGGGCGACCCTCGCCTCCAGCATCGGCAGCGCGCTCGAGTACTTCGACTTCGCGCTCTACGGGCTGTCGACGGCGCTGATCTTCAACGTCCTGTTCTTCTCGCAAGACAACCCGGCCCTGGCCACGGTCGCCGCTTTCGCGACCTACGGCGTCGGCTTCCTGGCACGTCCCTTCGGCGGACTCTTCTTCGGCGTGCTCGGCGACAAGCTCGGCCGTAAGTGGGTCCTCGTCATCACGATCGTGCTGATGGGCGGGGCGTCCACCGCCATCGGCCTCCTGCCCACGTACGAGGCCGTCGGCATCCTCGCTCCGATCCTGCTCGTGATCATGCGACTGCTGCAGGGCTTCGGCGCCGGCGCCGAGCAGGCGGGGGCCACGGTCCTCATGGCCGAATACGCCCCCGTCAAGCGCCGCGGATTCTTCTCGGCCCTGCCCTTCATCGGCATCCAGGCCGGAACGCTGCTCGCGGCCGTCGTGTTCAGCCTCATCTCGCTGCTGCCCGAAGACCAGCTGCTCAGCTGGGGCTGGCGCGTGCCATTCCTCGCCTCGTTCGTGCTGATCCTCCTCGCGCTGTTCATCCGCATGCGCCTGCGCGAGACGCCGACCTTCATCGAGCTCGAGAAGAGCGAGCAGATTGCCGAGCGGCCCGTGCGCGACATCTTCACGCGGGGTCTGCCCGGAGTCATCGTCGGTATCGGGCTCCGCATGGCCGAGAACGGCGGCTCCTACATGTTCAACACCCTCGCGCTGACCTTCTTCGTCGCGTCGGTGGGGGGACAGGCCGACCGCAGCCTCCTCACCTGGGGGGTCACCCTCGGCTCGCTGATCGGCATCTTCTCGGTGCCGCTGACGGGCGCCCTGTCCGACCGGATGGGTCGTCGCACGGTGTACCGCGCGGGCGCGGTGTTCATGCTGCTGTTCACCTTCCCCGCCTGGTGGCTGATCTCGCTCGGGAGCTACCCGATCACGATCGCCGTCGTCGCGATCGGTATCGGCGTCGCCGTCAACTCCATGCTCGGACCCCAGTGCGCGATGCTCCCTGAGCTGTTCGGCAACCGCCACCGTTACCTCGGCGTCGCAATGGCGCGAGAGATCTCGGCGGTGCTCGCCGGCGGCCTCGCGGGTGTGCTGGGCGCCTACATCATCGCCGTCAGTGGCGCGAACTGGCTGCTGCTGGCGATCTACATGGCCACTCTCGCCCTGATCACCACGGCATCCACCTTCCTCGTCCCCGAGACGCTGCGCCGCGACCTCACGCGCACCGACGACGCGATCAAGGTGTCTCGCGAAGAGGCCGGCGAGGGCGTGGACGCCACGACCGTCACCGTGCGGACGATCCGATGACGGTCGCGTTCGACCTGACCGGGCGGCTGGCCCTGGTCACCGGTTCCAGCCGCGGCATCGGCCGGGCCCTCGCGCAGGGCCTCGCCGAGGCGGGGGCCACGACGCTCGTGCACGGACGGGATGCCGAGACCGCCGGACGCGCGGCGGAGGAGATCTCCGCGTCGACCGGGGTGGCCGCTCACGCGGTGACCTTCGATGTGGGGGAGTCCGGCGCTGTCGACGAGGGCGTCTCTCTCATCGAGCATCGCTACGGCGTGCCCGACATCGTCGTGAACAACGCCGGCATCCAGCGGCGCGCGCCGATCGCGGAGTTCGCCGACACCGACTGGGACGACCTGGTGCGCACGAACCTCTCGAGCGCGTTCTACGTCTCCCGACGTGTGGCCGGCGGCATGATCTCGCGCGGATCGGGCAAGCTCGTGCAGATCGGTAGCGTCCAGTCGCAGCTGGCCCGCCCTTCCATCGCGGCGTACGGCGCGACGAAGGGAGCGATCACGATGCTCACGAAGGGCCTGTGCGCCGATCTCGCGCCGCACGGCATCCAGGCCAACGCCATCGCACCCGGGTACTTCGCCACGGAGCTGACCCGGGCACTCGTCGACGACGAGAAGTTCTCCGCGTGGGTGCGCTCGCGCACGCCCGCGGGGCGGTGGGGGAACACCGGCGACCTGGTGGGGGCGCTGGTGTTCCTCTCGAGCTCGGCGAGCGACTTCGTCAACGGCCAGACGATCTTCGTCGACGGCGGCATGACGGCGGTGGTCTGATGCGCATCGCTCGCGTCGAGACCCCCGCCGGGGTGCGCACGGTCCGTCTCGCCGACGACGGGTCGTGGATCCCGATCACTGATCCGTACGCAGCGTTCGCGGACGGCCGCCGCCCCGCCGACGAGGGCGACCCGGTCGCGGGACGTCTGTTGGCTCCGTGCGAGCCGATCGTGGTCGTCGGCATCGCGCAGAATGGCCCCGATCATGCCGCTCCCGTGCAGGCATGGCTGAAGAGTCCGCGCACCGTCACCGGGTCGGACGCGTCGGTGGCGCTCCGGCGCGACGCGGGCACCACGGTCGCCGAAGCCGAGATCGCCGTCGTCATCGGTCGCGACACCACCGGGTTGACGGCGGCGAACGCCCACGAGTACGTGCTCGGCATGACTGCCGTCAACGACCTGTCGAGCCCCGACCGGTCGGTCCTCGATCCGCGCAACTTCGAGTCCAAGGCGGGCGCGGGCTACACACCGCTCGGGCCGTGGATCGACACCGGGTTGTCGCTCGATGCCGATCTGGCTCTGGCGCTCATCGTCGACGACGAGCCGGTCCGGCAGACCTCCGCCGCGCGTCTGCCGGTCTCGCTGAGGGACTGCCTGGCCTACGTCGACGGGTGGAACGTCCTCGGCCCGGGCGACGTCATCATGATGGGGGCACCGTTCTCCGCCGCACCGATCCACCCGGGTGCGCGGGTCGACGTCGTCGTCGCCGATGTGCGCCTTCGCACCGCAACTTTCTGAGGAGAACCGTGACGAATCTCGCCGTGGTGGCCCACGCCGCCGACGACCTCCGCATCGACGACATCGGTGAGCCGACCCCGGATGCCGATGAGGCCGTCGTCGCCGTCTCATTCGGGGGTGTCTGCGGCTCCGACCTCCACTACTGGCGACACGGGGCTGCGGGAGCATCGATCCTGCGGGAGCCGCTCGTCCTGGGCCATGAGCTGTCGGGGGTGGTGGTGCGCGCCGCTGCCGACGGAAGCGGGCCCGCCGAGGGCACGCCGGTGGCCGTGCACCCGCTGACTCCCCGCGACGACGGCGCGACGCCGTGGCCGCGGGAGCGCCCGAACCTCGCGCCGGCCTCGACCTACCTGGGCTCGGCCATGCACCTCCCGCACACGCAGGGCGGGTTCGCCGAGCGTGTCGCGCTCCCCACGCGCATGCTCTTCCCTCTGCCGGCGGGGCTCGATCTCGCCACGGCCGTGCTTGCGGAGCCCGCGGCGGTCGCGTGGCACGCCGTCGAACGCGCCGGAACGGTCGCGGGCCGACGCGTCGCGGTCATCGGGTCGGGTCCCATCGGCCTGCTCGCCGTGGCCGCGGCTCGCCACCACGGTGCCGGCGAGGTCATCGCCACTGATCTGCACGAGCTTCCGCGCGGTCTGGCAGCGGCTCGTGGGGCGCGTACCCTCGACGCGCGCGACGCGGCGGCGATCGAGGCCCTGCACGCCGACGTCGTGATCGAGTCGAGCGGCACCGTCCCCGGACTCGCTGCGGCGGTCGCGGCGGCGCGGCGCGGCGGGACGGTCGTTCTGCTCGGGCTTCAAGCGGCGGGCACGGTAGCGGCGCCGATCGCGACGGCGATCACACGGGAGCTGACGCTGACGGGGTCGTTCCGCTTCGGCGGCGAGTTCGGCGAGGTGCTGGCGGCGCTTGCCGACGGGTCACTCGCCGTGGAAGGCATCGTGACGCACGTGACGCCCGTCGCTCACGCCCTCGACGCCTTCGCGACGGCGGCGGACGCGTCGCGATCGTCGAAGGTCGTGCTCTCGTTCGGCGGAAACAACTGAACGACCCGTCACGCTCCGCCGGAGGCGGGGGTGACGACGATCGAGCTCGTCCTCACGAACCGGTCCGCATAAGGGTCGGCACAGCCCGGCGACCGCGGAGCGGCTCCGCCGGGGGCAAGCCGCGGTTCCGGGCGTCAGTGCTTCTTGTAGTTCGTGGTGCGGCCCATCGAGAACAGGGCGCCGACGGTGCCGATCAGGCCGAATGCGGCGATGCCGCCGATGACCCAGAGCACGACGTGAGAGAAGAAGCCGCTGTCCATGATGATCCTCCGGGTGGGTTGTGGCTGTTCGATCCTACCGTCGCTCCGCGGGCGGTCCTGCGCGCGCCCCGGCGGCGGGGTCGTGGTGCGGCCCCGCGCGCTGGTAGACTTCCGGGGAACTTCGGCGAGGGATGCCACCTCGTACGCCGTACGGCGCGCTGGGCATCCGTGATCGACGCAGTGATGCAGGCTCCCGGCTTTCCTCACGCGCTCGCGTTCGAGTCGAATCCAGACCACACAGGTGCGGACCTTGTCCGCTCACAAGCTGCGGGACACGAGCCCGCGAGGAGAACATCATGTCGGAAGACAACAAGGTCGTCGTAGAACTGCGCGAGAACTTCGGCAAGGGCTTCGCCCGTCGCCTCCGCGCCGCGGGCAAGATCCCCGCCGTCATCTACGGTCACGGCACCGAGCCCCAGCACGTCGCGCTGCCCGGTCACCAGACCGCGCTGCTGATCCGTCGCGCCAACGCGCTGCTCGACCTCGACATCGCGGGCAAGAGCCAGCTCGTCCTCGTCAAGGATGTCCAGAAGGACCCCGTGCGCCAGATCATCGAGCACATCGACCTCATCGTGGTGAACAAGGGCGAGAAGGTCCAGGTCGACGTTCCCGTCGTCATCACCGGCGAGCCCTTCTCGGGCACCATCGCCATGCTCGACGCCACGTCGGTCTCGCTCGAGGTCGAGGCCACTCACATCCCGCAGAACGTCGAGGTCGATGTCGAGGGCGCCGAGGACGGCACCCAGATCACCGCCGCCGACCTGAAGCTGCCCCAGGGCGCGACCCTCGTCACCGAGCCCGAGACCCTCATCGTGGGTGTCTCGATCCCGCTCGACACGATCGCCGCCGACGAAGAGATCGCCGAGGCCGACGCCGAGGTCGCCGGGGAGCAGTCCGAAGAGGCCGAGACGGCCGAACAGGGCGACGACAAGTAATTCCCGAGGGCCGTTCACCGGTCCGACGACGACGAGGGGGCGCGGATTCGCGTCCCCTCGTTCGTTTCGCCGCGCGGCGCACCGCGTCGTCGCGTACGGTCCCCACCCGGACCCGGAAGGATGGATGCCATGGCAGACACCTGGCTCATCGTGGGTCTCGGCAACCCCGGCCCGCGCTACGAGGCGACGAGGCACAACATCGGTCAGATGGTCATCGATGAACTCGCCGCCCGTCGCCGCGAAGCGTTCCGCGCGCACAAGGCCAACGCGCGAGTGGTCGAGACCTGGCTGCGGCCGGGAGCGGCGAAGCTCGTGTTGGCTAAGCCCAACAGTTTCATGAACGTCTCCGGCGGCCCGGCCGCCGGCCTCGCCCGGTTCTACGACATCGGCCCCGAGCGGATCGTCGTCGTGCACGACGAGCTCGATATCCCCTACGACACCATCAAGCTCAAGACCGGCGGCGGTCACGGTGGTCACAACGGCGTCCGTGACATCGCGAAAGCGCTCGGCACGCCCGACTTCCCCCGGGTGCGGGTCGGAATCGGTCGCCCGGTCGGCCGGCAAGATCCCGCGGACTGGGTGCTCGACCCCTTCAGTGCCGCCGAGCGTCAGACCCTGCCCATCCTGGTCTCGGATGCCGCGGATGCCGTGGAGCTGTTGGCCGACGAGGGCCTCGTCGCCGCGCAGCAGCGCTTCCACGCTCCGCGCGCCTGAGCGAAGGGCTCATACCGAGCCGGTCACCGGTGTGGTCGGGGTCGCGAGCGTGGTGGCCGTCCCCTCCGAGTGAAGAATGTGACGATACGGCCCGGTCGCCGCGAGCCCTAGCGGCAGGAGCGCGGCGTCGAGAGCGGCCCAGGTGTCCCCGAGGTCGACGGGCCGTTGTGCGAGTCGGACGCTCGCCGCGCGGGGCGCTCCCGGGATCGTGATCACGTCTGTTCGGGCCGCCTCGCAGACCGCGGTCACGGCGATCACCCGGGGGTCCGTCGTCCCGTCGTAGACGAGGGCGACCTCCGCCCCTGCCGGTGCGGCCATCCGATCGAGCACCGCGCGCACCGCCGCGGGAATCTCCGACTCGTGCGCCACGGACGTCCGCAGGCCCGGGCCCGTGAGCGGGGGGAGCGCTTCCAGCGTCAGCGTCGTCGCGATGTCGTGGTGCCCGCGGTCGAGCGAGGCGATCCTGCTGTCCAGACGGCGCAGGGCGGCGTTGTCGCGGGCGATGCTGGCGGAAAGCGTCGATCGCCTCGCATCGAGGACTGCGCGCAGCTTCGCGTGGTCCGTCCGTGAGTCGAGCAGGACGCGGATCTCTTCGAGTCCGAAGCCGTTGGCACGGAGGGCGACGATGGTCAGCACGCGTCCTTCCTGCGCGAGGTCGTAGGAGCGGCGTCCGGTTGCCGGATCGACGTCTGCGGGAGGCAGAAGGCCGGTGGCCTCCCAGTGGCGCAGCATGCGTGGCGTCGTACCCGTTTGCCGAGCGAGTTCACCGATCGAGACCATGACGACAGTCCACACCCTGCCACGGTGTCAGGGGCAACACGAGACGGCGAACGGCCCCGGTCGCGAGCAACCGTGGCCGTTCGCACCGAGGGTCAGCTCACGTCGAGACGCCGATCGCCGCGCCTGCGGCCAGGGCGATTCCGACCACGATGCCGCCGAGCACAGATAGCACGACGGCGCCGATGCGCCACCCACGACCGCGACTCTTGATCGCCGCGACGATGCCCTGGACGAAGCCCCACAGGCCGAGAACGGCGTACACGGCGAAGGCGACCACGGTCAGGATGCCGAAGAGCGCAGCCGCCTGCTGGACCTCCGGTGGGAGGGCGTTCGGGTCGACCCGCTGACCGGCGTCGGCGTAGGGCGCGAGGGCCGCGCTCTGCATGCCGGCGATGAGAGCGATGATCGAGCCGCCGACCACGCCGACCAGCGAGACGACGAAAGCGCCGAGCCCGAGCTTGTTTCCGCCCTTGGGGTTCGCAGATGCCGGGGGGACGTAGGCAGGAGCCGCGGGGGCGGGCACTCCTGCGGGGGTGGCGCGGTAGGCGTCGTTGCGCGCGACGGGCTGCTGGTAGGGCTCGGGGGGCGGCGGTGTCGTGCTCACGGAGTGCTCCTCTGGTCTTCGATGGGCGAACAGGCCCTGTCCCGAAGTCTAGGAACCGACTGGCCGGGGATCGCGGGGGTGGACGGTCGCCGATTCGGCGCGATGTCGCCCACTGGGGCGAGGAGCAGTCCGCCCGGGGATCAGACCGACGAACCGCCGGAGGGGACGCTCGCCAGCCCTGCCACGATGGCGATGAGCGTGAGCCCGCCGAAGATCGCGGGTCCCAGAACCGCGATGACGAGCCCGGCGATCCCGGCGCCCCGCCCGGACCGCCGCACGATGGCGACGATACCGAGCACGAGCGCCGTGAGACCGATCACGGTTCCCGACCAGAAAGCGACCTCGCCCAGCAGCACCAGATCGCGGACGGGGGAGAGGACGCGCCAGTCGAAGCCGTTCGACGACATGGTGCCCAGCCCGGGGGCCGCCCCGCGCGCCGAGCGGAACGCCGCGAATCCTCCGACGGCGGATGCCAACACCGCCGCGACGACCGAGAGCGCGAGCGCCCAGGTTCCCAGGGGTCGACCGCGGCGCGTCGGCTCCGGAGGAGTGAGCAGCGTCCCGACCGGCGGCGCCGCGTGGGGGGCGGCGAAGACCGGACCGTTCGGAGCGCTCGGCGACGTCATGCGGCCAGCCTACGAGACACGGATCGCCCGCCGTGTTGTCCACCCCGTCCGAATGTCGGAGCCCCCGCGTAAACTCTTCCGAGTGACAGTTCCCGGGATCGTTCGCGCCCTCGAGCAGGCTGAGTCGTATCGTGAAGCCGCTTCGGCTGCTTCCTCCGACCTGTCTCTCTCCCTCGTCGATGGCCTCGACGCCCCGGTCATCGCCGGCCTCGTCGAACGGCGCCGCTCGGCGGGTGGCCCCGGTGCCGTGCTGGTCATCGCCCCGACCGGTCGACGAGCCGAGTCTCTCGGTCCGGCTCTGGATGCCGTCCTCCCCGGCGCACAGGTTCTGCACTTTCCGGCATGGGAGACGCTGCCGCACGAGCGGCTCAGCCCGAGCCCCGAGACGGTCGGCCGACGCCTCGACGTCCTGCGCCGGATCGCCGCGTGGGACGGCACCGCCCCCCTTGTCGTGACCGCATCGGTGCGCAGTGCTCTCCAGCCGCTGGCTCCCGGGCTCGGCGATGTCGATCCGATCGAGCTCGTCGTCGGCGGGCGTGGATTCGAGCTCGAGGGCGTCATCACACGGCTCGTCGAGCTCGCGTACCACCGCGTCGATATGGTGTCGCGCCGCGGCGAGTTCGCGGTGCGCGGCGGCATCCTCGACGTGTTCCCGCCCGTGGCCGATCATCCCTACCGCGTCGAGTTCTTCGGCGACGAGGTCGACCAGATCCGCGCCTTCTCCGTCGCCGACCAGCGTTCGCTCCCCGGCGAGGTCACCTCTGTGATCCTTGTTCCCAGCCGCGAGCTGCTGCTCACGACCGAGGTGCGTGCCCGGGCCGCCGAGCTCCGCGACGGCTACCCGGGCCTGCGTCAACTGCTCGAGAAGATGGCCGAGGGCATTCCCGCTGAGGGGATGGAGTCGCTCATCCCGGTGCTGGTCGACGACCTCATCACCCTTGTCGACTACCTCCCCGGCGGCAGTGCGGTGGCGCTCGTCGACCCCGAGCGTTCGCTCGCCCGCGCGACGACGCTCGGTGACACCAATCGCGAATTCCTCGAGGCTGCCTGGTCGGCGGCTACGGCCGGCGCGGACACCCCGGTCGACCTCGGCTCCGGCGATTTCGTCACCCTCGACGACCTGCACGAGAAGGCGAGCGGGCGCGGCGGTGTCTGGTGGCAGCTCAGCGCCTTCGACTCGGGAGCGGCCGATGCCGAGGACGAGGGGCTCATCGTCCGAGACGACTCGACCCACCGCATCAAGGCCGATCCCGTTCCCTCCTTCCATGGCAATGTCGAGGGCGCGACCGCTCACGTCGGCACGCTGATCAGCGACGGATGGTCGGTCGTCGTCACGGCATCCGGTCCGGGAATGGTCGATCGCGCCCGCGACGTGCTCTCGGAGCGCGGAATCGCGGCGCGTCGTGTCGACGACGTGCGTCTGGCGCCTGAGACGGGTGTCGCTCACGTGGTGTGCGCTCCTCTCGAACGCGGATTCCAGCTTCCCGAGGCGAAATTCGCGGTCATCACGGAAACCGAGTTCTACGGTCGCTCGGTCAGCGGCGACAACCGCGGCGTGAAGAAGCTCGCTTCCCGCCGTCGCAACGTCGTCGACCCTCTGCAGCTCAAGCCCGGCGACGTCGTCGTGCACGCGACGCACGGAATCGGCAAGTTCCTCGAGCTCACCCAGCGCGAGGTGTCGAGTGGTGGCCGTCACGCGGTGAAGACGACGAAGGAGTACCTCGTCCTCGAGTACGCGCCGGCCAAGCGCGGCTACCCGGGCGACAAGCTGTTCGTCCCCACCGATCAGCTCGATCTGCTGTCGAAGTACGTCGGCGGCGAGGCGCCCACTCTGTCGAAAATGGGCGGCAGCGATTGGGCTGCCGCCAAGGGGCGCGCCCGCAAGGCCGTTCGCGACATTGCGGTCGAGCTGGTGAAGCTGTACTCGGCGCGCATGGCGTCGAAGGGCTACGCCTTCGGTCCGGACACCCCCTGGCAGCGCGAGCTCGAAGAAGCATTCCCCTTCGCCGAGACTCTCGACCAGCTTCAGACGATCGACGAGATCAAAGCCGACATGGAGAAACCCATCCCCATGGATCGTCTGCTCTCGGGCGATGTCGGTTTCGGGAAGACCGAGGTCGCGGTCCGCGCGGCCTTCAAGGCCATTCAGGACGGCAAGCAGGTCGCCATGCTCGTGCCGACAACGCTGTTGGTCAAGCAGCATCTCGAGACCTTCGCCGAGCGTTTCGCCGGGTTCCCCGTCACCGTGCGGCCACTGTCGCGTTTCCAGACCGACAAAGACGTCAAGGCCACCCTCGCCGGCCTCACCGACGGCACCGTCGACATGGTCATCGGGACCCACCGCATCCTCACCGAGAAGGTGATCTTCAAGGACCTCGGTCTCATGATCATCGATGAAGAGCAGCGCTTCGGCGTCGAACACAAGGACCAGCTGAAGAAGCTCAAGACCAACGTCGACATCCTCGCGATGAGCGCCACACCCATCCCGCGCACGCTCGAGATGGCGGTCACCGGTATTCGTGAGATGTCGACGCTCGCGACTCCGCCGGAGGACCGGCACCCGATTCTGTCGTACGTCGGACCCCGCAACGACAAGCAGATCGCGGCGGCCATCCGGCGCGAACTGCTGCGAGAGGGCCAGATCTTCTACGTGCACAACCGGGTGTCCTCGATTCAGCGGGTCGCTGCGCACCTCGCCGAACTGGTCCCCGAGGCGCGCATCGTCGTCGCCCACGGGCAGATGGGGGAGCACGCGCTCGAACAGGTCGTCGATGACTTCTGGGAACGTCGTGCCGACGTGCTCGTATCGACCACGATCATCGAGACCGGCCTCGACATCTCGAACGCCAACACGATCATCATCGATCGCGCCGACAAGTACGGGCTCTCGCAACTGCATCAGCTCCGCGGTCGAGTGGGCCGCGGTCGTGACCGCGCATACGCGTACTTCCTCTACGACGAGATGAAGCCCCTCTCCGAGACCGCGGCCGACCGCCTCGAGACCATCGCCGTCAACAACGACCTGGGTTCCGGCATGCAAGTGGCTCTGAAAGACCTCGAGCTCCGCGGTGCCGGCAATCTCCTCGGTGCCGAACAGGCCGGGCATATCGCCGGCGTCGGTTTCGACCTGTATCTGCGGATGATCGGCGAAGCGGTGTCGACGTTCCGAGGTGAGGACGTCGACGGACCCACCGAGCTGCGGCTCGAGCTCCCCGTGGACGCACGCCTGCCCGAGTTCTACATCGACAGCGAGCGGCTGCGTCTCGAGGCGTACCAGAAGCTGTCGGCTGCGGCGTCAGGTACCGCGAAGGCCGACGCGATCGACCTCGTGGTCGACGAACTCCGCGACCGGTATGGGGAGCCTCCTGCGGAGGTCGAAGGTCTCATCGCGGTCGCGCGCCTGCGTCGTCGTGCGGCACAGGCGGGCTTGGCCGATGTCGTCGCCATGGGGTCCAATCTGCGCGTCGCCCCGGCCAACCTGCCCGATTCCATGCGCGTGCGACTGCAGCGGCTGTACCCCAAAGCAAAACTCGTCGCCAATGGAGATGCCATGGTGGTGCCGCTTCCACAGGATGCCGACGACGCGAACCTCATCGCGTGGGTGCGCCAGTTGCTCGATGCGCTGTGGCCGCTGCCGGTAGACGAGAACGCGGAGACCGCGAACGCCTGAGCGTCGCCCGCCTCGCGGATGATCGAGGCAGGAGCCCGGCCGACTGTTCGTCGGCCGGGCTCCGTCGTAGGACCGTGTCATTCTCGGGGCGAGGGGTGGCGACACGCCCGGGCGGAGGCCTCGATTCGACCGATCCGAACTCCCGACGTAGTGTTTTACCTGTTCGCCCCACAGGGGAGAGCGGAGAGGCCGGAAGGCCCCGCTTCGTCTCAAGTGGCGGACTGTCCAGAACCTCATCGTTTCGGTGTAGGGTTTTGGTTCTGGTCTTCGACCGGGTTTCACGACGTTGATCTTTTATAGGTCCCACGGTGAGAACCATGAGGTTTGAATGATCGAATAGGTAGTGAATTGCCTCACGGGTAGGTCGGGAGACTGTTTCTGTGGGTGCGTCCGTTCCTTGAGAACTCAACAGCGTGCACTTGTCAAATGCCAATTTATTCCTCGTCGGTCTGA
>NZ_JBFYGP010000014.1:0-30122 GCF_041079415.1 Microbacterium sp. 20-116
GTGCCGGTGCCGGTGAAGGTCACGGTGCGGGAGTCGACGGTCTGGCCGTTGGTGGGTGCGGTGACGGTGAAGTTGCCAACGGGGGCGGCCGCGGGCAGGGCGAACGACACGGACTGCTGCGGAATGCCGCTGCCCCCGTAAAGGCCGCCGACGACGATGGTCTGCGCGACCGGGGCGTCGTCCGCGTAAGCGGGCAGGGTCAGCGAATACGGCGTGGGCTGACCGAAGGAGCCGCCGACGTTGGAGCGCGCCAGAACGTTGTTCCCGCTCTGGTCGTACACGATGACGGTGGACCCGCCGAAGACGGATCCTTGGACGGTCACCGTGCGCGAATCGACGGTCGAGCCGTCGATCGGGCTGGTGACGGTGAGGCCTGCCTCTGCGGCGGATGCGGGCGCGGCGGTGAGCGCGACACCCCCGAGGGCAAGGGCGATGGCGGCGGGCACGGTCAGTGCTTTCCGCCAGAACGGGCGACGTGACATGTATTGACCTTCTCCATTGAGAGAGTGGGCCAAAGGGCGAGCAACGACGTGGTTGCAATGGTGCACTCGACGTGAGAACCGACGCACGCTCCTCCGCGAGCAGGCGACGTTCCACGGTCACGCTAACAAGGGAAAAGAAGCCTGATGAAGAGTCAAATTCTGTGATACATCTTCGTTTTTCTCGCCGTTTCCACGCGGCTGGACGCTTTGCGAAAAAGTGCGCAGGAAAGGTCTTGCGGGCCGCATCTACTCGACGCGGATCCCGCCACCCCAGACTCGCCGCACGCGCCAGTCCGCGTCCCACGCGACGAGGTCGGCGCGCATTCCCGGCTCGAGGAGCCCGCGCGCGGGGTCGCCCAGCGCCGCCGCGGGAACGGCCGTCGCCGCTCCCACGGCATCCGACGCGGCAAGACCCAGGTCGACGATGGCCGCGCGCACCGCGCGATCCAGCGTCAGCGTCGACCCCGCGATCGTGACGCCGTCGTCGAGCAACGCGCGGCCGTCCGCGACGTGAACGTCGAGCTCGCCCAGGCGGTACGCGCCATCGGTGTGGGCGGCGGCGGCCATGGCATCCGTGATCAGGGCCACCCGGCGCGGCGCCGAGGTCAGCAGCATGCGGGCGACCGCGGGGTGAACGTGCACGCCGTCGAGGATGAGCTCGAGGGTGACGCGGTCGTCCTCGAGAGCGGCCGGCACCGGACCCGGCAGCCGGTGGCCGATCGCGGGCATCGCATTGAGCGCGTGGGTGAGCAGGGTGGCGCCACGCGCGATCGCCTCGCGCGTGAGGGCGTAATCGGCCTCGGTGTGGCCGATCGCGACGCGGATGCCGAGGGCGGTGAGCTCCGTGATCGCGTCGAGAGCTCCGGGGAGTTCGGGCGCAAGGGTGACCTGCCGGATGAGGCCGGGCTCGGCATCGCACACGAGGTCGAGGACGGGTCCGTCGGGGAGAGCGAGCGCGCCGGGGTCGTGCGCCCCGCGCCGGGCGGGCGAGAGGCAGGGGCCCTCGAGATGCACGCCCAGAATCGCGGAATCGGACCGTCGTGCGACGGCGACGCGAGTGAGCTGCCGACGCAGGACGTCGAGCGGAGACGAGACCAGGCTCACGAGGGTCGCCGTCGTACCGTGGCGGCGGTGCGCGGCGACCCCGGCGGTAATGGCATCCGTTCCGTCGTCGAAGGCGTGCCCGCCGCCCCCGTGCACGTGCAAGTCGATCAGGCCGGGGGTCAGGGTCGCCCCGCCCAGGTCGATGCGCTCGGACGCCCTCGGAGCGACCCCGGTGCCCACCTCGGCGATCAGACCGTTGTGCACCCGCACCCACGCGTCGGGCAGGTCGCGCCGCGCGTCGACCACCCGGGCGCCGGTGAGCAGCAGGTCGGCGGTCATGCCGAGGCGATCTCGCGGTGGTCCCAGGCGAAGCGGTAGTAGTCGCGGTGCTCGAGCTGGGCGGCGGCCGCCTCATCGACGATGACCACGGCCCGCCGGTGCAGCTGGATCGCGGATGCCGGGCACGACGAGGTCAGCGGCCCTTCGACGGCCGCGGCGACGGCGGGGGCCTTCGCCGCGCCGAAGGCGAGCAGCACGAGCACGCCCGCGTCGAGGATCGTACCGATGCCCTGAGTGAGGCAGTGCGTGGGGACGTCGTCGATGTTGTCGAAGAACCGTGCGTTGTCGGCGCGGGTCGCGGGCGTCAGCGCCTTCAGGCGCGTACGCGAGGCGAGCGACGAGCCCGGCTCGTTGAACCCGATGTGCCCGGTGCGGCCGATGCCCAGGATCTGCAGGTCGATGCCGCCGGCCGCGGCGATCGCGGCCTCGTACCGCTCGCCGGCCTCGGCCAGCGGACCCCCGTCGTCGCCCGGAACGCGCACGAGCGACGGGTCAAGTCCGAGGGGGCCGACGATGTCGCGATCGACCACGGCGCGGTAGCTCTCGGGGTGTCCGGCGGGCAGGCCCACGTACTCGTCGAGGGCGAAACCCCGCACGGCCGAGAGGTCGAGGGAACGCTCCGCCAGGGCCGCCCACACCGGCAGGGGTGTCGAGCCGGTCGCGAGTCCCAGCGTCGGGTCGCTGCGGCGACTCAGCGCGGCGACGATGAGGTCGGCGGCGATGCGGCCGGCATCCGCCTGTTCCTGCACGATCGCGATCTCGGTCACGAGCGGGCCTCCGTTCGGGGGGTGGTCGGCTCAGCCAGGGTGACAGGTGCGGTCCACGAGCGGGTGACCTCGGGTCGCTGCGCGGCCTCGAAGGCCAGCATCGCGGCTCCGATCCGGCCGGCGTGCGTGCCGAGGGCGGCGGTCGTCAGGCGCGGCGCCTCGCGCCACGCGAGAGCCGCGGAAAGACGCTCACGGAGGGGCTCGAGAAACGCGTTACCGGCCTGCGCGACGCCGCCGCCGAGCACGATCACCTCGGGATCGACGAGCAGCGTGAGGGTCGCGAGCCCGGTGGCCAGAGCGTCGAGCCCCTCCGACCAGACGCGTGCGGCGATGGGATCCGTGTCGATGCGGGCGATGATGGCCGCGGCATCCGGAGCCTCCCCGTCGGACACCGGGGCGCTCGCCGCGTACCGCCGAGCCAGCCCCGCGCCCGAGAAGTACACCTCGAGGCAGCCGCGCTGCCCGCACGTGCAGAGCTCGCCGCCCGGCACGACCGGGATGTGCCCCAGTTCTCCGGCCCCCGAGATGGCCCCCTCGACCGCGCGGTCGTCGGAGGTGAGGGATGCCGCGACCCCGGTGCCGATCGCGGCGAAGACGACGTTGCGCGAGCCGGCGGCGGCGCCGTAGGCCCGTTCGGCCGCACCGGCCGCCCGCACATCGTGGTCGACGGCGACGGGGAGCCCGGTGGCATCCGACAGGAGCCGGGCGAGGGGGACGTCGGTCCATCCGAGCGTCGAGGCGTAACGGACGGTGCCGGTGGCGCTGTCGATGAGACCAGGGCTGACGACACCCGCCCCCACGACCGAGCGGCCCAGGCTCTCGGCTCCCGCGATGAGATCGTTGAGGAGCTCGGCGATGCGCGTGACCGTCTCGGCTCCCGAGCCGCCGGTCGCGACGCGGGAGCTCTGCAGCACGTGCCCGTCGATGTCGACGAGGGCGCCCTTGGCGGAGGTGCCGCCGATGTCGACCGCGATCACGGCCGGGTGCGACGCGAGGGTGTTCTTAGACACGGCGCGGACCGTCTCGCGGATCGCGGACTCGTCGGTGACGAGGTGCCCGCGGCTGGACTCGACCTGCGCGCGCAGGTGCACCTCGCGGGCGCCGGTGCGCTCGAGCAGCGTCGCCACGTTGTGGGCCCGGACCGAACCGCCGACGAGCACCGCCGGCGTCCGGGTGCCCTCCGACCGCGCGCGGAGCCCGGCGAGCACGTCGGCTCCCTCGCTGGCCGTGGCCTTGCCGCCCGAGGTGAGCACGCGGACGACGCCGTGGTGGGCGAGGGTGTCGTAAGCGTCGAACAGGTCGACGGTGTCGTCGAAAGCCTTGTGGAAGGTGATCGGCACCTCGCCAGCCGCCGCGCGGATCGCATCGAGAGCCTGTTCATCGACGTGCCCGTCGGCGGTGAGTGCCCCGAAGACGATGCCCACGGGCACGCTGCTGGTCCGAGCGAGGACGGCGATGGCGCGCGCGTCCGTCTGCATCACGCGCAGCTCGTCGGCGGAGTACACGAAATCTCCGCCGCGCGAGCGGACCATGACCTGCACGCCCACGCGCTGCACCGAGGCGAGGACCGACTCGATCATCCCGAAGCTGGGGGTGGTGCCACCCTCGAGCAGGTCGGCGCAGAGTTCGACGCGGTCGGCGCCCGCGCGCTCGGCGGCGAGCACCCCCGCGAGATCGTCGACACAGATCTCCACGAGAGCGCGGGCGCCCGCGGGGGACTTCTCGACGAGGGATGCCGGGCCTGCGGCGGTCGTCACGGTGCGGTGTCCGCAGCGATCGAGGCGTCGAGCCAGGCGCGGACGTCGCCGCCGACCTGGATCGACCCGACGGGAACGCCGCCACCGAGGATCGGCAGGTCGACGAGGTCGCCCGCGCTCGAGATGTCGGCGCCGAGCGCCTCGAGGACGGTGAGGGCGACGAGCGTCGTCGCACGGGGGTTGCCGTCGAGGATCTTCATCGACACCGCAGCCCCGTCGGCCGTCGCCATGCCGATCACCCCCTCGGCGCCGCCCTTCGACAGCAGCCCCGGTACGCGCAGCATGGCGTCGGTGTTGGCATGGTGGTCGCCGCCGACGAAGCGGGGGTACGACCGCATGGCATCCGCCACTCTCCGCTCCGGCGTGCCGGGGGCGCCCGTCACGAGGGCGCGGAAGATGCGGGCGATGCCGAGGGGCGAGACGCTGAACAGGGGCGCCCCGCACCCGTCGACGGCTTCGTGCACCACCGTCTCGCCCGACAGGCGTTCGAGCGTCGAGCGCACGAGCTGCTGCAGCGGGTGCGACGGGTCGAGATAGCTCGCGGTGTCCCACCCGTTGACCGCGCAGGCGAGCAGCATCGCGGCGTGCTTGCCCGAGCAGTTCATGCGCACGCGCGAGCGCTGCTCGCCGTCGCGGATGAGACGTTCGCGCGTGGGCTCGTCCTCGGGCCAGTCGACCGGGCACCCGAGGGCGCTCTCGTCGAGGCCCGCGCGGGTGAGCAGATCGCGCACGACGTCGACGTGCACGTCTTCGCCGGTGTGGCTGCCCGCGGCGATCGCGAGGTCGGCTCCGTCGATGTCGGCCCCGGCGAGCAGGCACGCGAGGGCCTGCACGGGCTTGACGGTGGAACGGGGCAGGATCTGTTCGCCGCTCCCGGTCTGCCAGGCCACCGATCCGTCGGCGGACAGGGCGGCGATCGAGCCGAGGTGGCGGCTCTCGACGACACCCGAGCGGATGACGACGGCGAGGTCGGCCAGGGGGGAGGGAACAGGGGGAAGGGACGTCATGGGTGGTTCTTTCGATGCCGGGGCGAAGGCGGATCAGCGGTCGACAGGGGCGTTCGGGGTGGTGAGGCCGGCCGGGGCGACCTTGGCGGGGGTCGCGAGGCTGCGGCGGCCCGGTCGCTTCTGCAGGCGAGCGGCCAGGCCCGAGAGGCCGCCGTTGAGCGCGAGGAAGATCACGGTCACCACCACGAAGGTCTGGATGAGCAGGCCGTTGAAGCTCGACAGCACCTGCCCGCGGTACAGCAGCTCGGTGAACGCCACGATGTAGCCCAGCGACGTGTCCTTGAGCAGGCTCACCAGCTGGACCACGAGCGAGGGCGCGACGAAGCGCAGCGCCTGGGGCAGGACCACCTTGCGGTCGACCTGCCAGCGGGTCATACCGAGGCTGAGACCGGCTTCGGTCTGCCCGCGGGGCAGGGCGAGGACACCCGCGCGGATGATCTCGGCGAAGGCGGCCGCGTTGGCGATCGTGAGCGGGATGACGAGCTTCCACAGCACCGGGAAGTTCAGGCCGAGCTGGGGGAGGCCGAAGAGCATCAGGTAGATGAGCAGCAGCACGGGGACCGTGCGGGCGATCTCGATGTAGGCGGTGCAGATCCAGCTGATCCAGCGGACGCGGCTGAGACGCCCGAGGGCGAGCAGCAGGCCGAGCACGAACCCGAACACGGCGGTCAGGGCCGCGGCCTGCAGTGTGCCGAGCAGGCCGACGCCGAGGTACTCCCAGATCGCGATGTCGAGGAACGGCAACCACCGGTCGCTGTCGAGCTGGCCCTTCGACGCGAACTGCACGAGGGCGAGGGCGATGAGGCCCAGGATGACGACCGCGCTGACGATCGACCAGATGAGGATGCGGCGGCGAGTACGGGGCCCGGGCTCGTCGTAGAGCGAAACGGGGGAGGTCATCGGCGGATCCTCAACTTCTTCTCGAGGCGGCCGGCGGTGAGGCCGATCGCCAGCGCGAGCACCATGTAGATGAGCCCCGCCGCGGTGAAGATCAGGATGGGCTGAGCCTCGACGAGGTTGAGCTTGTTGGCGGCGCTCGTCAGCTCGACGACGCCCACCGCAGCGGCCAGGGCGGTGTTCATGGTGAGGGCGATCATGACGTTGCCGATGGGCTGGATCGCGGCCCGCAGCGACTGGGGGATGACGAGCACGCGCAGGGTCTGGCCGAGCGAGAACCCCAGCGCGCGGCTGGCCTCGATCTCGCCGCGGCTCACGGTGTTCACGCCGCTGCGGACGGCCTCGGCGACGTACGCCGCTTCGTAGAGGGTGAGCACGATGATCGCCGTCGGCGTCAGGGGCAGCAGGAATCCGGCATCCGGCAGGGCGAACACCGCCAGCACGAGGAGAACCAGAAGCGGGACGTTGACGAAGAACTGCACGTAGGCGAAGGCGGCCCAGCGCAGCACCGGCACCGGGCTGATGCGCGCGGCGGTGACGAGCGTGCCCAGCACGATCGACCCGATGCCGGCCGAGACGGCGAGCAGGATCGTCGTTCCGAGCGCTTGCGCGATCGGTCCGGCGCTCGAGGCGAAGAAGTCCATGGGGTCCTCAGGAGAGCGGGAGGGAAGAGGGAGACCGGCGCCCGTCATGTGCGGAACGGACGCCGGTCGGTCAGGGGATCAGGAGCCGGGGACGCTGCCGATCGCGGGGGGAGTCGGAGCGCTCGACTCGACCGCCGAGCCCAGGGTGGCGTCCCAGATCTTGGCCCACGAGCCGTCGTCCTGGATCTTCTTCAGCCAGTCGTTGATGAACGACTTGAACTGCGCGTCGTCCTTCTTCAGACCGATGCCGTACGCCTCACTGGTGAAGGGCTGCCCGACGACCTTGATGCTCTTGTCGTCGATGGCGTGGCTCGCGAGCAAGGTGAAGTCCTGCACGTACGCGTCGCCGCGGCCCTGGGTCAGGGCCTGGAGGGCCTGCGGGTCGGTGGCGAAGCTGACGATGTTCGCGGTGGGCTGCTTCTCGGGCACGGCCGTGACAGCGGGGGTGTTCGCGCCGACGATGACCGTCTTGCCGCCCAGGTCGTCGATGCCGTTGATGTCGGTGTTGTCACTGCGGACGGCGACGGCCAGACCCGACTCGAGGTAGGGGCCGGCGAAGTCGACCTGCTCGGCGCGCTTCTCGGTGATCGTGTACGTGTTGAAGACGACGTCGACGGTGCCATTGGCGAGCAGGGCCTCGCGGGTCTCGGACGCCGGCGGGACGATCTCGACGTTGGGCTCGCCGAGGATGTAGATGGCGAGCATCTTGGCGAGGTCGGCGTCGAAGCCCTGCACGTCTTCGGGGTTCGTGGGGTCCTGCTGCGACAGCAGGGGGGCGTCGAGGGCCTCGGCGACGATGAGCTTGCCGCGCGCCTTGATCTTGGCCATCGTCGAGTCGGAGATGAGGGCCGCGGCGTCGGCGACGGGCGCGTTCGCGTAGACCTCTTCGAGGCTGCTGGCCTTGGCCGACGCGCTGGGGTCGGACCCCGGGACGGCCGCGGTGCCGGACGAGCACGCGGCGAGAGACGCGACCGTGGCCGCGGACGCCAAGAGGACGAGGCCTCGGCGAAGGATCGAGCGAGAGGAGATCACGGGTACTGCCTTTCGGTTGCGGGTGCGTGCGGAACGAGCCGCGTCGGGGGCGGGGAGGATGTCAGTGGGCGAGGATCTTCGACAGGAACGCCCGGGCGCGGTCGCTCTCGGCGTGGGTGAAGAAGCGCTCGGGGGTGGTGTCTTCGACGATGCGTCCGTCGTCCATGAAGATCACGCGGTCGGCGGCGCGGCGGGCGAAGCCCATCTCGTGCGTGACGACGACCATCGTCATGCCCTCTTCGGCGAGCGAGGTGATCACGTCGAGCACCTCGCTGACCATCTCGGGGTCGAGGGCCGAGGTCGGCTCGTCGAAGAGCATGAGCTTGGGCTTCATCGCCAGCGCGCGGGCGATGGCGGCGCGCTGCTGCTGACCGCCGCTGAGCTCGCCGGGGAAGCGGTCGGCCTTGTCGGCGATCCCGACGCGGTCGAGCAGGGCCAGGCCCTCTTCCCGCGCCTTCTTCAGCGGCACCTTCGAGACGATGTGCGGGGCGAGGGCGACGTTGTCGAGAACCGTGCGGTGTGCGAAGAGGTTGAAGGACTGGAAGACCATGCCCACTTCGGCGCGCAGGTCGGCGAGTCCGCGCCCCTCGCTCGGCAGCGGGACGCCGTCGATGGTGATGGTGCCCGAGGTGATGGTCTCGAGACGGTTGAGGCAGCGGCACAGCGTCGACTTGCCCGAGCCCGAGGGGCCGACGATGACGACGACCTCGCCGCGAGCCACGTCGAGATCGACGTCCTTGAGCACGTGGTGGTCGCCGAAGTGCTTCTGCACCTCGCGGACTGCCACGAGGGGCGCCGCCGCCGGGGCGGAGGGTGATGCGGGCGTCGACACGGGCGCAGATCCTTCCCGCGGACTCGCCGCGATGTCGGGTACAGCCGACGCGGGAGGAGATTTCCGCGTCGTTGGTGAAATCAAACTAACGACGCCATGTTACAGAGATAATTCGAGACAGATACTCCAAGTTTGGACTAAGCTGAAGGGGTGCAGCCTCAATCCGCCGCCCTGCCGTCCTTCAGCTCGCAGACCCTCGCGGTGCTGACACCGTTGCGCACGGGCGCCGCACGATCGCGCGCTGAGCTCGCCGCACACACGGGGCTGTCGCCCTCGACCGTCACGGCACGCGTGGATCCGCTGATCGCGTCCGGTGTCATCGTCGAAGACGGCACCGACGACTCGCGAGGCGGTCGCCGACCCCGCCGTCTCGCCATCCGCGGCGACCTCGGCACGGTCGCCAGCATCGATCTCGGCGTCGAGCGCAGCACGATCGGGCTGGTGGACTACGCCGGCACCCCCCTCGCCCATCACCACCTCGTGCTGGATCTGGTGGAGGGCCCGGATGCCGTGCTCCGCCGCGTCGCGAGAGAACTCGACGCTCTGGCCGAGGCGAATGGCGCTCCTACGGTGACGGGTGCAGCGATCGCGCTGCCCGGACCGGTGTCGGCGGAGACCGGCCGTCTCGTCGCGCCGTCGCGTATGCCCGGGTGGCACGACGTCGACGTCGCCGCCCTTCTCTCCGAGGTCCTCGAAGTGCCCGCCCTCGCCAGCAACGATGCAAATTGCATGGCGGTCGGCGAGCTCGTCGGTGGCGACCCCGAGGCGCTCAACCAGGTGTTCATCAAGGCCGGGTCGGGCATCGGGTCGGGGGTCGTCGCAGGCGGACAGCTCTACACGGGTCGGAGTGGGGCGGCCGGTGACATCAGCCACGTCACCGTGCCCGGGGCCGCGCCGGTCCCCTGCTCGTGCGGGCGCGTCGGCTGCCTGGATGCCGTGGCGAGCGGATCGGCTCTCACCCGCGCGGCGCAGGAGGCCGGACGCGACGTCTCGGATGTCGAGACCGTGATCGATCTGGCCCGTAACGGAGACGCTCTCGCCACCGGCCTCTTGCGCGAGGCCGGCAGTATGACCGGCGGAGTCCTCGCCACGATCGTCAACTTCTTCACCCCCGACCGACTCGTCGTCGGCGGCTCGCTGAGCGCATCCGACGTCTTCATCGCCGCGATCAAATCCAAGCTCTGGGCCGACTGCCTGCCGATGGCGACGGAGAACCTCGAGGTCGCCGTGCCGCGTCACGCGCGCACGGGCGGCATCCTCGGCGCGGCGCGGCTGTTCCTCGACGCGGTGTTCGGGACCGAGGCTGCACGCTCGTCGTTGCGGGTCTCGGCCCGCTCCTAGCTCGCGAGGGCCGCGTCTCCGTCGTCGCAGCGTCAGCTCGCCGGAACCACGTCCCAGTGCTCGCGGATCAACCCGCCGTCGACTCGGAACAGATCGGAAGCCAGCAGCAGGTCGTCGGGCTTCGCTCCGACGGCTTGCGAGAACGTCCAGACGATGTCGCCGTCCGACAGCGAGATGACCGACTGCCGCGCCGGGAACTGCACCCCGCTCGAGAAGAACTGCTTCAGCGCGGCGGTGCCGTTCGGGGCGACCGAGTTGTGTTGCAGATAGGCGGGGTCGAACGCGCGATCGAGGATCGATACGTCCTTGTCGCGGAACAGCGTGTCATACGCCGAGACGGCGAAGAGGCGGTTCTTCTCTTCCTGCTGCTCGGTCGGGGGCGCGGTGGGCCGCGACGGGCGGTACAGGTCGCTGAACATCGTGTTCGTGTTGCCGCTGGCCGGGGTGCCGGTGGGAATCGCCTGGTCGAGCGACCAGTGCTCGACGATCTTGCCGTCCCGGAGGCGGAACAGGTCGACGGCCGCGTCGCCGCGGCGCTCGTCGCTCGGGTCGGGGGCGATCTGCCAGTGCACCGCGACCAGGTCTCCATCGGAAGCGAGGTGCTTGATCACGGCCTGCGCGCCGGGAATGCGGTCCCGGTCGGCCGCGAACTGGGTGAGGAGCCCCTCGGGGCCCGAGGCTGATCCGCTGCCGTGGGTCACGGCATCCGGAGCCACGAGCTGACCCGCGATCGCCCGAGCGAACGGGCTGTCGGGGTCGGTGAACGTCGTGGCGAAGAGCGTGCGGATGAGGCACGCATTGACCTCCTCGGCGCCGACGTTCTGTCGGTCGACGGCCGTCGCCGTGGACGCTCCGGTCGGCGAAGCATTGGCGGGCGCGGCCACGACGAGAACGCCGACGAGGGCTGCCCCGGCGACCAGGGCGGTCGCGCGGGTGATTCCGGGGGTGAAGGGGGACATGATCTTCTCCTACGCAGTGCGGATCGATGTGTCACCGTTGCGTCGACTCGTGGTCCTCTCGGCGACGGTGACCGGTGGAGACGCGAGCACGCGGTCGGCGGCTCGGCGCGCAGCGGCAGGATCGCAAGATTTCGCCACGCGCACACCTACGCACCTGATCGTCAGGTACTGACCCCGAGGTTGGATTCGTGGCGACGGCGGTCGACGCTGGGCGGATTCATCAGCACCGCCGGCCGCTCAGACGTTGCGCGGCTCGCGGTCGGACGCCACCCGGTTGGCCGCACGACTGCCCAGGATCCCGCCCACGACGAGTCCCGCGATGATGACCACCGCCGTCAGGGCCGGATCGGCGTCCGCAAGAGCCGGGGCCGCCATCGGCAGAACCGCGACACCGACGGCCGCGAGAGCGAACACGGCATAGGGGAGCACCGCGGCGCGGTGCCCGGCCCGCCACGCGGCGTCGCTCTGCTGGATGGCGGGAAGCCGGATGCCGACTCCCCAGCCCCTCGGGATGACCCCGCGCCCGCACAGGGCGAGGATGGGGATGAAAGCGAGACCGACGACGGCGAGGATGATCGCCCCTGTGCTCATGGCGGCAGGATACGCCCGACATACGCTCGCCGTCGTACGCTCCACGTGATGTCCTCGTCAGATCGCGCCCCGCGGCTTCCACGTGTGTTCCGGGAACGCCGGGGCCTGCTGGTGGCGATCGTGGTGCTCGTCATCGCGGTCGTCGCGGGGGCGAGTCTCACCAGCGCCAACGATCACGCGGTGCGCGATTCCGTCGCTCCCGTCGAGTGGCGCGGGGCCTTGGACGGAGCCGCGCCCGGGAGCGAGATGCGGATCCGGCTGCAGCGCGACGGTACGGCGGAGGTCATCGATGCCCCGCGCGGAGACGTGACGCGTCAGGACCGCGACGAGGCGCGGCAGAACCGCAACGGCCGCCGGCACCTCTGCTTCGCGCCCGCGGGGACGGGCGTCTACACCGGGCCCGCCACCTGGGAGGTCGTCGGCGAGTGGGGGATCCGGGTGCAGTTCGACGATTCGTCGCTCATCCTGCGCGCGGGCAAGGGCGGCTCCGTGCTGCGCGACCCCGACTGGAACAGCCCGCGCATGCCCGAGTGCGGTGAGAACGGCAAGAGCTGGCGGTTCACGCGCCTCGACTGAGCACGGCGGGCCGTGCCGAGGAAGCCGAGCGCGGTCAGCCCTTCGGGACCTCGATCTTCACGGGTTCGCCCCACCCCGTGAACTGCTGCATCGTGGTGGTCTCGATGCCGCCGAACGATCCCGTCTCTTGGATGGCGACGACGCGGTGCCCCTCGCCGAGCCACACGGTCATGTCTTTCACGTCGACCCCGGATGCCGAGAAGGAGCCGTTCGCGTGCACCCGCCACGCGCGCACCTCGGTGCCGTCGGGCAGTGAGACGGTGTCCTGATCGGGTTGCACCGTCCAGCCGGGAGCGGCCGCGAGCAGCGCTGCGGCGGCCGAGGGATCGGCGAACGCCCGGTACGTCTCACCGATCGTGGCGGCGATGACCGCGCGGTAGTCGCTGCTGGTGGCGTCGGCGCGCACCCACGCGCCGTCGAAGCTCACCCACGCCTCGTCGGAGGTGAGCACCAAGTCGTGCGTGCCGTCGGAGCCGGTGACCGATCCCGAGGTCGCGGGTGCGTCGCCGAAGACGAAGTCGGCTTCGCCCGTCAGATCGGCCGACTGCAGGTGCAGGTGGCCGCTGCCCGCGGCGCGCGAGTATGCGATCACGCACGCCGAGAGAGCATCGCCGGTGACCGTCGCGTCGGCGATGAGATCGACGTCGTCGCACTCGCGCGGAGACGAGACCGCGGGAACGCCGGCCGGTGTCTGCGATGCGATCGCGGTGGGGGTGGGGGAGTCAGCGGTTCCGGGTTCGCCGGTCGGCGCGCAGGCAGCGAGCAGCAGAAGGCCGACCGAGGCGAGAGTGAGCCCGAGGGCCGTCGTCGACGTTCGTCTCATGGCATCCACTTTAGGAAGACAGCGGCCGGGCGGACCACCGCACGGCCCACCCCGCCCCGGGCCGTGAAACGCTGGATCCGAAGGAGGGATCGACCATGACCGACCCCACACCCGGCGACCGGCTGCGCGCGGCCCTCGAGCACTCCGACGCCTCGGCCCGGCTGCAGGCCGCGCTCGCCGCGGGAACGCGACCCGATGATCGCTACGTCGACGTGCTCGTGGCGCGGTGCGCGGTCGAATCCGACTTCTTCGTGCGTGACATGCTGACGTGGGCGCTCACGCGCCACGACCCCGCGCGCACCGTGCCCGCCCTGCTCCCCGAGGTGGGGTCCGAGATCCCCCAGGCGCGGAGCCAGGCCCTGCACACCCTGTCGAAGATCGGCGACCCGATCGCCTACACGGCGATCACGCCGGCGGTGCTGCGCGACAGACACCCCGAGGTGGCGCGGGCGGCCTGGCGGACGGCATCCGGTCTCGTTCCCGACGACCAGCACGAGAGCCTCGCCGACGAGCTCTCGACCCAGTTCGGTCGGGGCGATCACGACACCCAGCGGAGCCTGAGTCGGGCGTTCGCCGCGATCGGCTTGCGCGCCGAGCCGACCGTCGAACGCGCCGCGGCCTCGCCGTACGACGTCGTCAGCGCGCACGCGCGGGCCACGGCGATCATCATGGACGACCCGGATGCCGACTTCGCCGCCGCCGCGGTCGAGGCCCGGCGTGTGGTGGCTCAGCGCGCTCTGCCGGTCGAGGAGTGACCCGCGCGCTCAGTGGTAGTGCGTGACCCACGCCCAGAGCGGCGGCCGTCGTCGACGCGCAGACGTCTCGCGGGCTTGGTTCACGGCGCGGAGCGCGGTGACGGGCTCGGCATCCGCGCCGACGACGGCCACGGCGGCGGAGTCCGCCGGCACCGCGGCGACGACCGCGGAATCCGCCGGCACGGGCCCGCTCCGCAACTCGCGCGCGAGATCGGCCACCTCGCCCGCGGTCGGGCGCCCCTCGGGGTTCGGGTCGGTCATCGCCGTGAGCAGCACCTCCCAGCCGTACCCGAAGCCCTGAGGCACCTCGGGGTCGTAATCGAGGGGCCCGAGCACGAGCTCCTGCATCGCGCCGCCGCTCAACGGACCCTCGGCCGTGAGCATCTCCTGCGCCAACAGGCCCAGGGCGTAGATGTCGGATGCGGGGGTCGCCGTCTCGCCGTGCAGTCGCTCGGGCGGGAGGTATGCGGCATCCGGATGCGTCTGCGCGGTGGCGGGACGGGCGCCGAGCACCTGCGTCACGCCGAAGTCCGCGAGGACGGCGGTGAAGGGACGGGGCGCGGCGCGCTCGGGGCGCAACAGCACGTTCGACGACTCGAGGTGCTGGTGGACGATACCGACCTCGTGGATCGCGGCGAGGCCCTCGGCCACATCTTGGAGCAGTCCCGCGGCGACGTCGGGAGCCAGCGCGCCGTGGTCGTCGAGATGCTGGCGCAGGGTCGGACCCGGGATGAGCTCCATGACCAGGTAGCCATGCCCCTCGCGCGTGAGGTGCGCGTCGTACAGCGTCACGAGCGACGGGTGATCGAGGGCGGTGAGGATGCGCGCGGCCGCGAGTCGCCGGCGGGGATGAGCGACCTCGTCGGGGTCGAGAGGAAAGACCTTCACCGCCACATCGCGCGCGAGCACGTCGTCGCGCGCCCGGTACACGGTGCCCTCGCGGTCGGAGCCGAGGGGCTCGATCAGCCGGTAACGCCCCGCGAAGGCGCCCTCGAGCGACGGGAGCGTCGCGTCGGGGGTGCCCATCGGATCCTTGTCGAGAGGCCGGTCGCCGTGCGGGTGGAGCTCGGACGGGGTCGTCACACGAGGGGGTCGCCGTTGTCGCTGGTGCGACGGGTGGTGACGCTCTGGCCGCTGGCCGGATCGATGGTCGAGCGGGTGGTGGACTCGACCGAGCGACGACGGAACATGAAGACCAGGCTGATCACGAAGATGACGACGCCCGCGGCCATCAGGATGTATCCGATGGTCTGAAGGTTCGCCACGCCACCGAGGTCGAGATTGACCGCGAAGGCCAGGATGGCGCCGATCACGAAGAGTGCGATGCCGCTGCCGATACCCATGGGAAACTCCCTCGTTGCTGTGATTGTCTAGTGATCGCGACCGGTGACATGGACCTGTGCCGGTCACGATCGCTCAAACGCTACTGAGTGAAAAGACTTTGCTGCGACCGATGGCGCGGCGCATTCTTGGGGTGCATAATGGACGACCTTCAGCGCAGGGCGAACGCTTTCGCGGCGCTCGGAGACCGCGGTCGTCTGCGGATCGTCGACCTTCTGGCGGTCGGAGACATGTCGTCGAGCGAGATCGCGGCCGCCCTCGGAATGAAGTCGAACCTCGTGGCCTTCCACACCAATGTGCTGCACGAACGGGGAATCGTGCGGCGGGTGCGCTCCGAATTCGACGGCCGCCGCACCTACCTGCAACTGATCCCCGACGCATTCTCGGCGCTCGCCGCCGACCCCACGTCGGTGGGCGGTCGCGTCGTCTTCGTCTGCACCGCCAATTCCGCCCGATCTCAGCTCGCCCAGGCGATCTGGGCGGACCACAGCGGCATTCCCGCCGCCTCCGCGGGAATGCACCCGGCCAATCGCGTGAATCCCGGAACGATCGACGCAGCGACCCGCCACGGCATTTCTCTGGACCCGGATGCCAGGCCCCGAGCGCTCGACCAGGTGGCGCGCCCCGGCGACTTCTTGATCAGCGTGTGCGACCAGGCGCACGAGCAGATGAGGGGCCGCGACGACGTGCACTGGTCGATCCGCGACCCCGCGAACAGCGGCAGCGTGGAGGCGTTCGACCGCACCGTCTCGGAGCTGCGTGCGCGGATCGCGCGGGTTGCGGCGCAGCTCGTCGCGGCGTGAGCGTCGGGCACCTCACGACCGCGCGGTCAGCGCCGGGATCAGCACCGGAGTGCGGTCACGGTAGGCGAGGTAGTCGGACCGGTCGCCCCAGCGCTCGTCGGCGCGCTTCTCGAGCAGAGGGATGCCGCTGACCCGCGTCAGCAACAGCACCACGAATAGCGGCGACAGGACGGCGACCCACTGCCAGCCCTGCAGCACGGGCACGGCGACGAGGAAGACACCGACCCACACGAGGATCTCGCCGAAGTAGTTGGGATGCCGGGACCGCGACCACAGGCCCGTGCGGATGAACTCCCCCCTGTTCGCGGGGTCGGCGCGGAACGCCTGCTTCTGCAGGTCGGCGACGACCTCGAACACCATCCCGGCGAGCCACACGACGATCCCCGCGACCGCGAACCCGTCGAGGGGCGCCCGGTCGGCGGCATCCGCGCTCATGGCGATCCAGGCGGCCGACGCGGTGAGAGCCACCCAGAGCCCCTGGATGCACCAGACCTGGAAGAAGCGCAGCGGGTTCGTCTTGATCTCGTCGAAGCGTCCGTCGGTACCCGCCCGGTGCACGCGCGCGAAGAGGAACGAACCGAGGCGCGCGGCCCACACGACGACCATCGCGGCGAGGATCCACCCGCGGGCGTCCTGCGCGGGGGCGAGCAGGGCGAGGGCGATCGAGACGGCGATGAAGGTGAGGCTGCCTGTCAGGTCGAAGAACCGCTCGGTGCGGCGCAGGGCCGAGGGAAGGAAGACGACGAACTGGATGACGAAGGCCGCCGTCACAGCGATCGCGAACACCGGGATGCCGCCGACCTGCGCACCGCGGAAGCTTCCGGCGACGGCGAGCCCCGCGCCGATGACGAGGGCCACCACCACGGCGACGAGCGCCGTGAGGTTCCGGGTCGCGGGGGACCGTTCCGAGGTGGGGGGAACGGGTGCGGTCATGATGCGGCTCCTCTGTACAGGGTGTCGATCGTGTCGGCGGCGCGGTGCAGGACCTCGCGGCGCTTGATCTTGAGAGTCGGGGTGACGAGCTCGCGATCGTCGAGATCGGCGAGCACGACGGTGAAACGGCGCACCTGCTCACTGCGCGACACGAGGGCATTCGCCGCGTCGACGGCGGTCTGCAGGTGGGCGGTGAGGCGGGGGTCGTCGATCGCGCGTACGGCGCCCGGAATGCCGGGCTCGAGCGTAGAACCGTTCGCGGCCACCCAGGCGGCCGACTGCTCGGGATCGAGGATCAACAGGGCCGAGAGGTAGGGCTTGCCCTCGCCGACCATGACGGCGTGCTGCACGAGCGGACTCGCCTCGACCGCGCCCTCCCAGCGGGCGGGCACCACCGTCTTGCCGTTCGAGGTGACGATGACGTCTTTCAGGCGGCCCTCGAGGATGACCCGCCCCGAGTCGTCGATGCGACCGAGGTCGCCCGTGCGGAAGAAACCGTCCACGAATGCATCGGCATCGTGACGGGGGTCGCGGTACCCCGAGAACACGCCCACACCGCGGGCGAGCACCTCTCCCTGCGGGCTGATGCGCACGGTCGATCCGGGAAGGGGGAGTCCCACTGTGCCCGAGGCGATGCGCCCCGGCAGGTTGCCGGTCAGCGGCGCGGTCGTCTCGGTGAGGCCGTAGCCCTCGATGACCGGGACCCCGATGCCCCGGAAGAACAGCGACAGGTCGCGATCGAGGGTCGCCCCTCCCGACAGGATGTACCCGACCCGCCCACCCATCACGGAACGGAGCCGCGCGTAGAAAAGCGCGTCGAAGACGGCCTTTCGCACCCGGAAGCCGAGGGGAGCGCGGCGCGGGTGGCCGGCATCCCGGAACTCTTCGAACCGCCCGCCGAGGATCGCGGTGGCGACGGCGCGAGCCCACAACCGGCCGAGGTGCTTCTCGGCGGCTTTCTCGCCCGCGGCCGACTGGATCTTCTGCAGGACGCGAGGAACCGCCACGAGGAAGGTCGGGTGCAGCACGGCGAGGGCGGGCACGACCTGCGCCGGCTCGGAGAGGTGCGCGATGCGCATGCCGCTCGCGATGCAGATGAGCTGCAGGCCGCGCGCGAGCACATGGGCGAGCGGGAGGAAGATGATCGTGTTGCCCTGCGGGTTCACCACTTCGCGGTACGCGGCGGCGATGTTGAGCACTTGACCGAGGAAGTTCGCGTGCGTGAGCACGGCGCCCTTGGGCTCGCCGGTCGTTCCCGAGGTGTAGACGATGGTCGCCGGATCGTCGTGGCCGGCGCGGATGCGGCGGCTCTCGAGCTCGGCCTCGGAGACATCGGCACCCCGAGCGCTGAGCTCGTCGAGCGAGGGGACGTTCTCGACGCCCGCCATCGCCCAGGTGCCGAGCGTCTCGTCCCCGGCCTGCGCGAGTGCGTCGGTGAGGAGGTCGGAGTGCGCGCGGGTTCCGGCCACCGCGAGGCGCACGCCGGCGTCGCGCACGATCGCATCGACCTGCGAGGCCGACGACGAGTCGTACACGGGAACGACCACGCCCCCGGCGAACCAGGTGGCGAGATCGGCGACGGCCCACTCGTAGCGCGTCGGCGCCATGATGGCCACGGTGTCGCCGGGCTGCAGGCCGACGCCGATCATTCCCTTCGCGAGCGCGCGGACGGCATCGAGGAAGGCCGCGGTGGTCACCGGCTTCCACCCGCTGTCGGTCGGCACCTCGAAGGCGATGTGATCGGGGGCTTCCTCCGCACGGCGGACGAGCAGATCGGTCACGTTGGTGAACGCGTCCAGGCGCGCCAAAGCGGGCGTGTGCGTCTCGAACATCATTCCTCCGGGCGAGTGCGCGGTCCTCGGGTGGGGGGCCGCCGAGATCATTTCGGAGGCGTGCTCGGTTCGGATTGCCGGTCGGGGCTTCCCGCGCGCGGGCTCAGGGGGCGCTGAGGGCCCGCACGGTCAGGCGCACGAAGAAGTAGCCGATGGCGATGTTGATGACCACCCCGATCAGATACGTGACCGAGAGGCCGTTCGTCGCCGAGATCGAAGCGAACGCCACCACGGCGGCGATGACGCCCCCGCCTCCTGCCACCGCCAGGGCCGCGAGGTGCACGTTCGGCGACGGGCGAACGGCGGCCAGCAGCCACAGCACGCTGAGCAGCCCGACTGTCACCCCGCCCGCCAGGAGGGTGGGCTCGTCCAGACCGATCCACAGGTACATGACCGCGACGACGGCGAAGATCGGCGCCAGCACGAACGCGAGAACCCGCGCGCGGCGGGCGAGCTTCTCGGGCGGAACCGGGTCGATCGAACGCGAGGCCATCTGCCCTCTTCCCCCTGCGTGGCGCGGAGTCGCCAGGCTATCCACCGGGTCCGCTCCTCGTCCAGGAGAAGGGAGGCTGTCGCCGTCAACCCCCGGGCCTTTCAGGCTTTTCTTGGCACTCGGCCGGTATTTTCTCTCGCGTCGGTGTGGACTCGTGCGCCCCGCACGGGTCGCTGATCGCCGGCGAGCGAGACGACACGGAGGCGACGACGATCAGTACCTTGACGGCACCCGCTCCTCGCGTGACGGCTCCGGCGACGGCATCCCGCCCCGCGAACCCCGCGAACCCCGCGAACCCCGCGAACCCCGCGAACCCCGCGCGCCACCTGCCCTCTCTGACAGGGCTCCGCTGGGCGACGGCAATGCTGATCTTCGGTCACCACCTCATGGCGGTCGAGTACTTCGGCGGCACCGCCGGAACCGTCTGGGCCTTCGTCTTCGAAGCCGGCAAGACCGGCGTGACGCTCTTCTTCATCCTCTCGGGCTTCGTGCTCGCCTGGGGTCACAAGCCGCAGCAGAGCGCCGGGTCGTTCTACTGGCACCGCTTCGCCCGCATCTACCCCCTGCATCTCGTCGGCGTGGGACTGGCTCTGGTCGCCGCGGCGACCCTCGTCCCCGAGATCCGGACCGCGGGACGGGCGCCCCTGGTCGCGAACGTCCTCCTCGTCAACGGCTGGGTGCCCGACTGGTGGCAGGCCGGAAACCCCGCCAGCTGGTCGC
This sequence comes from Microbacterium sp. 20-116, assembly GCF_041079415.1. Classification (NCBI taxonomy): domain Bacteria; kingdom Bacillati; phylum Actinomycetota; class Actinomycetes; order Micrococcales; family Microbacteriaceae; genus Microbacterium; species Microbacterium sp. 20-116. Next base: position 19,969 of record NZ_JBFYGP010000014.1, read on the forward strand.
TCGTGTGCGAGGCGTTCTTCTACCTGAGCTTCCCGTTCCTCATCCGTCCGCTCGTGCGCCTCTCGAACCGCGCGCGGGGCGGCGTGGTCGTGGCATCCCTCGTGCTCGTCGCCCTGGCCCCGCAGATCGCTGCGATCTCGCCGTTGCCGATGTCGGCGGCATCCACTCCGCTGCTCCGCCTGCCCGAGTTCGTGCTGGGCGTCACCCTCGCGCTGCTCCTGAAGAGCGGAGCCTGGATGCCGTGGAAGCTGCGCTACACGCTCCCTCTCGCCGTCGTGGGCTACGCCCTGTCGGAGGCGCCACCGATCCCCGGCACCGACATCCACCCGGGGCTCGCCGCGACCGTGGGGTCGTTCGCGCTGCTCGTCGCCTCGCTCGCCGCGGCCGACGCGCACGGCGGGTCGACGTTCCTCGCCCGTCCGCTCTGGCAGGAGCTCGGACGCGTGTCGTTCGCCTTCTACCTCGTGCACCTGCTCGTGATCGCGTCGGTGTCGTCGTCGTGGCCCGACGGCCACCCGCAACTGCCGTGGCGGCACGCGCTGCTGCTCGCGCTCGCCGCCTTCTCCATCGCGCTCGCGATCGCGTGGGTGCTGCACCGGGCCGTCGAGATCCCGGCGCAGAAGTGGCTGCTGCGGTACGACCGGTCGCGGCACGTGTCGGAGGGCACGGGCGCTGCGGTCGGGGGAGAGGCGCGCGCGTCGACTACCGCTTCCCCCGCCTCCCGCTAGGCTCGCGGGATGTTCGGGGCGCACATGTTGATCCTTCTGCTCACCTGGGGCGTGGCCCTGGTCGCGATCGGCGCGGTGCTGTACGTCGCCGTGCGTCTCGCGGTACTGCACGCGCTGAAGGCGCACACCCGCTGGGTCGAGTCCGGGCAGCGCTGACGCGGCGCCCGACCGCTCCCGGGGGCCTGCGTCGAGAACAGGGGATTCGCTGAGAACAGGCCGTTTCACGGCGAATCGTCCTGTTCTGGTGGCATCCCCTGTTTTCGTGACGCGGCGGTCCGGGCCGCGACACGCCCGGCCCACCGATCGTCCAGATTCGCCTCGGTACACTTCCCTGTGCCCGAAACACAGCTGAACCCCGACCGCGATGCCGCGCGGGCGGTATCCATCGATCCGACCGAGCTCGAGATCGCGCTGCGCGTCATCGACGCCGCGTCCTCGCTCGACCCCGAGGATCCCGCGTACATCGCCCTGCGCCGCCAGACCGGGAAGCTCTACAAGGACGTCAAACGCCAGTCGCGCAAAGAGAAGCGCCAGCGCATCGCCGAAGCCGATCGCGCGGTCGTGGCCGCGACCGCCACGGGCGCCGCCGACCGCATCGACGACGAGACGCGCGGCATCCCGCTGCAGGCCCGCACCGAGATGCCGTTCGCGGGCGAGCTGATCAAGGCGCGCGCCTGCTACATCTGCAAGCAGGACTACACGCTGGTCGACGCGTTCTACCACCAGCTCTGCCCCGACTGCGCGGCCATGAGCCACGCCAAGCGCGACGCCCGCACCGACCTCACCGGCAAGCGGGCCCTGCTCACCGGCGGCCGCGCGAAGATCGGCATGTACATCGCGCTGCGGCTGCTGCGCGACGGCGCTCACACGACCATCACCACGCGCTTCCCGCGCGATGCCGTGCGCCGCTTCTCGTCGCTGCCCGACAGTGCCGAATGGATCCACCGCCTCAAGGTCGTCGGCATCGACCTGCGCGACCCCGCCCAGGTGATCGGGTTGGCGGAGTCGGTGGCATCCGAAGGCCCTCTCGACATCCTCATCAACAACGCAGCTCAAACGGTGCGGCGGTCTCCGGGGGCGTACAAACCCCTGGTGGATGCCGAGCTCGCACCGCTCCCCGACGGACCGCTGCCCGAACTGGTCACCTTCGGCCACACGAACGACGCCCACCCGCTCGCCCTCGCGCAGTCGGTGTCGGCGCACCCCATCCTCGCGTCGGCCGCGCGCACCGCCGACGAATTGACCGCCGAGGCGATGGCCGCGGGCTCGTCGTCGCTCGAGCGTCTGGCCGCCGGCACGGCGATCGACGCGGGCGGACTCGTTCCCGACGAGGACCGCATCAACAGCTGGACGCAGCACGTCGACCAGGTCGAGCCCCTCGAGATGCTCGAGGTGCAGCTCGCCAACATGACCGCGCCGTTCCTGCTCGTCAGCCGACTGCGCCCCGCGATGGCCGCATCGACCGCGCGTCGCAAGTACATCGTCAACGTGTCGGCGATGGAGGGCGTGTTCGGCCGCGGCTACAAGGGCCCCGGCCATCCGCACACCAACATGGCCAAGGCCGCGCTGAACATGCTGACGCGCACGAGCGCGCGCGAGATGTTCGAGTCGGACGGCATCCTCATGACCGCGGTCGACACCGGCTGGATCACCGACGAGCGGCCCCACTTCACCAAGGTGCGCCTGGCCGAGGAGGGCTTCCACGCCCCGCTCGACCTCGTCGACGGCGCCGCCCGCGTGTACGACCCGATCGTGCGCGGCGAGGCCGGCGAAGACCTGTTCGGGATCTTCTTGAAGGACTACAGCAAGGGCAGCTGGTAAGGCGCCGCGGGGTGGGCGCGGGGCGTGCCCGGCGCCCGCTCCGGTGCCGCGCCCGGTCCGGCTCGGCCCGGCCCGGCCCGGCCCGGTTGAGTGTCCAAAACACCCGGACGACTTTCGAATCCGTCCGGGTGTTTTGGACACTCAACGCGCGTTCGGGTCGCGAGGGCCTCAGGCGGGCAGGAAGTACTCGCGGGTGAGAGGGGCGATCTCGAGACCGGATGCCGTGGCCGCGGTGACCCAGCGGAGCTCGGCGATCTCGGCATCCGGTGTCGGCTCCTGGTCGCCGATGTCGACGCGGAAGACCTCGGCCACGACCTCGAAGCCCGGTTCGTTCGCCGCGCTCGCGGCGTAGGAGCCGAGGGGTTCGAGCAACGCGGGGTCGACGCGCAGGCCGACCTCTTCGGCCAGTTCGCGCGCGAGCGTCTCGGCGGGCGTCTCGCCGACCTCGGGCTTGCCGCCGGGCTGCATGAACGCCGTCGTGCCGGCCTTGCGTACGAGCAGCAGGCGCCCCTCGGCGTCGGTGATGACCGCGGCCGAAACATGGATACGGCGCGGGGAAGTGGCATCCGGGATCACCTCGGCACGCTAGCACCCGGGAGCCGCCCTCTCGGCGCGGAGGGGGCGTGGGCGCGGAGGGGGCGTGGGCGTGGGCGTTGAGTCGGCGTGGGCGTGGGCATAGGCGTTGAGTGTCCAAGAAACCCGGACGTTTTGCGGAATCGTCCGGGTGTTTTGGACACTCAACATTCGACGGGCGCCGCGCGACGGGCCCGCGGGTCAGAGGGCGCCGCGGCGGATGCCGGTGACGATCGGCCGCGTCGACGCCAGTGCCGCGGCCACCAGCGCGAAGCCCGCGGCGAAGGTCAGCGCGATCGTGAGCACCGAGAGTGGCGCGACGATCAGGCTGATCCCGACGAGGGGGAACGCGAGCATCAGGCCGAGAACCGCGCCTCCCACGGCGGCCCACCGCAGCGGCACCATGACGGTGATGCGGCGGGCGCGGCGGAGCTCGGCATCCGGGATGCCGAGGCGATCAAGGCCCACGATCAGCTCGCGCTCCTCGAGCACCGATGCCGCCTGCGTCACCCCCACCGCGCAGGCGAGCAGGACGAAGGCGATGCCGAGGGTCACGAGAACGCCCGTGCGGATGTCGGCCATGAGGGGGCCGGCTTCGGCGGCGGCGTCGGCGATCGCGAGACCGCACCCGGCGACGACCGCGATGAACGACACGAGCGCCATGCCTGACACGCGGCGCCAGGCGGGACCCGCGTGGGCGGCGAGCTCTCGGCCGGCGACGAGCTCGGCGGCGGAGCGGGCGCGCCGGGCCATCGCGCGCCCGCGGGCGGCGACGATCGGGGCGCCGATGAGGTTGAGCAGAGCGAGGGCCCCGGCGAAGAGGCCGAGCAGCACGACGAGGGTCACGGCCGGCCCCAGCAACGGGGCCAGAGTGCCGAGGTTCCCCACGAGCGCCACGACCCCCACGATGAGCACCGCCCCGACGACGAACGCCGTGGTCTTCTTCGCCGGCGCCTCGCTGCGTGTGCGCACGCCGAGCGGGGTGACGGCGACCCCGCGCAGGCTCGCGGCCGCGCTCGCCGCGCCGATGAGCACCACGGATGCCAGCACCCCGGCCCCCAACGGCGGGTCGACGACCACGGCACCGACGCCGACCGGCCCGCCGAAGAACGGCAGCAGCCCGACGAGGGGAAGGAGGGCGGCGTACAGCAGCACTCCGGCGAGGGCCCCCGCGGTCGCGATCGCGGTCGCCTCGAGCACGGTCAGCGACCACAGCTCGCGTGTGCTCGCGCCGAGCAGGCGCAGCGTTGCGAGGCGGTCGTTGCGGCGGCGGCTCGTCAGGCGCGCGGCAGCCGCGCCGAGGGTGACGAGCGGTACGGCGAGCAGCACCAGGGCGAGCACGGCCAGGATGCCGTAGAGCCCTCCCTCTGCCCCGGCTCGCGGGTCCACGAGGAACATGCGCGCCCCGCCCGCGACCACGAGCAGCAGCGCGGTGGTGACGGCGAACGCGACGACCGGGAGGGCGATCGCCGCCCGGCCCTGGCGCGCGGGGCGCGAGAGCAGCCGGGCGAGGGGGAGGACGGTGCTCATCGGTTCGCCTCCGTCGAGGTCGAGGTCGAGGTCGAGGTCGAGGTCGAGGTCGGGGTCGAGGCCGGGGCCGGTGCCGGGGCCGGGGCCGGGGTGGACGCGGGGGCCGGCCACGCCGCAGCGGATCGCGGCGCTGAACTCGCGGGCGACAGCGCTACCGCGGCATCCGTCTTCGAATCCCCGACGATGCGCCCGTCGCGCACCCGCACGATCCGCGAGCAGCGGCGGGCGACGTCGGCATCGTGCGTGACCATGACGAGGGTGCGGCCCTGGCCGGTCGTGGCGAGCAGCAGGGCGTCGAGCACCTCCGACGAGCTCGCCGAGTCGAGGGCGCCGGTCGGCTCGTCGGCGAAGACGACGGGAGCCCCGGTCACCTGGGCGCGGGCGATCGCGACGCGCTGTGCCTGACCGCCCGAGAGCTGGCCGATGCGCCGACCCTCCATCCCCGCGAGACCCAGGGCGGCGAGCCAGACGGCGGCGTGCCGCTCGGCATCCTGTCGGCGAAGGCCCTTCAACAGCAGGGGGAGCGCTGCGTTCTCGACGGCAGTGAGCTCGGGCAGCAGCAGGTGCTCCTGGAAGACGAAGCCGAGCGCTTCGCGACGCACCCGGGCGCGCTCGCTCTCGCTCAGCCCGACGAGCTCGCGCGGGGCGGCGCCGGGGGCGCTCAGCACGATGGAGCCCGCGTCGGGGGCGATGACGGCCGCGAGGCAATGCAGCAACGTGGTCTTGCCCGAGCCCGAGGCGCCCATCACGGCGACGGACTCTCCGGCGCGGATCGTGAGCGAGACGCCGTCGAGGGCGCGCAGCGCGCCGTACTGCTTGACGAGGCCGGAGGCGGTGAGCACGGGTGAGGAGGTCATGTTCCCATCCCAGCGAGCCGGGGCCTCGGGGTCGTCCGCCCCGGGGAGTATCCGCGTCCCCCTCGAGATCGATCTGTCGCTCAGCCGCCGGTCGCTGTGCTTCGGCCTTCGCCGGGCACATCGGCCACCGTGATCCCGGTCACGGCGGCGGCGGTGCTCGTGGTGTCCGCCGGGTGGGTGCCGACCGCGTCGCCCCGACCGACGGCTCGGCGGTCATCCAGGTGCAGGTGACCGCCGGCGCGGGCACTCCGATGTCGTCCGCGCTGACGTCCGTCTCGAACGCGATCGCAGAACACGCAGAGGGACCGAGCCGTGCGGCCCGGTCCCTCTGCGTGCTCGAGTGCGATTCAGGAGCAGGTGTACGTCACGCCGTCGACGTAGTGCTGCCCCGGTCCCAGGTCGCCGCACGCGGCGAAGATGCCCGCGAAGACGCTGATGACGATGATGGCGACGATGATGCCCACCACGAGAAGGACGGCGCCGACGATGATGCCGATCAGTGCGGGGGTGTTCTTGTACCCGGCCTTCTTCGACTGCACGAGAGCGACGATCGAGATGATCAGGCCGATCAGGTTGAACGGGAAGGCGACGATGAGGCCGATGATGCCGAGCGTCTTGCCCGGGTAGGTGGTTCCGGCGGGTGCGGGCTGCGTGGTCACGATGTTCTCCTCTGGTGTCGGACACGATGCCCTCGGCCGCGGTCGAGGGGGGATGCTCGGGCCGCTCGAGGGATCGTCGAGAGGCTATCGCCCTGGCTGCTCGGCGTCGGGGAGGCGCGATCCGTCTGACGCCGCACACCGGACGACGGCTTCAGGTGCGGCCAGGGTGCTCGATCGACGAATGCTGTCGGCGCGGGAGGTCGTGAATTCCCCGGTGGTGTCTCGCCCTCATCGCTCGGCGGTGTCCGGTCGGTCCTGAGCGGCCTCCCGACCGACGAAGGCGGATGCCAGCACGTCGACGACGTCGTCGAGGGCCTGCTCGTCGTGACTGCTCAACCACCACTCGACCAATCCGTCGACGCTCGCGCGGAGGGCTGCGGCGACGATCGGCGTGGGGGTGTTCAGGGTGCGCCCGGTCGCGTCCGACCACCGCTCGATGCTCTGGGCGATGGCCCGCACGCTCGCCTCGATCTCGCTCTGCGCCGCGGCGCGCAGTTCGGGATGGGCGCGGGCGGATGCCGTGAGCTCGCTCACCACGCGATACTCGCTCTCGTGGCGGCGGAGATCGTGAGCGAGGCCGTGCAGGGAAAGGCGCACGGCCTCGGCGAACCCGTCCAGCGGCAGGTCGTCGGCCCAGACCGCGTCGAGCGCGCGCTGCGACGCGCGGTGCAGCACGGCCTCGACGAGGGCCTGCTTCGACCCGAAGGCGTAAGTGACCACGCGGTGGGCGACGCCCGCGCGCTCGGCCACCCGTCGCAGGCTCAGCGCGGATGCCCCCGCATCGGCGACGACCGAGAGCGCGGTGTCGAGCAGGCGCTCTCGACGCTCCTCGAGGGGAAGGTAATCACGAGTGGGGGCCTCGGTGTTCACGGCGTTCTCCAAGCGATCGGGGCGGTCGAGTCTCGCATACTGAATATATCCACCCGGACCAATTGGAGGTCGAGATGACCGAACTGCACGTCACCCCCGCTCGCGAAGCCGACCTCCCCGCCGCCGCGGCCGTGCTCGCGCACGCATTCCGCGACGACCCCGTGATGGCCGCGATCCTGCCCGGAGGCCGCCGCCTCGAGCGGCTCACCACCCTGTTCACGGCCATGCTCCGCGGTGCCCCCTTCGAAACCGGCAGCGTCGACCTCGCCCGCCGCGCCGGCGGCGACGAGATCCTCGGGGTCGCCGCGTGGGAGGGCCCCGGCGCGCCGTCCCTGCCCTGGCGCCAGATCCCCGGGTACCTGTCGGCGCTCGGCCTCGCCGGTGTCGTCCGGGCCGCTGCCCTGTCGTCGCGATTGGCCCGCCACCGTCCTCGCTCACCGCACTGGTACCTGGCGCAGATCGGCGTCTCGCCGAAGGCTCGAGGACTCGGCGTCGGCGGCGCGCTCCTGCGCTCCCGGCTCGAGACTCTCGACGTCACGCGAGAGGCCGCCTACCTCGAGTCGTCGACTCCCGACAATCGTCGGCTTTACAGCCGCCTCGGCTTCGAAGAGATCGCCCCGATCCGCGGCATCCGCGGGGCCTCTCCGATGGCGATGCTGCGCCCGTCCGCTCCCGCCCGGCAGGCGGTGCCCGCTCGAGCGGTCTGACGAGGGGCCCGGGTAAGCGTCTCGACGTCGAGCGTCCACGAAGTCCGCTCAGGCGCCGAGGAATAGACTGGATGCCATCGACACCGTCTCTCCGGGACCCTCCGTGACCACTCCTTCTTCCGAGCGAGCCTTCGACGTTCGCCACGTGCAACTCGCGCGCGCCCTTTTCGCCGCTCTCGCCGCGGTGATGGTCACCTTCTCGTCCGACCATTCCGCCCCTCTCGGGCTGGGCGTGTTCAGCGGATTCGCGATCGCGACCGGGCTCGTCTTCGTGCTGTCGGTGTGGCTCGTCTTCCCGCGCGATCAGCGCCTGACGCCGGCCCTCCTCGCGGCCGTATCGATCGTGGCGGGCCTGGTCGGCAGCGTTGGCAGCTGGCGCACGACCGGTGTCTTCTTCGGGGTCGTCATCGCCTGGGCGATCCTCTCGGGCGTCATCGAGCTGGTGGGCGCCCTGCGCCAACGCAAGACGGTCGGGGCCGCGGGCGCGCGCGACGGCGTGCTCATCGGCATCCTGAGTCTCGTGCTCGGGGTGGTGCTGATGCTCCCGATCCAGCAGTACGCGCTCGACTACAGCATCGCCGGGGCGGGTTCGTTCACGCTGACCGGTATCACCATCGCCGTGGGACTCTTCGGCGGGTACGCGGCGGTCGTCGCCGTGTTCCTCGCGATCGCGGGGTTCTCTCCGCGTCGCCCCGAGCCCGTTCCGGCCGTACCCTCCGAGGAGGCCGCGTCATGACCGACAAGCCCACCACCCGCCGCGATCTGATGAAGCCCGTCCAGCTTCTCGGTCTGGCTTTCATCGCCGCGCTGTTCGCCGGCTTCGTCACGCTCATGTCGATGGGTTTCTTCCAGACGCGTCCCGCCGACGAGATCCAGCGCGCACTGATCGTGGCGCTGGTCGCGGCCGGCGCGACGTTCATCGTCACTCTGGTTTCGCTCGCGCTGTTGCTGCTGGTGGTCGACCCCACCAAGGTCACCTCGACCATCGATCGCCCGCTGCTCCTGCCGAAGGATGCACCGGATGCCGACTCCTCCAGTGCCCCGACCACGCCCGAGGCTCCGCGCGCCGACGACGGCCCCGTCGAACCCCGGGCGTAACGCCTACCGACGCGGGTCGATCATCGTCATGCCCGCGGGGGAGGCCGAGTCCATCGTGGGGAGCAGACCGGCGGCGTCGTCGAGTCCGACGACTCGCTCGATGAGTTCCTGCGGGCGCAGGGCGCCGCTCTCGATGAGCGACAGCATCTCGGGGTAGGCGACCGCGGCCATGCCGTGGCTGCCGAGCAGGTCGAGCTCCCACGCGATCACGCGTGCCATGGGCATCGGGGTCTCGCCATCGGCGGTGGGCAGCAGGCCGATCTGCACGTGCCGGCCGCGACGGCGAAGGCTCAGCACGGCATCGCGGGCCGTCTGCGCGCTGCCGACGGCGTCGACCGAGACGTGACTGCCGCCGCCGGTGAGCTCGTGCACGGCTGCGGCGATGTCGGAACCGTCGGCGAGTAGCGTGTGCTCGGCACCGAGTCTCTCGGCGGCATCGAGGGCCGCGGGGGTGCGGTCGACGGCGATGACGCGCGCGCCGAGGGCGGCACCGATCATCACGGCGCTCAGCCCGACCCCGCCCGCTCCCACGACGGTGATCCACTCGCCGGCCTGAGCCCTGGCCCGACCGGTCAGCGCGCGATAGGCGGTGGCGAAGCGGCAGCCCAGGGCCGCGGCGGCCTCGAACGAGACGTCGTCGGGAATGCGCACGACGTTGGTGTCGGCCGCGCGCAGCACGACGCGCTCGGCGAAGCTGCCCCACTGCGTGAAACCGGGCTGCTGCTGGTCGGGGCACACCTGCGCGTCGCCGCCGCGGCACCACTCGCACACGCCGCACCCCATGACGAACGGCACCGTGACGCGGTCTCCGACGCTCCAGCGGTGCACGCCCTCGCCGACCTCGACGATCACCCCCGCGAGCTCGTGTCCCGGCACGTGCGGGAGAGCGACGTCGTCGTGCCCGACCCACGCATGCCAGTCGCTCTTGCACAGGCCGGTCGCGTGCACCTCGACCACGACCCCGCCCGCCGGCGCGCTCGGTTCCTCGACCTCGCGCACCTCGAGGGCTTCGGCCAGGGCATCCATGATCATCGCGCGCATGGCATCCATTCTCCCGCGTGTGCCCGGCGCTCCCGCGCTCCGTGCGGTCGCTCACCTCGGGGTGAGTCGTCGCGCGGCGGGCGGTGACGCCGCGTTCGCCCCTTGAGTGTCCAAAACACCCGGACGTTCCGAAATTTCGTCCGGGTGTCTTGGACACTCAAGTGGGTAGGCGGCGCCCGGTGCCCGGTGCCCGGTGTGCGGGGGGGCGGTGTGCGGCGCCCGGCGCCCGGTGTGGGTGGGCGGTGCCCTGTGGGTGGTGTGCCTCGAACA
>NZ_JBFYGP010000015.1:0-5365 GCF_041079415.1 Microbacterium sp. 20-116
CTGTCGTTTTCCCGGTGGTTGTATGCATTTCTTTTTTACGGAGAGTTTGATCCTGGCTCAGGATGAACGCTGGCGGCGTGCTTAACACATGCAAGTCGAACGGTGAAGCCAAGCTTGCTTGGTGGATCAGTGGCGAACGGGTGAGTAACACGTGAGCAACCTGCCCTGGACTCTGGGATAAGCGCTGGAAACGGCGTCTAATACTGGATATGAGACGTGATCGCATGGTCGTGTTTGGAAAGATTTTTCGGTCTGGGATGGGCTCGCGGCCTATCAGCTTGTTGGTGAGGTAATGGCTCACCAAGGCGTCGACGGGTAGCCGGCCTGAGAGGGTGACCGGCCACACTGGGACTGAGACACGGCCCAGACTCCTACGGGAGGCAGCAGTGGGGAATATTGCACAATGGGCGGAAGCCTGATGCAGCAACGCCGCGTGAGGGATGACGGCCTTCGGGTTGTAAACCTCTTTTAGCAGGGAAGAAGCGTAAGTGACGGTACCTGCAGAAAAAGCGCCGGCTAACTACGTGCCAGCAGCCGCGGTAATACGTAGGGCGCAAGCGTTATCCGGAATTATTGGGCGTAAAGAGCTCGTAGGCGGTTTGTCGCGTCTGCTGTGAAATCCCGAGGCTCAACCTCGGGCCTGCAGTGGGTACGGGCAGACTAGAGTGCGGTAGGGGAGATTGGAATTCCTGGTGTAGCGGTGGAATGCGCAGATATCAGGAGGAACACCGATGGCGAAGGCAGATCTCTGGGCCGTAACTGACGCTGAGGAGCGAAAGGGTGGGGAGCAAACAGGCTTAGATACCCTGGTAGTCCACCCCGTAAACGTTGGGAACTAGTTGTGGGGACCATTCCACGGTTTCCGTGACGCAGCTAACGCATTAAGTTCCCCGCCTGGGGAGTACGGCCGCAAGGCTAAAACTCAAAGGAATTGACGGGGACCCGCACAAGCGGCGGAGCATGCGGATTAATTCGATGCAACGCGAAGAACCTTACCAAGGCTTGACATATACGAGAACGGGCCAGAAATGGTCAACTCTTTGGACACTCGTAAACAGGTGGTGCATGGTTGTCGTCAGCTCGTGTCGTGAGATGTTGGGTTAAGTCCCGCAACGAGCGCAACCCTCGTTCTATGTTGCCAGCACGTAATGGTGGGAACTCATGGGATACTGCCGGGGTCAACTCGGAGGAAGGTGGGGATGACGTCAAATCATCATGCCCCTTATGTCTTGGGCTTCACGCATGCTACAATGGCCGGTACAAAGGGCTGCAATACCGTGAGGTGGAGCGAATCCCAAAAAGCCGGTCCCAGTTCGGATTGAGGTCTGCAACTCGACCTCATGAAGTCGGAGTCGCTAGTAATCGCAGATCAGCAACGCTGCGGTGAATACGTTCCCGGGTCTTGTACACACCGCCCGTCAAGTCATGAAAGTCGGTAACACCTGAAGCCGGTGGCCTAACCCTTGTGGAGGGAGCCGTCGAAGGTGGGATCGGTAATTAGGACTAAGTCGTAACAAGGTAGCCGTACCGGAAGGTGCGGCTGGATCACCTCCTTTCTAAGGAGCATCTGGCATCCGGGGTTTTCGAATCGTGGGTGTCCAGGCGCCAGTTCAACACCGAATGTGTGTTGCTGGTAGCTCATGGGTGGAACATTTGATGGGGTGCTCATGCCGATGGTTCGGGTCTAGTACGCAGCTTGCTGTGGGAACGGTTCGGGTTGGAGGGGTGGGTACATGCACGCTGTTGGGTCCTGAGGGGCCGGGCGCTGGTTGCGCTAGTCGGAAGGCTGGTGTGGTTGGTGGCTGTTCCTCGTGGGCCTTCCCTGCTGTCACGGTTGTGGCGTGTGGGGTGGGTACCGCCCGTACTTTGAGAACTACACAGTGGACGCGAGCATCTTCGACATGACTTTTTGGTTGTGTCGTGAAGATGATCTTAAAGATCATTAGTCAATTTTTTGACGATTCAACTCATGTGATTTCAAGTCTTTAAGAGCAAACGGTGGATGCCTTGGCATCTGGAGCCGAAGAAGGACGTAGCAATCTGCGATAAGCCTCGGGGAACTGATAAGCGAGTTTTGATCCGAGGATGTCCGAATGGGGAAACCCCGCCAGGGCGCGTGCGTACCTGGTGACTCCCGCCTGAATATATAGGGCGGGTAGAGGGAACGTGGGGAAGTGAAACATCTCAGTACCCACAGGAAGAGAAAGCAAAAGCGATTCCGTAAGTAGTGGCGAGCGAAACCGGAAGAGGCTAAACCTAGCGTGTGTGATAGCCGGCAGGCGTTGCATGTTGGGGGTTGCGGGACTTTTCTGATTGTTCTGCCGAATGATCGACGTGACAAGAGGGTATAGACGAACGGTTTTGAATGGCCGGTCATAGAGGGTGCGAACCCCGTAGTCGAAATGCCTGTTCTTGGCGTGAGAAGTATCCCAAGTAGCACGGGGCCCGAGAAATCCCGTGTGAATCTGTCAGGACCACCTGATAAGCCTAAATACTCCCAGATGACCGATAGCGGACAAGTACCGTGAGGGAAAGGTGAAAAGTACCCCGGGAGGGGAGTGAAATAGTACCTGAAACCGTTTGCTTACAAACCGTTGGAGCCTCCTTAGTAGGGGTGACAGCGTGCCTTTTGAAGAATGAGCCTGCGAGTTAGTGATACGTGGCGAGGTTAACCCGAGTGGGGTAGCCGTAGCGAAAGCGAGTCTGAATAGGGCGATTCAGTCGCGTGTCCTAGACCCGAAGCGAAGTGATCTATCCATGGCCAGGTTGAAGCGACGGTAAGACGTCGTGGAGGACCGAACCCACTTAGGTTGAAAACTGAGGGGATGAGCTGTGGATAGGGGTGAAAGGCCAATCAAACTTCGTGATAGCTGGTTCTCTCCGAAATGCATTTAGGTGCAGCGTTGCGTGTTTCTTGCCGGAGGTAGAGCTACTGGATGGCCGATGGGCCCTACAAGGTTACTGACGTCAGCCAAACTCCGAATGCCGGTAAGTGAGAGCGCAGCAGTGAGACTGTGGGGGATAAGCTTCATAGTCGAGAGGGAAACAACCCAGACCACCAACTAAGGTCCCTAAGCGCGTGCTAAGTGGGAAAGGATGTGGAGTTGCTTTGACAACCAGGAGGTTGGCTTAGAAGCAGCCACCCTTGAAAGAGTGCGTAATAGCTCACTGGTCAAGTGATTCCGCGCCGACAATGTAACGGGGCTCAAGCACGCCACCGAAGTTGTGGCATTGACATTTTTGGTAGGCCTTCGTGGTCCAGCCGTGTTGATGGGTAGGAGAGCGTCGTGTGGCGAGTGAAGCGGCGGGGTGACCCAGCCGTGGACGCTACACGAGTGAGAATGCAGGCATGAGTAGCGAAAGACGTGTGAGAAACACGTCCTCCGAAAGACCAAGGGTTCCAGGGTCAAGCTAATCTTCCCTGGGTAAGTCGGGACCTAAGGCGAGGCCGACAGGCGTAGTCGATGGACAACGGGTTGATATTCCCGTACCGGCGAAGAACCGCCCCAGTCAATCCAGTGGTGCTAAGAGTCCTAGCTCACGCTTTAGCGGATCCCTTCGGGGTGAGGCGGGTGTGTGTGAACGCTCGACCCCATGCTGGTGCGGCTAGCGTATTAACAGGTGTGACGCAGGAAGGTAGCCCAAGCCAGGCGATGGTAGTCCTGGTGCAAGTGCGTAGGCCGACTCTTAGGCAAATCCGGGAGTCATGAGGCTGAGACACGATGCGGATAAAAAGTGGGTGATCCTATGCTGCCAAGAAAAGCATCGACGCGAGGTTCTAGCCGCCCGTACCCCAAACCGACTCAGGTGGTCAGGTAGAGAATACCAAGGAGATCGAGAGAATCGTGGTTAAGGAACTCGGCAAAATGCCCCCGTAACTTCGGGAGAAGGGGGGCCATCCACTTATTAGGACTTGCTCCGAAAGGGTGTGGTGGCCGCAGAGACTAGTGGGTAGCGACTGTTTACTAAAAACACAGGTCCGTGCCAAGTCGCAAGACGATGTATACGGACTGACGCCTGCCCGGTGCTGGAAGGTTAAGAGGACCGGTTAGCCGTAAGGCGAAGCTGAGAATTTAAGCCCCAGTAAACGGCGGTGGTAACTATAACCATCCTAAGGTAGCGAAATTCCTTGTCGGGTAAGTTCCGACCTGCACGAATGGCGTAACGACTTCCCAACTGTCTCAACCGCGAACTCGGCGAAATTGCATTACGAGTAAAGATGCTCGTTACGCGCAGCAGGACGGAAAGACCCCGTGACCTTTACTACAGCTTGGTATTGGTGTTCGGTGTGGCTTGTGTAGGATAGGTGGGAGACGGTGAAGCATTCACGCCAGTGAGTGTGGAGTCATTGTTGAAATACCACTCTGGTCACTCTGGATATCTAACTTAGGACCGTGATCCGGTTCAGGGACAGTGCCTGGTGGGTAGTTTAACTGGGGCGGTTGCCTCCCAAAATGTAACGGAGGCGCCCAAAGGTTCCCTCAACCTGGTTGGCAATCAGGTGGCGAGTGTAAGTGCACAAGGGAGCTTGACTGTGAGACTGACAGGTCGAGCAGGGACGAAAGTCGGGACTAGTGATCCGGCAGTGGCTTGTGGAAGCGCTGTCGCTCAACGGATAAAAGGTACCTCGGGGATAACAGGCTGATCTTGCCCAAGAGTCCATATCGACGGCATGGTTTGGCACCTCGATGTCGGCTCGTCGCATCCTGGGGCTGGAGTAGGTCCCAAGGGTTGGGCTGTTCGCCCATTAAAGCGGTACGCGAGCTGGGTTTAGAACGTCGTGAGACAGTTCGGTCCCTATCCGCTGCGCGCGTAGGAAGTTTGAGAGGATCTGACCCTAGTACGAGAGGACCGGGTTGGACGAACCTCTGGTGTGTCAGTTGTTCCGCCAGGAGCACCGCTGATTAGCTACGTTCGGGATGGATAACCGCTGAAAGCATCTAAGCGGGAAGCCGGCCTCAAGATGAGACTTCCATACCTTTATGGTGAGAGGCTCCCAGCCAGACTACTGGGTTGATAGGCCGGATGTGGAAGCGTAGTAATACGTGAAGCTGACCGGTACTAATAAGCCGATGACTTGATAACACACCTGTTTTTGGTGCTTGCGTCCACTGAGTGGTTCTCGATGTACGGTCGGGAACTCAACAATGATTATGTCGTTGTTGGTTTGTGAAACATCAATAGTGTTTCGGCGGCCATAGCGAGAGGGAAACGCCCGGTTACATTCCGAACCCGGAAGCTAAGCCTCTCAGCGCCGATGGTACTGCAGGGGGGACCCTGTGGGAGAGTAGGACACCGCCGGACTTCTTTTCAGTCGAAATGGCCACCCAACGTTGGGTGGCCATTTCGCATTTACGGGCACTTT